>JBMFHR010000004.1:31768-69443 GCA_049976725.1 Conexivisphaera sp. | reverse complement strand
TTTTGGAGCTGTTAGCAACGGCGTCGACGCCGCTATCCCCAGGACGTACGAGAGGACCGCCTCCCGCGCCCCGCCGCACCTCCCAGCGTACACCGCCGCTATGAGCACGCCGGCCCACGGCATTATCCAGTAGTCAAGGAGCAGGAGGAACCCCTCGTAGAAGGACGTGAACGCGACGTACGTTCCCCCGAGTATTGAGAGACCGTACCCTATGGCCGCGCCGGCCGCTGCCGCGTAGATGCGCCTGAACCTGGCGCTGATGGCCTGAGCCGACACCGAGTTCGAGTACAGGTTCAGCGCATTCGCCGCTAGGCCGCCCAGGAATATCGCCGCCATGACGGCCGGCGCCCAGATCCTCCCCACCACGTCCACGGTCGCGCTCATCATGTCGAGCGATGGGTTGCCCGCCGCCACGTAGATCGCGGTGCCCACGAGCTCTATCCACGCGCTGGCCACGGCGCCGCCCGCCATAGCGTAGGCCGCGAGCCTCCTCCGGCTGGTTCCCTCCGGCAGGTAGCGCGAGTAGTCGCTCGCGTACGGCGCCCAGCTCGCTAGGTACGAGAACACTGACGCGATCGCGATGGCCGCCATGAAGGGGCTGGGCGATGCGTGATAGTGGGGGAGCGCGCCCGATGCCGCGCGGACCGCCGCGTAGGACAGCGCCACGAACATCGCGCCCAGCAGGATCGACATGGCGCGCTCGAATCCGTGCACCGCGTCGTGCCCGTAGATGCCGATGGCGGCCATCACGGCCACCGTCAGGAGCGCCCCGGTCCAGTAGGGGATCTCGGCTACCTGTAGGAGCGCCTGCGTTGCTATTATGGTGTTCACGGAGAACTATCCTATCGTTGAGAGCCACTGCGCTGTCGCGAACGCCTTGTTGGCGGCGCGCCCGAACACCCTCGCCGATATCGCCATCTGCGGGAGCCCGAACCCAGGGCCCATGGCGGCGGCCGCCCCGAGCACCGCGCCGGCCGCCAAGTTGGCACCGATGATTATCGCGCACACCCACGCCAGCGGGAGCCCGTACAGGACGGATCCCAGGGCGTAGTCCGCTATGGTTAGGTTCGACGCGAACCACACGATCAGGGTGCTGATGGGCCTGCCGTGCCTCTCGGCGTCCTCGACGTGCTCGATCCCCTTCCTCTCGGGCCCGCGCACCATTTGGAGAACGGGTGTTTCAATAATAACCCTTAAACGTTGCGCACGATAGTTCCTCTTATGCCCCGCAGGCCCTCCGGGATCGACGATCTGGACCTGGAGATCTACGGATCCGTGGCGGAGGGAGGGGAGCTCACGCTGAGCGAGATATCCAGGTCCACCGGGAGGAGCAAGGCCGTCGTCTTCAGGCACCTCAGGAGGCTGAGCTCCCTGGGCCTCCTGGAGCTCAGGGAGCTCGGGGGGGTGCTCCTGGCGCGCCCGTCGAGCTCCCCCAGGCGCGTGATCGCTATGGGCATCATGAGGGCCGCAGAGTACCCCTACGTCCTCGGGATCCTGAGGGGCCTCAGGGACATCTACGGTCCCGTGCGCGTCGTGGTCTACGACGACGCCTGGAGGGAGGCCGAGGACCTAATGTCCGGCAGGATCCAGCTGGCCATGGTCCCGGCCCTCACCGCGCTGGTGGCGAACCGCGTGAGCGGCGGGAGGGTCGAGATAATAGGGGGAGGGAGCGGCGGCGGGATGGGGATAGCGCGCGCCGCCCACGGCTCGGGCCACGCCGTGATCCGCATGTCCAACACGGAGCTGTGCGCGGAGCGCGAGGGCCTGGAGGGCCCCAGGAGGTACGCCTCGGGCGCCGGCGACATCCTGGCGCGCCTCCTCTCGGGCGGCGCGCGCGAGGGGGTACTCTGGGAGCCATACATCTCGATGGCGGCGTCCTCGGGCCTCCGCGTGGAGCCGTGCGAGGTGGAGAGCTGCTGCCTGCTATCCGCGAACTCCGGCGTCTCGGGGGACTACGGTCGCATATCCAGGATAGCCGCCTCCGCCATCTCGAGGGCTAGGTCGGCCGACGTGGCCGCGTACGCGGAGCTGATCGGCCTCCCGGCGCAGCTGGTGGAGGCCTCCATGGGCAGCTACGTGTTCCACGAGGAGCCGGACGTGAACTATCTGGAGAGGATGCTGCGGCACGCCCGCAGCTCCCTCCTGCCGGATGGATCCGCGCGCGCCGCGGTCGTCGCGTAGAGCTTAATAGGTCGCCCGGCGCGCGCGCCGCCCGTGCCGGGTCCTCTGGAGGGCAGGATCGCCCTGGTCACCGGGGCGTCCAGGGGGATCGGGAGGGCGATAGCCCTCACCCTGGCCTCGGCGGGCGCCAGGGTGGCCGTCAACTATCTCCGCGGCCGCGCGCAGGCCGAGGAGGTTGCCGCCGCGGCCCGCGGCATCGCCGTGCGCGCCGACGTCTCGAGCCGCGAGGAGGTGAGGTCCATGCTAGAGAGGGTCAGGTCCGAGCTCGGCCCCGTGAGCGTCCTGGTGAACAACGCCGGGATCATGGAGCTGATGCCGGTCGAGGGTTTCGACGAGCGCGCCTTCCGCAGGATGTTCGACGTGAACGTCATGGGCCCCATAAACGCGACGCTCGAGGCCCTGCCCGACCTCAAGTCCACCAGGGGCGTCGTCGTGAACGTGGCCTCGAACGCCGGGATAGGGACCGCCGTGGCCGGCAGCACCTTCTACGCCGCGACGAAGGCGGCGCTCATAGCGCTCACCAGGAGGTTCGCGTACGAGCTGGCCCCCTACGGGATAAGGGTGAACGCCGTGGCGCCCGGCTGGGTGGAGACCGACATGACGGTGGGCGGTCGCCCGCCGGAGGAGGCTGAGTCCGTCAGGTCCTTCTTCAGGTCGAGGTCCATGCTCGGGATGACTGGGAGGCCCGAGCACGTGGCCTCCGCGGTGCTCTTCCTGGCGTCGCCGGAGTCCGAGTACGTGACCGGCCAGGTGCTCGTCGTGGACGGCGGGAGGATAGACTACCTGACCCACGGGATCTAGTCTACTACCTTCCCCTAAGGGGCCCTCATCGCTCAGTCACCCCAGCCTCGCCTGCGAGCCCTCCTCGCTCAGCGCGGACTCGTACTTCCTGTCCAGGATCTCCCTGAACCTCCTAGCCCTCTTCTCGCCTATGATCCTGGCCAGGACCCCCTCGGAGGCCGAGAATACAGCGGCCGGGGATCCCAGGCGCCTGAGGAGCCTGTCGGCCAGCTTCGGCCCTATCCCGGGGACAGACGCCACGAGGTACAGCTGCGCCTGCGCGATGCCCCCCCTGATGCGCTTGACGACGCGCGGCCCCTTCCGCCCCTCCTCCTCCGCCCTCGCGGCCGCCCTCTCCAGGAACACCGCGGTGCCCTCGGGGCCCGACGTGAACAGGATCCTGGCGCCGAAGTCCATGACGAGGGACGCGAGCGCCCCGTAGTACACCCTCTCGTTGCGGAACATCGGCTCGACGTCGGAGGGGTCGCCCTCCACCACTATCACGGGGACCTCGTAGCTGCCCGCGAGGTCCGCCGCCTGCCTGAAGAGCCTGCCGTCGTAGATGGACGACATGAAGTCGTGCGCGGACTTGCGCTCCACGGCGACCTCGTCCGCGACGAGGTAGTCCGCCACGTCCAGCATCCTGAACTCGACCTCGACGCCCATCCCCCTCAGGATCTCCGGTATCTCCGACTGCTCCTCCCTGTGGTCCGCGACCACCCTGGGCACGCTCGCGGTGCGCGCCCGCCGGGTAAAAAGGTAGCCGCGCGAAAACGCGTTTTCCCGGCCGTTTTCAAGCCCAACAGTTAATAGGTCGACGCGCCCTCCGGCGCACGTGGAGTACGACTTCCAGGTCGACTCGACGGAGCGCGTCCCCGCGGCGGGCATAGTCAGGGCTGCCGAGCTGGCGGAGGCCGCGGGCTTCCGCGCCTTCTGGAGGGGCGAGTCGAACGGCAGGGACCCCGTGGCCGTGCTCGGGGCCGCCGCGCTGAGGACCGCGCGCATCAGGCTCGGCTCCTCGATAATGAACATCCACGCCAGGAGCCCCGTGGCCGCCGCAATGGCCGCCGCGACGCTGCAGGAACTGAGCGGCGGCCGCTTCATCCTGGGGCTCGGGGTGGGCAACAGGAACATGGCGTCCTGGCACGGCAGGCCGTTCGGCAGCCCCCTGGGGTCGCTCGAGGAGTACGCCTCGATCGTGAGGACCGCGCTGGAGGGGGGGAGGACGTCGCAGCAGGGCAGGTTCCACTGGAGTTCGGGCTTCAGGATGGCGTTCTCGGTCCCCCGCGTGCCCCTCTACCTGGCCGCGCTCGGGCCCAGGATGTCCGAGCTGGCCGGCAGGATCGCGGACGGCGTGCTGACGAACCTGGGCGATGCGGACCAGATGGCGATGGTCCGCGAGTCCGTCAGGAGGGGGGAGGAGTCCGCCGGGAGGCCCCGCGGGTCAGTCGAGCTGGTGGACATAGTGCGCGTCTCGGTGAGCGAGGACTACGGGAGGGCGCTGGACGCGATCAGGCTCAACTTCGCGTTCTACGGGCTGGCGGACTACTACAGGGAGATGTTCGCCAGGATGGGCGCCGGCCCCGCCCTGGAGGAGCTCAGGGAGAACTATGCCAGGCATGGCTTCAGGAGGGCGGCATCGATGGTCCCCGAGGAAGCGATCAGGCGGGTGCCGGGCCTCATAGCCGCCTCCTCGGTCGAGGAGGTGCGCTCCAGGCTCGCGTACTTCGAGTCCGTCGGCGCGGACGCCCTCATGGTGGTCTACGTCCCTAACTCGGGCGACCCGGTGGGGGAGATATCGTCCTTCCTGGGGGCCTGGGCCAGGTAGGCGCATCGTTTTAGTCCCCCGGCCCCGCGGCCCGCGCGTGTACAGGATCGCGTTCGCCGAGGGGGACGGGATAGGCCCGGAGATAGTCCCGGTCGCGGTGAGGTGCGTGGGGGAGGCGGCCGGAGACCTCCTGGAGTTCGTCCGCGTCGAGGTGGGCTGGAGCGCCTACAGGTCGAGCGGCTCCAGCCTCCCGGGGAGGACCCTGGAGGAGCTCTCGAGGAGCGATGGGCTGATACTGGGACCCCTGGACGTCGGGTCCTACCCGCCGGGCGACCCGGGGTCCCCGAGCCCCTCGGGCAGGATAAGGAGGGCATTCGACCTGTACGCCAACGTGAGGCCCGTCAGGCCTCCTCCGTGGTCCACCAGGCAGTTCGACCTGGTCGTCGTCAGGGAGAACACGGAGGGCGCGTACGCGGACCGCAACATGCACGCCGGCTCGGGCGAGTTCATGCCCTCGCCCGACGTGGCCCTCGCCGTCCGGGTCTCGACGAGGAGGGGCTGCAGGAGGATAGCCTCGGTCGGGTTCGAGCTGGCCTCCCGCAGGAGGCGCTCGCTCACCGTGGCCCACAAGGCGAACGTCCTCAGGATGACCGACGGCCTGCTGCTCGAGGAGGCGAGGGCGCTCGCGAGGTCGTTCCCCGGCGTGTCGTACTCCGAGGAGCTCGTGGACGCGCTGGCCTACAGGCTCGCGGTCGATCCGGGCCACTACGACGTCATAGTAGCGCCAAACGAGTGGGGCGACATAATATCCAACGAGGCGGCGGCCCTCGCCGGCAGCATGGGGCTCGCGCCCTCCCTGAACTTCGGGGACTCCTGGGCCATGGCGCAGGCGGCGCACGGGTCGGCGCCCGACATAGCGGGGAGGGGCCTGGCGAACCCCATCGCGATAGTCCTCTCGGCCTCGATGCTCCTCGAGTGGCTCTCCTCGAGGCGCGGGGACGCCCGCCTCCTGGAGGCATCGCTCTCCGTGCGCCGCGCCGTGGACTCCGTGCTCCTGGAGCGCGATCCTGACGCGCTCACCCCCGACCTCGGGGGCCGGGGCACGACCCGTTCCATGGAGTCCGCCCTCTGCTCGCGCCTGGCTCGTCAAGCTTAATATCGGAAGGCCGGAACCCATCCAGTGCAGGTGGGCGAGATCTACCTGGCGCTCCTGGAGATATCTGTGCTCCTGTTCGCCGCCGAGGCCTCCCGCGGCGCGGTCGCCAGGCTCGGGATCCCGGCGGTCGTGGGCGAGATCCTGGTCGGCATGGCCCTGGGCCCCCACGCCCTGGGCCCCGTGCTCAACGCGGCCCTCAGCATGCCGCTCATCTCCCTGAACGGGTACGTGGAGCTCTTCGCGCAGTTCTCGGTCATCCTGCTGATATTCGCCTCAGGGCTCGAGCAGGGTCTCTCCGGGCTCAGGAGGGCCTGGCCGTGGGGATTCCTGGGCGCCATCTTCGGGGCTCTCCTCCCCTTCCTGGGGATAGCCGCCCTTCTCTGGCGCGGCGCCGGCTCCTCCGCGGCCCTCCTGATCGGCGCTGCGTCAGCCGCCACGAGCCTCGCGGTGGCGTCCGCCGTGTCGGCCGAGACGGGCTTCTCGGGGCCCGCGCTGGACTTCCTGCTCACCGCGGGCGCCGTGGACGACGTAGTGGCGCTGATAATACTCTCGACGGCCATGGCGGCCAGCGCGGGGAGGGCCGAGCCATCCGAAGTTCTGCTCGTGGCCCTGTACTACTTGATAGCGTGGGCCCTGATATCGGCTGTCTCCATAGCCGTCCTCCCCAGGTTCGCGAACGCGCTCGGCGAGCGCTACGCCTACTCATTCGCCCTCCTCTCGCTCTTCGGGCTCGTGGCCGCCATGGTCACCCTCGGGTTCTCCCCGATAATAGCGGCTTACGTGGCCGGCGTGGCGCTCTCATCGAGCAGGCTGTCCGAGAGCTTCAGGCGCCTCGCGGTTGGGCTGTCCTCGCTCTTCGGCCCCCTGTTCTTCGTGATAGCGGGGACCGAGGTGAACCTGCGCCTCTCCACTTACGCCGCCCTGGCCCTCGCCCTCTACATATCCGCCCTGGCCCTCGCCCTCAAGTTCGTCGGCGTGTTCCCGTTCGCGTACGGCGCCACGAGGGACGCCCGGAGCTCGGTTTCCGCGTCGCTGGGCATGCTGCCCAGGGGCGAGATGGGGCTCGCCATCGCGCTGGCCGGCCTCTCCAGCGGGATCATCGGGGACACCCTCTACGCGGCCGTGGTCCTCATGTCCCTGATAACGACCCTCGTGGGCTCGGTCTCGTTCTCGGCATACGTCAGAGGGGGCCGCGCCACGAAAGCCGGGTCAGGTTAATGTGCGACCATCGCGCAATCTGGGCGTGGAGTACAGGGAGCTGGGGAGGACCGGCATCCGCGTGTCGGCCGTGGGCATAGGCACCTGGCAGTGGGGATCCCGTGAGTGGGGCTGGGGTAGGACCTACGGCCCGGGCGACCTGAGGGCTGCGCTCGACGCGGCCGAGGAGTTGGGGATAAACCTCGTGGACACGGCCGAGATCTACGGAATGGGGCGCTCCGAGGAGCTGGTCGGCGAGCTCGTGAGGGGCAGGAGGGACAAGTTCGTGATCGCGACCAAGGTAGGCCCGCACCGCCTGACGCGCGATGGGATAGTCAGGGCGTGCGAGGGGAGCCTCAGGAGGATGGGGATCTCCAGCGTGGAGCTGTGCCAGGTCCACTGGCCCAACCCGCTCGTCCCGATCCGCGAGTACATGTCCGCGATGGAGAGGCTCCTGGAGGCCGGGAAGATAGAGGCGATAGGGGTCAGCAACTTCGACCTCGGGCAGCTCGAGGAGGCCAGGCGGCACCTCTCCAGGTCCGACGTGGCGTCGAACCAGGTCAAGTACAACGCGTACGAGAGGGGCCCCGAGCGCGGGCTGCTCCCCTACATGGAGAGGGAGGGCATAACCCTGATAGCCTACAGCCCCTTGGGCCAGGGCGTCCTGGCGCACGGGGGGCGTGGGCCGCACCTCGTGGGCAGGCTCAACGCGCTGCTGCGCAGGTACGATCCTGGGCGCGTCGCCCCGGTGCTCGGGGCGCTGCGCGCTGTGGCCTCAGCCAGGGGAGCCACGCTGGCTCAGGTGGCGCTCGCGTGGCTCCTATCGCGCGGCTCGCGCGTGGTGCCCATACCGGGAGTCAAGAGGGAATCGCACGTGAGGGAGGCGGCGGCCGCGGTCGACCTCAGGCTGTCGCCCGAGGAGGTCGCGCTCGTTGACTCGGCCCTCGGGGGGAGCCGCTGATGCCGCGGAGCCGCCTCGTGGGGATAGCCGGCGCCCCCGCGACCGGCAAGAAGACGCTAGGGACGGCGCTCGCCGCGCTCATGGGCTGCCGCCACGCTACAGTCCTGGAGCTGGCCCGGGAGATGGGCGCCGTCCTGGGTTTCGACGCGGCGAGCGCCGAGTACGTCGTCGACACCGACGTGATGAGGTCCAGGATGGAGCTGGAGCCCCCGCGGGGACTCTGCGCGCTCTCCGGCGTGCTGGTGCCCGCCGTGCTCCCCCGGTCGAGGGCGCTCCTAGTGGTCGTCCTGCGCTCCTCGCCCGCCGTGCTCCTCCCCAGGTATCTCGAGCGCGGCTATCCCCCTGACAAGATAAGGGACAACCTCCTCGCGGAGGCCCTGGGCGTGACCCTCGATGAGGCCCTCCGCGTCTACGGCGAGGGCCTCGTGCACGAGGTTGACGCCACCGCGAGGGACCCGTCCTCCCTAGCAGCCGAGGTCCGCGACGTCGCGTCGGGGTTCCGCCCTCCGTCCCTGATGAGGCTGGACTGGCTGGATGTGTGCGAGCGCGACCCGTCCCTGAGGTCCGCGTGCTTCCCCGAGGTCCCACGGGGCCTGGATCGAGCGCGACCGGAGAAGCTAAAAGGGGCGGCTGTGACCAAAACGCGGTTTGTCGGTGGCCGCGAGGAGATTCTCGGAGGAGATATCCACGCTCATCGGGAAGAAGGTGGAGGTCGAGCTCAGCGACGGCCGGGTCCACAGCGGGAACCTCCTGGCGCTGTCCGAGGGGCTGGACGTGGTGCTGGAGCCCGCCGAGCTGCCGGGCGTCCACAAGCTCATCATAAGCGGCTCCTCCGTGAGGGAGATACGCCTGGTCGAGAAGGTCTTCGACCTGAGGGAGCTGGCCGACCGCCTCTCCAAGTCCTTCCCCGGGAACGTGACCCTGAGGGAGGACATAGGCGCGATATTCGTGATGAACAGGATCAAGGTCACCCCGGCCGGGGTCGTCGAGGGGTCCGGCCCCGCGGCCGAGAAGGTGAGGAAGATCTACGAGGACTACGTAAGGGAGATGAGGGAGAAGGGATCCCAGGGATGAGCCTGCGGGTGAGGGACACCGACCTCCTGGGGAGGGCCGGCACCCTGTCCGTGGGGGCGCGGAGCGTCGAGACGCCCGCGTTCCTCCCGGTGATGCACCCGGTGCGACAGATCGTGCCGGGCCCCGAGCTGCTGTCCATGGGCTTCGGGGCCGCGATGACCAACAGCTACATAACCTACAGGCGCTACGGCCACGGGATCTCCGAGGTCGGCGGCATACACGGCGCCCTCGGCTACGACGGCATCCTCATGACCGATTCTGGCGGCTACCAGGTGCTGGAGTACGGGGAGGTCGACGTCGATCCCCTGACGATAGCGGAGTACCAGGTGGAGATGGGCAGCGACGTGGCCGTGGTGCTGGACCGTCCCACCGGCGCCTCGGCCCCCCGCGAGAGGGCCTCCGAGACCGTGGAGGCCACCCTCAGGGCGGCCAGGGAGACGCTCCCCGTGGTCGAGAGGACGAGGGGCAGGATGGCCTGGGCCATCCCCATCCAGGGCGGCCTGCACCTCGACCTCGTGGAGCGCTCCGCCAGGGAGTCCTCCGCGCTGCCCTACGACGTCTACTCGGTGGGCAGCCCGGTCGAGCTGATGAACTCCTACCGCTTCGTCGAGCTGGCGAGGCTCCTCCTCACCGCGAAGAGGAACCTGCCGCCCGAGAGGCCCGTGCACCTCTTCGGGGCGGGCCACCCGCTCACGATGGCGCTCGCGGTCGCGTTCGGCGCCGACACGTTCGACTCAGCGTCCTACGCGCTCTTCGCACGCGAGCTGCGCTACATGACGAGGTGCGGCGTCAGGGAGCTGGGGGAGCTCTCCGAGCTGCCGTGCAGCTGCCCGATATGCTCGAGGCACTCCCTCCGCGAGCTCCGCGAGCTGCCTAGGGAGGAGCTGGTCGGCCTGCTGGCGAGGCACAACCTATACGTGCTCCGCGAGGAGCTCCTCGACGTCAGGCAGGCCCTGAGGGAGGGGCGGCTCTGGGAGTACCTGATGCAGAAGACCGGGTGCCACCCGAGCCTCCACGGGATCAGGTCCCTCATGGTGGAGGCGTCCGGCGACTTCGCGGAGTTCACGAGGCTCTTCAAGAAGCGCGCGGCGTTCCTCTTCGGCCCCGAGGACGTGAGGAGGCCGGAGCTGGAGTCCGCCAGGTCCCGCGTCCGCCGCGTCGCCCCGCGCGGCGGGTCCGTGGTCCTGGTCGTCGCCCCCTCGGTGGACGCGCGCGCGGCCCAGTCGATGGGCGATGACCACTACTTCGTGGTGCCCTTCCTGGGCGTTGTCCCGCCCGGGCTGTCCGACGTTTACCCGTTCTCCCAGAACGCCTCGCCCGGGCCCGGGCACATCGATCGTCGCGTGCTGGAGGACACAGCCTCAGCCGCGGCCGACGTTCTCTCGGGCTGGAGGATCTCCTCGGCGTCGATAAGGGTGATCTCGGCCGACGCCGAGTCCCGGGAGCTGGCCTCGCTGCTGGCCGCCCGCCTGAGGGAGCTGGGCGTATCTGTATCGGAGTCGCACGGTCAGGTGTAGATGGACTCGCCCCTCGGCTTCACGCTCTGCATCTCCAGCTTCACCTGGCTCTCTATCTTCTCCGCGTACGTCAGCAGCGGCTCCGTGTTGACGCTCACCCCGTAGATCTCGCTCAGCACCCTCACGGCGTTCGCGGCTGCCCTCGGGTCCACTCTCTCCGTGCTCGCGTACGCGAGCACCGCGTAAGCCGGGAACCCCCTGGCCTCCAGCTCGTTGAGCAGCACGGCCACGGGCCCCACTATTATCAGCTCGTCCTCAAGCGCCTTGGACGCGCTCAGGATCCCCCTGGGCTCGAACGCGGACGTGAAGACCACCCTGTAGTCCGTCTCGTCCCTCCTGAGCGTCGAGTCCAGCCCGCCCACCAGCGCGACCTCCCTGAGGCCGGCGGACGCCACCCAGGCTGCCAGCTCCCTGTAGAAGGAGAACTCGTTCTCCCTCTGCACCGGGAACTCCACCCTCAGGAAGACGAGGTCGCCCGCCTCGTGGAGCTCCGCCGGCGTCACCACCCTCCCGCGGCGGGATGTCGAGATCGGCGCGGTCAGGTCCGAGCTCACGTAGGCGACGCGCTGCGCCCCCAGCGCCTCCGCCATGTACCTCACCGCGTAGTACCCGGTGGCGCCTATCCCGTAGAAGCCGGCGACCAGCGTCTTCCCGTCGAACGACCTGCCTCTCGGCAGCACCTCGATCATGCCAGATCTACCCAAAAGCCTTTATAGGCGAGGGGGGAATCGAGCCCGCTAAAAGGTTTGTGGAGATGTGCGGAATGAGGATAAAGGTGCTCGGAGCTGCCAGGGAGGTCGGCAGGTCCGCGGTGCTCCTGGAGGACGATGGTTCCCGGATCCTGATGGACTACGGGGTGTCCGTGGGCAACGGCAGGAACAGGGAGCCGTCGTTCCCGCTGCACGTGAGGCCCAGGGACCTGGACGCGCTCGTGATAACGCACGCCCACCTGGACCACAGCGGCGCGGCGCCGCTCTTCGAGATAGATCCGGGCAGGTCCCCGGCGATCTACTCAACGCCGCCGACCGCGAGGCTGTCCGAGCTCCTGCTCCACGATTTCGTTAAGGTGAGCGGGGACGCGTCCCCCTTCACCGACTACGAGGTGGCCAAGTTCGCGGACGGCGTGAGGACGGTCGATTATGGGGAGGACGTCCGCGTCGGCGACCTCACCTTCCGCCTCCTGGACGCGGGGCACGTGCCCGGGAGCGCGATGATCTACGTCGAGGGCTCGCGCAGGGTCCTCTACACGGGGGACATGAACCGCAGGGACACCGAGCTCCTGCGGGGCTACCGCGGGCCCCTCCCCGAGGTCGACGTGGTCATCTCAGAGGCCACGTACTCCCAGACGCCCCACCCGCCGCGCGAGGAGGAGGAGAGGGCGTTCGTCGAGTACGCGCGCGAGGTCGTCGAGAGGAAGGGCACGCTCCTCGTGCCGGCCTTCTCCGTGGGCAGGGCCCAGGAGGTGGCTATGGTGCTCCGCAAGCACCGCTTCCCGCACCGCGTGTACATGGACGGGATGGCGCTGAAGGTCAACGAGCTCATGACCTCGATGCCCGACTACGTGAGGGATCCGGAGGCGCTGGAGGACGCGCTGAACTTCGTCGAGTACGTGAACTCGTGGGGCATGAGGAAGAGGGTGGTGAAGGAGCCCGGCGTCATAATATCGCCGGCCGGGATGCTCGTCGGCGGCGCGTCCGTCTTCTACAGCAGGAGAGTGAGCGAGGAGGACCGTAACGGCGTGGCCATAATCGCGTACCAGGCGCCGGAGACGCCCGGGAGGAAGCTCCTCGAGAAGGGCGAGCTAGAGCTGCCCGAGGAGGGCCGCAGGAGCAGGGTCAAGGCCGAGGTCCGGAAGTTCGACTTCTCGTCCCACTCGGGCAGGGATGAGCTCCTAGAGTTCTTCACGGAGGACATCCGCGGGGATCCCCTGGTGATCCTGGTCCACGGCGACGAGGAGCCCATGCTCAGGTTCGCTGAGGAGCTCAGGGGCAAGGGCCTTAAGGTGGAGGTGCCCACCGCCGGCCAGGACTTTGAGGTCGGCTGATCGCCTCGGCCTCCTGGCCCAGACGGCGTACATGGCGGGCGTCGCGGGCGCCGCCGCGCTCCTCTCGAGCCCGGTGGACCGCGCGTACCTGGCGCCCCAGGAGTCCCTCGGGCTATCGTTCTTGCCGGCGTACCTGAGCGTGGCCCTGGCCGCCTCGGCGGCCGCCGCCTACTACGTGGTCAGGCACTACAGGGGAAAACTGAGGACGATCCTTGACGCCTACACGGTGCTCGTCACCTTCGCATCGGCCCTGGAGCTCTGCGCCTACTCGGGCGCGTGCGCCACCGCCGCCCTCGGGCTCGGAGTTGCCGCGGCCGTCGCCGCGGCGGTGGCGGTCGGCCTTCGCCGCCCCCGGACCCGCTCCGCGTCCTACACGGCGGCCGGCGTGCTGGTGGGGATCCTGCTGGCGCTCTTCGTGCCATTCTCCTGGACGCCCTACGTCCTCCTGGCGTTCGCTGCCTACGACGCGCTGGCCGTGACGCGCGGCCCACTGAGGAGCATACCGGCCGACATGGACGTGCTCATGGTGGACGTCGGCGACGTCAGGATCGGCCTCGGCGACGTCGCGTTCTACTCGTTCGCCGCCTCCTCCCTCGAGCTCTCCAGGGGGCCGGCCTGGGCCCTGGCGGCGGTGGCGGCCGTGGCGGCCGGCTCGGCGATCACGCTCGCGATCCTCCGCAGGGTCAACAGGCCGGTGCCCGGCCTCACGATACCGCTGGCCCTCTGCGCCCTCCTCATGTTCATATGAGCGGCGCCCTGGACGGCAGCTTGAGCTGGATGATCGACATGCCCCGCTCGGTCGAGCTGTGCATCACCGAGGGCTCCATGCCCCTGCTCCTCAGGTAGCCCAGGAACGCCAGGAACCAGGGGGTGGGCGGCATCCTGGCGGGACTCTCGTACTCGATCGTCACAATCTTCGTCAGCTGGTCGTACCTGACTGAGGCGCGCGGCAGCCCCTCGCGCACGAGGGCCCCCCACACCACCATGGCGGCCTCCAGCGGCTCCGCGTCCACCTCCGGCATGAGCTTCAGGAACCTCGCGTAGGCGGCGTCCGCCAGCGGCGCCAGCCCCTCCAGGGGGAAGCTCGAGAGCGCCGCCTCCAGTATTCCGCCGAGGACCTCCGCCTCCCCCTCCACGAGGCTTGCGGCGCCCGGCAGCCCCGCGCTGACGAGCTCCAGGAACGTCCCCAGCGGCATGCCCTCCCTCCACATGCGGTCGAAGAGTGCGCCGAGCGCGCCCACGACGGTCGGCGACTCGAGCAGGATGCCGACCCCCGCCCTGCTGTCGAGCAGCAGCGCCGCCCTGCCGTCGAACATGAACGCGCTCCACCCGCCCCCGTGGGGGGACGCGCGGGCGAACTCCGCCAGCTCGCGCCCCCTGGCGGACTCCTCGTCCAGCCCGTCCACCACGAGCCTCACGTCGACGTCCCTGAGGGCGGCCGCGCTGATTTCCCTCTTGGACGCGATCGCCAGCTCCAGGCCCCAGTGGTCCAGTATCCCGCGCACCTCCCTGGAGGCGCCGGACACGAGCCCGGAGAGCCTCTCCGGGATGGCCGAGCCCGCGATCAGCGAGTAGCGCCCCTCCTGCCCCTCCGACCCGGCGCCCCTCCCGAGCCTCCTGAGCTCCTCCAGGATCCTCCTCAGTCTCCTGGCCCTCCTCTCCTCCTCCTCGACGAGCTCGCCCAGCGCCTCATCTGGATCCACCGCCGCGCATGTGAGCGGCCTGCCGCGCATCTCCACGAGTCCCTTCCTCACCAGGGACCTGGCGGCCTCGTACGCCTTCGTGCGGGGCACGCCGGCCCTGACCGCCAGGTCCGCGATCTTCGCCGGCCCTCCCCTCAGCAGGGCGGCGTAGATCCTCGACTCGTACTCGCTCAGCCCCAGCTCCTTCAGCCTGTCGAGCACCTCCGCCACGCCGCGCTTCGCGCGCGCCCCCGATAAGCTCTGGCGCGGCAGATCCGCTGGACGCGCGCGTCTAATGGTTTTGTCACCGCCTTCCCCGAGATCCCGGTGACAAAACCGAGATCTAATGATGCTGCAGGGGGGATCACCGAACATGAGCGACTTCGCTAAGAGGTGGCAGCAGGAGCCCAAGCAGGGCGTTGGTGCCAGGATAAAGGACAGCATCGCCCCCGAGGGGCCCCTGAAGGACCGCCTCGAGCAGGCAATAAGGCAGATAAACATCCAGATATCCAAGCTCGACTCCCTATCGAGCAGGCTGAAGGACAGGGACCAGAGGCTCTTCGAGACCATCGTGAGGTACCTCCAGAAGCACGACTCCACCCACGCCACGGTCTACGCCAACGAGCTGGCCGAGCTCAGGAAGATGGAGAAGCTGGTCGAGCAGGCCAAGGTCGCGCTCGAGCAGATAGTGCTGAGGCTCAACACCGCGACGACCCTGGGCGACGTGGTCGTCACGCTGGCGCCCGCGATGAGCGTCGTGAGGAAGGTCAGGGCCGGCCTGATGAGCGTGATGCCGGAGGCCGAGGGCGAGGTCTCGGAGATAAACAACCTGCTGAGCAGCATACTGGTCGAGGCAGGGCAGATGGGCGGTCTCAGCGTGAACTTCGAGGCCGCCAACGAGGACGCCGAGAGGATACTCGCCGAGGCCTCGGCCATAGCCGAGCAGAGGATGAAGGAGAAGCTCCCCGAGCTCCCGACCGGCTACGAGAGCGGGCTGGGCGTGGGGCTGGGCCAGAAGTCCTGAGCGTCCCAAAAGCTCCCCTCGTTTCAAGCTCACTCTCCAGTTTTTTCCACTCAACATCAGTTGTTTAGGGTGAGGTGACTCGAGGATGGGGTTAGAGTTGAGGCTGCCGTGGAGGAGGAGGGCTGACGGGAGGGCCCGCGCGCTCGCCAGCCTGGACGAGGCGCTGCGGGTCCTGAGGGTGAGGAGGAACCTGCTGTCGGGGATGCTCGGCAGGATGAGGAACCGCGAGCAGTCGCTGAGGTCCATGATATCCTCGGAGGTCTCGGGCGGCCGCCAGGACAGGCTGGCGCTCCACGTCTCAGAGTACAGGGACGTCCAGAGGATAATAGGCCTCCTCGAGGCCGCCGACATCTCGCTCGAGAAGGCGATACTCAGGCTCGAGAACGTCCAGTACTACCTGCTGATAACGGGCGAGCTCGCAGCGGCCGTCCAGGCGCTCAGGGGAGTCAGCGAGATACTCGACTCCATACCCGGGAACCTCAGGAGCGTGACCGACGAGCTGGCGGATACCCTGGCGTGGGTGTCCGGCAACACCTCGCTGTCGGAGGGGCTCAGCATCGACGCGACGTCCGGGATTGCGGACAACTTCGACGTGCAGGACATAATCGACGCCGCCGTGGACGAGGTCTCCGACCTCATACTGAGGAAGTTCGAGTCGCCCGAGCCGCAGGGCGGCTCCCTGGACGAGGTATCGCGCATACTGAGCGCGGCGAAGGACGTGGGCAGCGACAGGTTCGACCGGGAGATAGCGGGCGTGTTGGAGGCCCGCCGCCTGGCTGACCAGGAGCGGGAGGGCGTCGCGGTTTGATGCGCAACCCGGGGGAGGAGCTGGAGGACGCGGCCGCGAGGTACGCCAGCGAGGCCATAAAGCTCGACAGCCAGGGGAACTACGCGGGCGCCATAGTGAAGTACCAGAACGCGGTCGAGGCGCTGCTGAAGCTCATAAGGCTCTACCCGGAGAACCCGGTCAACAAGCTGTACTACGAGAAGGCGATGGCCTACCAGGAGAGGATAAAGGCCCTGCAGCGCCTCCGCGGGGTCTACGGGTCCTCGGACGGCGACAGGTCCCCGGCCCAGGACAACGGGAACGTCCGCGTCGCGCCCATGGTGGAGACTGTGAAGGCCACGTTCGAGGAGCTGCTGGTGACCGAGAAGCCAAACGTGAGCACCAAGGACGTCATCGGCCTGGACGACGCGAAGCTGGCCCTCAGGCAGGCCATGGTCTACCCCTACCAGCGCCCCGACCTCTTCCCGCTCGGCTGGCCCAGGGGCATACTGCTCTTCGGTCCGCCCGGCTGCGGCAAGACGATGCTCGCGGCAGCCGTCGCGAGCGAGATAGACGGCTACTTCCTGAGCGTGGACGCGGCGTCCATAATGAGCAAGTGGCTGGGGGACGCGGAGAAGAACGTGGCCAAGCTATTCGCCTACGCCCGCGGCCTCGCGGAGTCGAAGCCCGTGGTCATATTCATAGACGAGGTGGACTCGCTCCTCACGATCCATCGCCAGGAGGTCGGCGGGGAGACGAGGGTCAGGAACCAGTTCCTCAAGGAGATGGACGGCCTCTCCGACAAGGGCCGGAACCTGCAGCTCTACGTGCTCGCCGCCACGAACAAGCCGTGGACGCTCGACGAGCCCTTCCTCAGGCGCTTCCAGAAGAGGATATACGTTCAGCCGCCCGACAAGGACACCAGGAGGCTCCTCTTCGAGAAGTACACGGAGCCCCTGATCCTCGACTCGGACGTGGACCTCGAGGAGCTGGCGAAGCTCACGGAGGGCTACTCGGCCAGCGACATACGCGACATATGCCAGGACGTGCAGCTCAGGGTCGTCACGGAGCTCTTCGAGAGCGGCAAGGCCAGCGACCCGGACAGCAAGCCGAGGCCCATAAAGATGAAGGACTTCAAGGAAGTGATCAAGCAGAGGCGCCCGAGCCTGATAGCCGAGAGGGTGAAACTCTACGAGAAATGGAACGAGATGTACAGCGCCATCTGATCACGGCGTGAGCCTCGTCGGATCCCTCGGGTACAGCACCGTCTCCCTGATGTTGCCGACGCCCGTCATCACCATCAGGTACCTGTCGGCCCCGAAGCCCCACCCGGAGTGCGGCGGCATTCCCCAGTCGTAGAACTTCAGGTGCTCCCTGAAGCCCTCCGGATCCAGCCCCTTCGCCCTGAGCCTCTCCTCGAGCAGCCGCCTGTCGTGTATGCGCTCGCCGCCGCTCGCCAGCTCGAGCTGCCCGAACATCAGGTCGAAGCTCTCCGACAGTCCCCCCTCGCCTGGCTGGATGTAGAAGGGCTTCGCGTCCAGCGGCCAGTCAGTTATGAAGTAGTAGCCGCCGTGCTCCTCGGCCAGCAGCCTCAGGGCCTCGCCGCCCAGGTCCTCGCCGAACGGCAGCTCGAGGCCCTTCGCCCTCAGCGCCTCCAGCGCCTGCGAGTACGTTATCACCGGGAACGGGGCCCTCGCCCTCGGGGGCTCGCGCCCCAGGACCTCGTACTCCCTCCCCGACTCGTCCACGGCGGCGTTGCCAGCCTCCGAGACCAGACCCTCGAGCAGTTCCATGGCGTCCCGCTTGTCGAACATTGCTGCCTCCACGTCCACGCTCGTGAACTCGTTCAGGTGCCTCTGCGTGTTGAACTTCTCCGCCCTGTAGTAGAGCGCGATCTCGAACACCCTCTCGAGGCTCATCGTGAGCTGCTCCTTGTAAAGCTGCGGGCTCTGGGCAAGGTACGCCTTCCTGCCGAAGTACTCCAGCTCGAACAGGTCGGCCCCGCCCTCGGCCGCCGACCCTATTATCTTGGGCGTGCTGACCTCCAGGAATCCCCTTCCCCTCAGGTACTCCCTGGCAGCCCTCAGGAACTTCGCGCGTATGGAGAATATGGCCGCCGTCCTCGGGTTCCTCAGGTCCAGCGGCCTGTTGTCCAGCCTCACGTCGAGCCCGGCCGGCACCGCCCCCGAGGGATCCAGCGGGAGCGGATGCCTGGCGGGCCCCAGCACCTCGTATTCAGCCGCCCTTATCTCGACAGGGAACCTGCGGCTCCTCCCCCTGACCACCTCCCCCCTGACGTAGACGTAGCTCTGCAGCGTTGTCGAGCGCACCTCCTCCATCGCGTCCCCGAGCCTCGACCTGTCGTAGACGACCTGCGCCGACCCCCTGCTGTCGCGCAGCACCTGGAACACGAGCGACCCCAGATCCCTCTGCTCCTCCACCCACCCAGTGACCTCGACGGTCCTGCCCTCGATCTCGGGGGTCACGCCGTCAAGAAAAGTTCCTTTTCTTAATCGCGGGTCTCTCAAACTGGATCTCGAGGTCGAGCCCCCTCAGGGCCTTAATAATCTTCTTCGCCTTGCTCAGGTCCACGCCCGAGCCGCGATCCGGCCTCCCCGCCACCAGGATCCTCGTGGTCTTGGAGCCGTCGGGGAGCCAGACAGTGTTGAGCGTCAGCACGCGGAGCGGGTGCAGCAAGTACTCGACGAACCTCCTGTCGTCGCCCTCCTCGGTTATCCAGATCCTCTCGTCGCCGAGGTACTCCTTCAGCTTCCTGAGGGCGTTGCTGTCCGAGAGCAGCTTCCTAGCGTCGCCCGAGCCCAGCACGAGCACCAGGTCGCCCTCCATCTCGTGCGCCCTCACCAGGGTTATCCCGTCGAGGACCGGGATCTCCCTGGCCGCCTTCGCCAGTATGTAGGAGACCTCCACGTCCACGCTGGTTATCTCGCCCTTCTCGAGGCGGGCCTCGCACCTGGGACAGAGGACCCCGATCTTGGCGTCGGCGAGGCATATGGGCAACTTCAACTAATTTATCACCCAGTTCTCGCTGATCGGAGCTCGGGACGACCAGTATAAATATTTTCCGAGAATGCGCTGCCTGTGGGCAAAATACTGTCAAAGATGGGAGCGAAGATCGGCACATCAGCCGGCCCCGGCCGCGGAACCGGCGCCGCTGTTCCCGCGGCCGAACACACGAGCTCAGGCGCTGCGCTGCAGCACTATCTCTATGCTGCTCACGTTGCTCTTGCCGCCGGTCTGCTGGTTCTCGACCTGCTCGGTCCCTATCCGTATCTCAGCGACGTCGACGTCCTTCAGGAACCTGTTCTTCAGTATCTGGGAGACGTCGACGGCCTTGCTGATGGCCATACCCCTGGCCTTCAGCACCACCTTGTCCTGGCCGTTCTGGAACAGCGTGAGGACGGCCAGGACGTAGTTCATGGGCGGCTTCTTGCCGATCAGGACCACGTTCGAGGGTTGAGACTGCGAGGACATGGCATCACACCTTGGCTCATGGGGACGTCGGCTCCCCTTAAATACGTTGCGGTCCCGCGGGCCCCGACGGAGATATCCTTACGACCAACCCAGTCCTACCGTGCGGCGCTTGGCCTCGCGGACGTCCGTCGCTCGCGGGCGGGGAGGGGCGCTCTTCGCGGGCGGGCTACTGACGAGGGCGTTCAGCTACATGCTACAGGTGTCACTGCCGATCCTGGCCGTGCAGCACTCGTTCCTGGGTCCCAGGCTGGCCGGCCTGGCCCTCCTCGCGCTGTGGATCTCCGGCGGCCTCGCGGCGCTCACGGCGGCCTACGCCAAGTCGCGCTCGCTCCTCCTGGCGTCCCTGGCGCTGATGCCGGCCGTGTCGCTGCTGGGCGCCCTGGGCGCCGGCCTCGCGGTGGTCTCGTTCGTCGCGCTCTACTTCCTGGTCTCGGTGGCCAGCACGTACCTGGCGCCCTTCTCGTTCGTGTCGGGCGGGGGCAGGGGGACCGCGTCCTACACGGCCGGGATATCCGCGGGCCTCATGGTCGGCGTGCTGATGCAGCTCGCGGCGTCCTCGATCCCCCGTTACCGCCTGTACGCCCCCATCTCCTTCGCGATGTCCCTCGCGCTGGCCGCCGCGTATCCCAGGGACGCCGTGCGGTGGGAAAGGAGGGGCGCCGGGGACACCCTGAGGGGGATCCTGGGACCCCTGATGAGGGAGGAGCTCCACGGGATGCTGTCGATAAACGTGCTCTCGTCGGCCATATGGCCCCTCATGACGGGCTACGCCGAGGTCTTCGCCATGAGCTCCCTGGGCCTCAGCGAGCCGGCCGCGATAGCGGGCGTCCTGGTGGCCTCGGCGGCGTCCCTCGCGTCCAGGCTTCTGCTTTCCTCGGTGGATCTCGACAGGAGGTCCACCCTTTACTTCTCCGTGGCCATCGTCTCTGCCGGGATTGCCGCGCTCTCGCTGGCGTGCGGCATGACCGCCTACTTCGCTGCCATGGCCGCCATAGGCATCGGGCACGGGCTGCAGATGCCCCTCATATACGCGGCCACCTTCGAGGGCTCCAGGGGGAGCGAGGTCGAGTCGTACGCGACCCTGAACGCCACCACGGGCGCGGGCGAGTTCCTCGCCTCATCGCTGGGCACCGCGCTCATCGCGGCTGCCGGCTTCAGGATCGGCTTCGACGCCTTCCTGGCGGTGGTCCTGGTGCTGTCCGCGCTGACGCCGCGCGCCCTGCGCGCGGGCACCCTCAGGCTGAGGGAATCTGCGCGGGCTCGCCCTCGAGGTCGCCCGCGATCGCCCCGGCAATCTCCCTCGCCTCTCCCGGGCTCATGCCGCGCACTTCCTCCAGGACGTCGGCGCCCGCATCGTACGTGGCGGTCCCTCCGCGCGCGTATATCCTTATCCTGTGGCTGAAGGCGCTCCGCAGCTCGCGGCGCGTGACCCTGGACCTCCACCCGGGAGGCAGCGATATGGGACCGAAGCTCTCGGCCAGCGCGACGTTCGTTCCCACCCCCGGAAGGCCCGCCCCCATCGAGCCGCGGATCATGGAGGGCACCTGGGTCAGGCTCACGTAGCGCCCGACCTGCCTCGGCGCCCTCATCCAGCTGGGCCACCTGACGTAGAGCGGCACCCTGAGGACGCCGTCCGCCAGGAAGTAGCCGTGCCCTATCCCGCCGTCGCCGAGCAGCTGGCCGTGATCCGACGTGACGATCGTGATCGACCCATCGAGGCGCCTCCCCAGCGCCCTGACCACTTCGACGGCGCGCCTCGCGGCGTAGCCGGCGTGTCCTGGATAGTGCCTCCTCCAGGCGTCCACGACGGACCTCGGGGGTCCGCCGCGGAATACCGCGTCGAAAGCGGCCTCGGCGCTGACCGTGCCGGAGAGGTCCCCCGGCGTGTAGGGCTCGTGCGCCTCCATCAGGTTCACGAAGAGCACGAAGGGCTCGTGGGCCTCGAGCGCCCCGAGGGCCCTCAGTATGGCACCGGACCCCTTGTCCGTCAGGCCCACCCCAATCCTCAGCCTCGCCGCCCTCAACACCGCGCGCCAGAGCAGGCCACCCCTTCCCATCTGGACGAACTCGCGCGCTGTCCTCAGGTAGTTCCTCCCGTTGCGCCAGAAGGACGCGTTTATCCCCGAGAACTCGTCCCAGTCCAGCGCCTCCGGAAGGTAGGGCGAGGCCGTCAGATGCCTGGTGTACCTGGTGAACCCGTACTGCGGCGTTATATAGAGGTTCGCCGTCACGAAGTGCGCCTCGTAGCCCTCCTCCATGAGTTCCCCGATGAGCCCGTGGCCCAGCCTCGACATGCCGGCCACCGCGGCCTCGTCGAGCCTCCCCCCGTCCAGGAGCGAATACTCCTCGTGCACGCCGTGGGCGCTCGGATAGAGCCCCGTGAACATGCTCACGTGGCTCGGGAGGGTCCAGGGCGCCGGCGCCACCGCGTTCTCGTACCTCACGAACCCCATGTCCAGCAGGGCCTCCAGTCCCCCGGAGCTGTCCTCCCTCAGCGAGTCCACGACCACCAGCACGACGTTCGGCCTGCGCAAGCTCCCGCCTCACATGTACCCGTAGCGGCGCAGGAGCTCCATTATGCCCTCCTTGTCCTGCGCCCTCCCGACCCTCTCGGGGGTGCCGCTGAGGTCCTGCTCCCAGGCCGGCCTGTCCCCGGAGGGCCTCGTCTCGTACTTGTCGTCGATGCTCCTGTAGCCCCTCTCGTACAGGGGGTTCACCGGCAGCCCCCTGGACAGCGTGTAGTCCCAGACGTCCCTCTCCGTGAATGGTAGTATGGGGTGCACCCTGAGGTGCGGGGGATCCGGCCTCCTGCTGAAGAAGACCTCGCCGGCCCTGGCCGGGTTCTCGTCCCACCTTATCCCTATCGCGAGCCCCTCGTAGCCTCCGTCCCTGACGAACTCCTTCAGCGGGACAGTCTTCAGCAGGTGGTTGGCCGCCACGTTGTTCAGCGCGAAGCGGAACGAGGGCGCGGTGTAGCCTATGCGCAGCAGCTCGTCCGCGTCCTCCCTGTCCAGCTCGTCGACGCTGACCTCGTCCCCATACTTGTAGCCCCTGAGCCGCTCATTGCCCTTGAAGATCACCCTGAGGCTCCACTCGGCCGCCACCCTCTCCACGAACCCAAGCGTCTCCTCGAAGTGCATGAAGTGATCTATGAACACCACGTCGAAGCCCCTGCCGACGGCCGAGGATGCCTCCCTGAACAGGTGCAGCACGACCGTGCTGTCCTTGCCGCCACTCCAGACTACGGCGACCCTGCCCAGGGACTCGAGCGCTGCCCTGGACACAGTTGCCGCTATCTCGACCTTGTACCTGAGCGGCAGCAGGTCCAGCCTCCTCTGCGGGGCGGATCTCTCCATCAGGTACGAGACGTACTGAGCCGGACTCATGCCCCTCGCCTCCGCGGCCTCCACTATCCTGCGCGCCAGCGCTTCGTCCACGTTTAGCATGCGGCATTCGCGCCGCCCTCCCTTTTTATGCCATATGTACTCGGTGTACATGCGTGGCGATGCCGGTCAGATAAGGACCTCGAGTGAAGGTTTGGGGGCGGACCGCCCCCACGGCCCCACGCTCGCTGGTCCGATCGGAAAGCCAGCGGAGGCGATCCGCGCCGCCGTCGATGGGAGATGCCCTTACCTGACCAATACCGTGGCCGTGGGAAACGCTAATAAATGTCGGGGCCTGGGGCGCCACCGTGCCGGTCGCTGATCCCCAGGCGAGGGCCATAGCCATGCAGAGGCGCCTGTACGTCAAGATCTGCATGAAGTGCGGTGCCAAGAACTCCTGGAAGGCAACCAGGTGCAGGCGCTGCGGCAGGAGCGACACGCTCAGGCCCAAGAACAGGGAGCTGGGGCCGAAGAAGGCGTAGGCCGCCGGCAAACGTTTAATCCAGGGTGACCCGCTCGCGCGGCGGGCCGGTGGTCCAGCGGTCAGGACGCCGCCCTTACACGGCGGAGGTCCCGGGTTCGAATCCTGGCCGGCCCACTTCCTCGTGCCTCACGAGAACTTCAGCGAGTCGACGAGCAGCAGCGGCCCGCCCCTCCCCCGGGGCACTCCCCCATCGAGCGCCGGCGCCACCGAGAGGTACCGCGAGGCCCCCCTCACGTGCGCCAGGATGCGCTCCAGGCTGTCGTGGACCGAGATCCCCACAACCGGAAGCAGCTCCCCGTCCCTCCTGCGCAGGTAGGCCGCCCTGGGCCTCAGCGTCACTATGCCGCGCTCGTCCACCTCGAGGCTCTCCACGCCCCTGATCAGGAAGGCCTCGCCCGCCTCCTCTAGTATCTCGTCGTCGGACCAGTCCCCCGGCTTCACGTACACGTTCGAGCACCCCGGCCTGGGGGACCCTGGCAGCCCGTACGCGTTGCCGACGTCGGCCTCGTGGGCGGCCGTCAGCCTCGTCCCGAGGACGGAGTACCCGCCCCGGGACAGCAGCACCTTGGGCCTCGTCTGCACACCCTCGTCGTCCCACTCCCGGCTCCCGGGCGCTCCCCGCATCCTCGGGTCGTCGATCACGGAGACCGCCGTCGAGGACGCCAGCGCGTACATCCTCCTGCGGTCGGACCCGGTGCCCGCTACGGCCTCCGCCAGCGCGCCCGCCGCCTCGTGGTCCAGGATCGCGGTGAACGGGGACCCGCGGTACAGGGGCGACAGGGTCGCCGGCGTCCTCATGGCCAGCCTGGCCTCCTCGATCGCGGACTCCGCCAGGGCGTCTATGAAGTCCCCGGTCACGGGTCCGCCGGTCCCGGCCGTCCTCTCGACCCTGACGCCGTTCGGCAGCTCCAGCTCCACCCTGATGATGTTCACGGTTGACTCCTCCTCCACCTCGCTCCCCTCGGAGGTGGAGATGGACCGCTCCACTGAGGCCTGCACGAACCCCAGCCTGCGCCGTCCCTCGGGGACCCTGTCCCCCAAGGCCGACTGCAGCTCCCTGAGGACGGCCACCGCCTCCTCCATTCCGGCGCGCCCCGACAGGGCCCTCCTCCTGCCGCTGGAGGCCTCGACGGGCGCCAGCCCAGTCCTCCTGCTCGCGGCCACCGCCCTCCTCTCGGCGCTCTCGGCCAGCCTGGTCGCCGCCTCGGGCCCTACGTCCGTGGAGGACGCGGCCGCGTACCCCACCGCGAGCGCCCTGACCGTCAGGTGCTCCTCCCTGTTCTCGACGAGCTCCTCCGATCCCTCCGCGTCCTCGGCCCTGATCGTCCTCACGGAGGTCACGGCCACGTCCAAATATCTGGAGCGCCGCGCCGCCCTCAGCGCGGCCTCCAGGAGCTCCCGCGCCGACCAGCGCACTCCATCGAGTGCCCCGAGGGTTCGATATAAACAGCTCGGGATCTCCGAGCCAGACTCAGACTCGGAGATCCCTCTTCGCCCTCACGGAGCTGAATATGTAGCGTTCCCTGAGGACGGACACGCCGGCCCTGTCCTCCACTATCTCGACTAGCACCATCCAGTCAGGCGACTCCAGCCTCACCTTCCTGGGTATGGAGGCCGCCACCGCGTCTATGACCTCCCTGCCGCTCAGCGCGCTCCCCCGCTTCTCGACCTCCACCCTGTAGGTCTCCTCCGCGCCTATCTTCGAGGAGAGGGGCCCGACGGCCCGCGCTATGTCCTCCACGCTGGCCCTGGCCGTGGCCTCGATGGGGATCACCCTGAGCACCGCCCTCATCCTCCAAGGCTCAGTCCTGACCACCTCGTACAGATGGTCGATGAGCGCGAATGGATCCGCGGTGCTCCTGGCGAGGAGCAGCCCCGGGAAGCCGGTCACCTCTATGTCGGGCGCCCCGTCGCCCACCTCCATCAGGAAGCGCTTCATCTCCATCAAGGCGCGGCGCTCCCCGCCGCGGTACGTCGTGAAGATCAGGTTGAACTCGTCCACACATGGTGATCGTCGGCGGCCTCTTATAACCTGAGGGATCGCCCCTCACCCTCGCGTGTACGTCCGGGCCTCACGCTGCCGCCAGTAAAGTTAAACGGGTCGTCTTCCAATATCGTGCCGCCATGAAGGTCACTCTATCCGTCATAAAGGCCGACGTGGGGAGCCTCGTCGGCCACCACAGGGTGCACCCGAAGCAGATCGAGGTGGCTCAGCGCGAGCTGCGGGGCGCCAAGGAGTCCGGCCTCATACTCGACTACTACGTGGCGAACGCGGGGGACGACCTGCAGCTGATAATGACGCACAGGAAGGGGGTCGACAACCCGGAGATACACACGCTCGCGTGGAACACGTTCAAGAAGGTGACTGACGAGGTCTCCAGGCCGCTCAAGCTCTACGCGGCCGGCCAGGACCTGCTCTCCGAGGCGTTCTCCGGCAACGTCAGGGGGCTCGGCCCGGGCGTGGCGGAGGCCGAGTTCGAGGAACGGCCGAGCGAGCCCGTGGTGGTCTTCATGGCCGACAAGACCGAGCCGGGCGCCTGGAACCTGCCCCTCTACAGGATATTCGCCGACCCGTTCAACACTGCCGGCCTCGTGATAGACCCGAAGGTCAAGGCCGGCTTCCTGTTCAGGATACTCGACATGGTGGACGACAAGTTCGTGGATTTGAGGGCCCCGGAGGAGTCGTACGACATACTGGCCCTCCTGGGCACCACCAGCAGGTACGCTGTTCACAGCGTTTGGCGCAGGTACGACGGCGAGGTCGCGGCCGCCGCCAGCACGACGAGGCTCAACCTGATAGCCGGCAGGTACGTCGGGAAGGACGATCCCGTGATGCTGGTCAGGGCCCAGGCAGGGTTCCCGGCAATAGGTGAGGTGCTCGAGCCGTTCTCGTTCCCGCACCTGGTGGCCGGGTGGATGCGCGGGTCCCACGTGGGCCCCCTGACCCCCGTCCCGCTCAGGTACTCGCAGTGCACGAGGTTCGACGGTCCCCCCAGGGTCGTCGCCCTAGGCTTCCAGATAACCGACGGCTCGCTAGTAGGCCCCGCCGACCTGTTCGACGACGTCGCGTTCGAGCGCGCGAGGTCCATCGCGATGGAGGTGGCCGACTACATGAGGAGGCACGGTCCCTTCATGCCAGCCAGGCTGGGCCCCGAGGAGATGGAGTACACGACGCTGCCGGAGGTCCTGGAGTCCCTGAAGGGCAGGTTCAGGCCCGGCGGCGAGATAGGCGAGAGGCCGCGCGTGTGATGCGCACCACCCGCGATCCCGTGATAATAGTCAACTTCAAGAACTACCGCGAGGCGCAGGGGGAGGGCGCCCTGCGCCTCTCCCGCGCCTCGGAGTCCGCCTCCCGCAGGGCGGGGGCGCGCATAATGGTCGCGCCTCCCCAGACAGCGCTCATGCACGTCGCGCGCTCCGTGTCGATACCGGTGCTGGCCCAGCACGTCGACGACGTCGAGCCGTCGAGCACAACCGGCTTCGTTCCCCCCGAGTCCGTCGCAGCCGCCGGCGCCGCCGGCAGCCTCATCAACCACAGCGAGCACAGGATCCCCGAGGAGACCGTGGGCCACCTCGTGCGCCGGCTGCGGGACCTCGGCATGGTGAGCGTGGTGTGCGCCTCCACCCCCGAGGAGGCCGCGCGCCTCGCCCGCTTCTCGCCCGACTACATCGCGATAGAGCCGCCCGAGCTCATAGGCACCGGCCGCGCGGTGTCGAGGGTCGCGCCGGAGGTCGTCTCTAGGGGCGTCGAGGCCGTGCGCTCGGTCTCCCCCGACGTGTCAGTGCTCTGCGGCGCCGGGATCGTGAGCGGCGAGGACGTGAGGGCGGCGCTCGAGCTGGGCGCCTCGGGCATCCTCGTCTCGAGCGCGGTGGTCAGGGCGCCGGACCCAGAGTCCAAGCTCGTCGAGATGGCGCTCGCTGCCGGATCCTCCCCCTGAGCATCTCCTTGTAAAGCGCAATGTTGGGCGTGCTGTAGGGATCCTCGACCCCCCTCAGCCTGGCCAGCCTGAGCGCCGCCAGGTCGAGCAGCGCCACGCCGTACCCGTACCTCACGAGGCACTCCTGGTCGCTCGGGAGCTCCACCCTGAGCAGGGCCGATCCCCTCCTGCCCGCCAGGTCCTCTATGGAGTCCAGCGCCGCGCTGAGCTCGGGGTCCTCGCTCGCGCGGTCCCTGATGACCAGCACGCCCTCCGACCCGTCGACCGCCTCTATCTCGTTGTGCGCCAGCTCGGGCGCGACAGCGTGGTAGCACCTGGTCTTGGCGTACTCGTTCATCATGGCCGACAGCCTGGACGCGAGGGGCTCCCCGTGCCAGCTCGAGTAGACCACGACCTTCCTCCCCCTCATCCACTGCGCGATGGTCGCCGGCTCTCCGTCGTCCCTGAGAAGCTCGTCCATGGAGTTCCCCAGCAGCCTGGCCAGCCTCCCGATCTGGGACGAGGCCCCCCTCGCGAGGCCGTAGGACTCGAGGACGAGCGCCGGCGGCGCGTACACGCTGGGGAAGCTCGACCTGGGCGACGAGAGCACCCTGACCCTGATGGGCTTGGCGCCCACCTGGCGCGCGACCTCGAGGAGCCTCCCCCCACCCGCTATCGCCACGCCCTCGGCGCCCTGCGCGACCGCCTCCCTCAGCGTCTCCACGGTCTCCGAGGTCTCGCCCGACACGCTGACGGCCACCACCAGGTCGCCCCGCCCCACCTGCGTGCGTATCCTGAAGTCGCTCGACGCGTGGACCCGGCGCTCCTTCAGGCACCTCGAGATTATCCTCGCGCCGTGCCCCGAGCCGCCCATCCCCGCAATGAACGCGGATCCCTCGATGGGCTCCCCCACGGAGTAATCCGCGGCCGCCAGCTCCTCCAGCAGCCTCGGCCACTCCCTGTAGTCCGCGTGAAGCCTGCCGTAGGGGTCCATCCCCGACATGCGAGTGTCCCCCGACCCGGGGCCCGGGAAGTATAAAAGGTGCGCGGGGCGCGCTACTCTACGTTCACGTTGATCCTCCTCACCTTCTTGGGCAGAACGACCTTGAGCACGCCGTTCCTGAACGTGGCCTTCGCGCCCTCGGCGTCCACGTCCGCGGGGAGCCTTATCCTGGTCCTGTACTGCGAGAACGCCTGGAACCTCTGGTAGGTGCCCCACCTCTCCCACTTGATGCTCCGGCGCATCGACGCTGTGACCTCGAGCTCCCCGTCCTCGGTCAGCTCCACCCTGACGTCCTTGGAGTCCTCGACGAACGGGAGGTCCACGTACACCTCTATCTCCTTCCCCGTCTCCCTGACCTCCACGAGCGGCTCTATGTACCCGCCGTCCTGCCCGAACATCCCTCACCACCTACCTGTACATGGCCGGGAGGTACTCCTCGAGCGCCTTGTGGGACTGGCTCATCGACTCCTCGGTCTGCTTCATGAGGTCCCTCATGCTCAGCTTTATCTCGTCAGCCTTCTCCAGCAGGGGCTTCACGTCCACCTTGAGCTCCAGCATCTCGGCCAACTTCAGAACCACGCTGGCGGACGCGCCGGGGTCCGGGTACCTCGGGAAGCTCTGGCCCAGCAGCGCCATCCCGTCTATCCTGTACCTGGCGGCCTCCCTGAGGAGCATCGCGTAGAAGCCCGCTATGAACCCCTCCTCCACGATCTCCACCCCGTACTTCCTCAGGTACTCCACCGCGTCCTTCCCGTTGCCCACGCCGTAGACCTGCGGCTTCTCTATCTCCAGCCTGTTCGGGACGGGGTACCCGTTCAGCGATATTATCCTCGAGATCCTGTTCCTTATCGCCCAGTCCACCACGGCGTAGGCGAGCGGCGCCAGGAGGTTCACCGGGAGCGCTATCTCGGACGTCAGGACGACCAGCGACCCGTCCTCGCTGGCGTATAGCCTGACCGGGTGCATGAGCTCGGCGCCGTGCAGCACCATGACGGGCGGCAGTAGCTCCGACTCGACGTGGCCGTAGGGGCGCAGCTTCAGCTGGTCGATGAGGAACGCGCTCGATATGACCCCGACGAGGCCCACGTCCGGCAGCCCCTCCACCAGCGTGGGGTTCCTGAGCTCCGGCCTCCCGTACTCCCTTATGTAGACCTCGCTCAACGTGCATAGGTGCCCGCCGGTCGGCTTTAACCTTATCCCGGCCCCCGTGCCGGTGTCCGCGACAACGTTAAATGAGACTTGGCGCCCCCGACCGCAATGCCCTCGAGGGCCACCCTGGCGCTCGTGGCGGCCGTCGCAGTCTTCATCGCGTTCATGATCGGCTACAGCCTCTACCAGGCGGAGATGGTCGCGGCGTCTACGGGGGCCATCGGCATCCCCCGCTCGTACCAAGTTATCCAGCCCTACCAGCCGCTGAACGTGACGATAAACGTCCAGGGGCCGGGCCAGCAGGTAGAGTCCGTATACTCCCGCGTGATAGGATCCATAGTTATGGTGTCGTGCATAGCCAAGACCAGCGTCGCGACGCTCTTCGGCCCGATGCCCAGCTACGAGGAGGTCATAGGCTCCGGGTTCTTCGTGAGCTACGGCGGCAGGCTCTACGTTGTCACGAACTACCACGTGGTGGACGGCGCGGTGAAGGTCGCGATCACCCTGATAAACGGGACCTCCTACCCGGCCACCGTGGTGGGCACGGATCCGTACAGCGACCTCGCGGTGCTCAGCGTCGACGCCCCGCTGAACGTGACCCCGCTCAGGCTGGCCAACTCCGACAACCTGAGGATCGGCGAGACGGTGCTGGCCGTCGGGAGCCCCTATGGGCTCGCCGGCAGCCTGACGGTGGGGGTCGTGAGCCAGCTCGGGAGGAGCATCCAGGAGTCGACCGTCACGGGCTACCCGATCGCTGACCTGATACAGACGAGCGCCCCGATAAACCCCGGGAACTCGGGCGGGCCGCTCCTCGACCTCAACGGCGACGTGGTGGGGGTCAACACGGCCATAATCGCGTCATCCCAGGGGATAGGGTTCGCGATACCGTCGGACATCGTGGCCCGGGAGCTCCCCTACCTCGTGAAGTACGGGCACTACGACCTTCATCCCTGGCTGGGGGTGGAGATAGTCGGGCTCGACTACTTCGACACGCGCGCCCTGGGCCTCCCGGCGAACGTGACGAGCGGCGTCGAGGTCGTCTCGGTGGTCCCCGGAGGACCCGCCGCCCGGGCGGGGCTGGTGGGGGCCAACGGCACCGTCCAGTACTACAGGCTGCAGGTGCCGAGCGGGGGAGACGTCATAATCGCGATCAACGGGACCAGGGTGACGGGGGTCGACTCTCTGACGAGCTACATGGAGGCTAACGTGCTGCCGGGCCAGACGGTCGTGCTGACCGTGGTCCGCGATGGGCGCGTGATTAACGTGCCAGTGATCGTCGGGTCGCGCCCGCCGCCCTCGGATCCCCCGCACTATCCGACCGCCTGACGCTCGGAGGAGCGAGCGGAGCCTCCTGGTGACTTCCTCCGCCGGCACCTCCCCCGCCAGCGCCGACGCTGAGCCGGCTATCGACGCCCCCGCCACCGGCATGAGCCTAGCGCTCAGCCCCACGGCGGGACCATCGCCCCCGATCGCTATCAGCCCGACGTTCCCCCAGCCGAAGTCGCGCTCGAGGGCGCCGACCGCGCGCTCGACGGCCGCACGCGCTCCCTCCCCCATGGTCTCCACAGCCCGGTAGGACACCAGCTCCACCATTATCATCTCGCCTATCCCGGTCGATGACGCAGCCCCGGCCGTCCCCGCGTAGTACCCGGCCCCCGGGATGGGGCTGTCCCCCACCCTGCACGGCATCTTCCCCCTCAGCCCCCCTGTGCTCGTGGCGGCCGCGAACCTCCCCGACTCGTCCACCGCGACGGCCCCCACGGTGTCCCCCAGCCCCTCCGGTCCCCCGCCGCTCCAGGAATCCTGCGGGGACCAGAGCCCGCTCCTCCTGGCGAGGTCCTCCGCTCCCTCGCACACGAGCAGCACGTGCCTCGTGTCCTCCATAACGCGCCTGGCCAGCCTCACAGGGTTCCTGACGTTGCGCACGCACCCTACGGCGCCCGCCCTCCTGCTGGACCCATCCATGATGCCGGCGTCCAGCTCCCTGAAGCCCGCCGAGTTCCTGACGGCGCCCACGCCCGCGTTGAAGAGCCCCGTTGATTCCATGCAGGCCACGGATTCCTCGACGGCGGCCAGCGCGCCCCCGCGGAGCGCGGCCAACCCCCTGTTTGCGCACGCCTCCGCGGCGCGGAGGACGCGCTCGAGGTCGGTGCCGCCCGACCAGGATCCGGCGCCGCCGTGCAGCAGGACGAACGGTCTCACGCTGCCGGTGCGCCGCGCCCGCTAATATACGCTGACCGGCTCATTGTCCCTCGAAACGCCCCTCTCCTCGGCCGCCGCCCTCCTGGCGTAGGGGGGCAGCCAGAAGTAGCTGGGATGGCGGGACGGCTCGTAGTACTTGAGCTTAGAGGTGTCCAGGCCGAGCTCCCTAGCCCTGGCCTCCGCCTCCTCCGGCCCTATCGACGCGGGGTCCCTGCCGAGCGATCCCACGACGAAGCCCCAGTCAGATATGTAGGACGGTATGCTGGCCTGGTACCCCCTGACGTGCGGGAAGACCCTCGACATCGTGTTCATTATCAGCGCGAACGTCCTCGCGTTGTAGAAAGTGGATGTGCCCTGGGTGGCCAGGACCCCTCCCTCCCTGAGCCTGGACCTCGCGAGCTCGTAGAACTCGATCGTGTAGAGGAGCCTGCTGGGGCCGCCCTCTATGGGGTCGGTCGCGTCCACTATGATCGCGTCGAACGACTCGCGCGTCTCCCTCAGGAACTTCCTGCCGTCGTCGATGACGAGCGTCGTCCTCGGATCGCGGAAGCTCCCCTGGTGCATCTCGGGCAGGTACTTCTCGCAGATCTCGACGACCTCCCCGTCTATGTCCACCATCGTCGCGCTCCTGACGCTCCCGTACCTCAGGACCTCCCTGAGGGTCGCGCCCTCCCCGCCGCCGATGACCAGCACGTCCCTCGGGTTCCCGTTCGTGATCAGCGCCGGGTGAACGAGCATCTCGTGGTATATGAACTCGTCCGACGTCGTGGACTGAAGCTTGCCGTCCAGGACCAGCATCTTCCCGTAGTCGTCGTTCACCATCACGTCCACCTCCTGGTACTTCGTCCTGCCCGAGTAGAGTATGCGGTCGACGACGCTGACCATGCCCGACTGGGGGCTGTGCCACTCGACCACCCATCTGTGGCTGGACTGCCAGGAGGTCAATTCGCTCGACCAGCGAGAGCTGTTCCAGGACCCCCCTGGTCATCTCGGTGACCTCGACCCTCTCGGGCTTCAGCCCCTCCCTCAGGACCTCCAGGGCTCTCCAAGGATCCGTGTGGGGGCCGCACGTGAACACGTCGACCGCGGCGTAGCCGTACTCGGGCCAGGTGTGTATCGAGAGGTGGGACTCGGCCACCACCACGACCCCGGTGACCCCCATGTCGTTCTCGAACTTGTAGAAGTAGTCGCCCACGACAGTGGATCCCGACGCCTCGGCCGCCCTGAGGAGGAGCCCCCTGAGCAGTTCCTTGTCCCTCAGGACTTCGTGCGATACCCCGTGGAGCTCACACACGAGGTGCCTGCCGAGGAACCTGGTGAAGCGGGCCCCCATCTCGCCTCGCGCAATGCTTCGAGGGGCGTTTTTAAAAATTTTCCGCTTAAGGCCGCGTTTTGCGGCCCTGGAAGCTATCTTCCAGAAATTTTCCGTCTAAATCAAAAAAAGATCGTGAAGGCCGGTTTTTATCGATAATAAACCATAAAATTCCGTTTTGGACCGAATCTGCCCAATTTTGGCCGATTTCCTAGATAACGCGCTGAAGAAAGCCCGACGGAGCCAGCCCGCTCCTCAGCCGGTGTTCGCGGATTCCTTATTTAGCCGGCGCGCGGAACATGTACCGTGGAGCGGGAGGACGAGCGCGGGCGCGGCGCATTCTCGTGGGTGAGGGAGGTCTACGAGAACCTCGACTACTACCTGGGCACGGAGGAGGGGCGCCACAGGCTGGAGGAGATAGCCAGGGAGGAGTCGCAGAGGCTGGAGGACGAGGTCGCCCGCGTCCACAGGCCGCAGAGGGAGATAATATGGATGTCCAAGTGGTGCCTCCGCTGCTCCCACGCGCGCGAGCACCATGGGAGGTACTACTGCGACCTCCACGGGATGAGGCTCGTCAAGCCGTTCCACGGCAGGCCCCTCTGGGCCATAGTCTCGGAGCCGGAGGGCGAGGCGCACTACGTGCTCCTCGGCATAGACTGGGACAGGCGCTGGAAGGAGGTCGAGGAGTACATTGTGCGCGCCGCGATGGAGTCCATAAACGGGGGGAGGCCATACTTCTGCTACGAGCCGGCCGGGAAGGAGCTAGCTCAGCCGGGCGGGGGTCGCGCTGCAGTTCCTGCTCACGTGCACGACCGGATTCGAGGACCTGAGCGCGGGCGAGGCGGAGGAGATGGGGGCCCGCCCGCTCGAGCTGAGGGAGGGCAGGGTCCTGGTGGAGGGCGAGGATCGCCTGATCTACAGGCTCAACGCGTGGGCCAGGACAATCCACAGGGTCCTGCTGCTCCTGGGCAGGTTCAGGGTCGGGGGGCTGGCCGAGATATACGAGGCCGCGGCCGGGATCGAGTGCCCCGTGGGGAGCGGCCAGTCCTTCGCGGTCAGGAGTGAGCGGAGCGGGGTCCACCCGTTCACGTCGGTCGACGTCGCGTCCACGGTGGGCAGCGCCGTGATCAGGTCCTGCGAGTCCTCTAGGGGCGAGAGGCCCAGCGTGAACCTCGAGGATCCCGACGTGATAGTGAGGGCGGACCTCGTGGGCGAGGAGCTCTTCCTCTCCCTCGACACCACGGGCGAGAGCCTGCACGTCAGGGAGTGGAGGAGGTTCAACCACCCGAGCTCCATAAAGCCGACGCTCGCCTCGGCGCTGGTCAGGTTCTCCGGGTGGCGCGGCGGCCCCCTGCTGGATCCGTTCGCGGGAGGCGCGACGATACCCGTGGAGGCGGCGCTCAGGTGGGCCGGGATGAGGGTGCACGATCGCCGCGCTTACGCCTACAGGAGGCTCCGCATATACGATCCCGCGGTCGAGGCTGAGGAGCGGGGCTCGAATCCCAGCCCCCTGCCCGATCCGCCGGCCCCGGGCTCCATAGTGGGGCTCGAGGTGAACCCGAAGTACTATGCCGGCGCGCTTAAGAACGTGGAGTCCGCCGGCGTCTCCGGGATCGTGGAGCTCTCGCTGGCGGACTCCACGCGCTGGAGCCCGAGCCGTCGCTTCCCCTTCGTGGTGACGAACCCGCCCTACGGGATCAGGTCGGGCGGCAGGAAGCGCGTCGTGGGGCTCTACAGGAGGTTCGCGTCGCGCCTCCCGGAGATCCTGGAGCCCGGCGGCGTGGTCGTCGCGGTGACGACGGAGCACCGGCAGATGGCCGCGGCCCTGTCGTCGGCCGGGCTGAGGCTGCTGGACCGCAGGCTCGGGCGCCACGGGAGCCTCTGGGTTGGAGCAGTCAAGGCGGCCCTCGCCTAGCGCCCTGGCGAGCAGCTCGGCCGGACTGACCACTTCCCTGCGCGGGAGGAGCCTCCTGAGCTGGAACCTGCACGCCTCGCTCTCGCTGGCCACCGTGGCGCCGTCCGGCACGCCGCTGGCCTCCTCCACGAACGCCGCTGCCAGCTCGTCCGAAATGCGCGCGCTCCCGGCCCTGAGCCCCCAGGCGCCGCCGAGCCCGCAGCACCTCCTCAATGTTCCAGCGATCCTGTAGCCCGCCGCGCCGAGCGCCCTCACTATGCGGTCGCCCTGGGAGTTCGACTTCGCCAGGCACGACTCATGGTAGATCACCTCCCCGGACCCATTGCCCTTGCCCCTGCACCTCCTCAGCGCCAGCTCGTAGATGTCGACAACGCTCCGCGCCAGTCTCCTCGCGTCCTCCCCGATGACGAGCGGGTAGATCCTCCTCAGCATGTAGTAGCTGGCGGGCGAGACAGCGACCACCGTCCTGCCCCCCGCCGCGCGCGAGAGCTCCTCGACGAGCCTCCTGCCTTCCTCCTTCATCCTGGAGACGTAGCCCACGTCCAGGAGGACCATCCCGTGGTCCAGCGGCCCCACGACCTCCGGCCTGAGGCCCATCGCCACGAGGAGTCTCCAGATGGCCTCGGGCACATCCGGGTCGTGCGCCCACGTGTAGGTATCCAGGAGCAGCACCACGTCGCCGCCCCTCCAGCTCCTCAGCCTCGGCCTCCTGGGGCTTGCCCTTGGCAGCTCCAGGTCCTCCCTGAGGCCCAGGGCCCTCGCCAGGGGACCTTTCACGGCGCCCGAGGCCGCGTTGTAGAGCGCCGGCAGCCTCCCGGCCAGCCTGTCGAGCGCGTCGTACCTGCTGAGCAGGACCTCGGCCGGGCTCCTCCCCGCCTCCCTGGCCCTCAGCTCGCGGTACGCGCCCACGAGGAGCGGTATGGGCACCTCGAGCGGGCAGGCGTTCATGCACCTGCCGCACCCCATGCAGTACTCCATGTCGGCCGCCACCTCCTCGGACATGGGGTCACCCGGCGATCCTCCCGAAAGCAGCTCCCTGAACAGGACCGCCCTCCCCCTGCTGGTCCTCGACTCCATGTAGGCCGAGGGCACGGAGCTCGTGGGGCACGCCGCGTTGCAGAAGCCGCACCTCATGCAGAGCGCCGCGACATCCGCGGCGCCGCCCAGCAGCTCCCTTATGCCCCCGGCTAGTCCGGCAGCAGCTTCCCGGGGTTCATTATCCAAGATGGATCCACCGCCTCCTTGATCCTCCTCATGAGGTCCAGCGCGAGGCGCCCGTGCTGGGCCTCCATGAAGGGCCGCTTCTCGACTCCTATTCCGTGCTCGCCCGCCACCGCGCCGCCGGCCTCTATCGCCTTCCCTATTATCCTCGCGTAGAGCTCCTCCGCCCTCCTGCGGGACGCCTCGTCGGTCCCCCCCACTAGCACGTTCACGTGTAGGTTCCCGTCGCCGGCGTGGCCGAAGACGACCAGGCCCACGCCCGCAGCCTCGCCCAGCCTGTAGATCTCCTCCACCATCCACGGGAGCTTCGAGATCGGAACGTCGACGTCGCCGACTATGACCACTGGCGAGAGCTTCGCGACGAGAGCCCCCAGCGCCCTCCTGCCTCTCCAGAGGGCCTCCTCGACCTCCCCGCTGGCGCGCGAGAACTCGTTCCCCCTGGACCTGCAGATCGACTCGAGCCTGGACATCTCCTCCTCCGCCGCGCCCGGCGTGCCGTCCGTCTCCAGCAGGAGCGCGGCACCCGCCTCCCTGTACGGGTACCCGCTCTCCGCCAGGAGCCTGAGGACTCTGGAGTCGAGGTACTCGACCGCGCTGGGCCTGGCCGGCGACGACATGATCTCGAATATTGTTCCGGAAGCGGCCTCCGCCGAGCCCGCGTAGCATATGCCCGTCCTCCTGGCCTCCGGGAGCGGCCTCAGCTTGAGCGTGATCTTCGTGAAGAACCCCAGGGTCCCCTCGCTCCCCACGAAGAGCCTCACCAGATCGTACCCGATGCTGCTCTTGGGCGCCCTCGTGCCCAGCCTGACGATCTCCCCGGACGGCAGGACCACCTCGAGCCCTACCACGTAGTCCCTCGTCACGCCGTACTTAACGGCCCTGAAGCCGGACGAGTTGTTGCCCACCATCCCGCCTATGGTGCTCACGCTACCGCTGGCTGGCTCGGGCGGGAAGAACAGCCCGCGCCCCGCGAGCGCCCGGTTGAGGTCCTCGTAGATCACCCCGGGCTCCACGACTGCCAGCAGGTCCTCCCCGCTCACTTCCAGGATCCTGTTCATTCTCCTCGTGCTGAGCACGATCCCGCCCATGACGGGCGTCGCGTTCCCCGACGTGCTGCTCCCGCTCCCGCGCGGCGTCACGGGTATCCTCCTCCTGGAGCAGTACCTCAGGATCTCCGCCACCTGCTCCGCGCTGCTGGGCCAGACGACCGCCTCCGCATTCCCCTCTATCTCGCCCACCGCGTTCGAGCTGGCGACCTCGAGCTCCCACCACCTGGTGGAGACGTTGCCGGGTCCCACGATACTCCTGAGGACGTCCAGGTCCGTCTCCTCGACTCGCGAGTATTGCGCGGCCACGCCCCCGATATGGGCGCGGCCGATAAAAGGTGTGCGCGCGAAGCGACGGCCGCCCCGCGAGGAGGTTTAGATGTTCGGTTAAAATAAAATAA
>JBMFHR010000004.1:0-31668 GCA_049976725.1 Conexivisphaera sp. | reverse complement strand
TGGCGCTCCTGGTCTGGGGGATAGGCCTGGGCGCCGGTTGGCTGGGCACGACGTGCCTCGACGAGTGGCAGATAGCGGCGGTGGAGGGTGCCGCAGCCCTCACGTTCATGTTCACTGGCAGCCGGTGGCTCTCGCTGGATCAGCTGATAGCCAAGAAGTACCCGAGGGGGCTGAGGGTGGGGAGGTGGCACATCCCGCTGTGGTGAGGTGATGGTGATGGACAAGTACGCGGTCGCCGTCGCCGTCTTCATCGTGATAGCCACGGGGCTGACGCTCGCCAGTTACCAAGTGTTCTTCCACGGCTTCACGAACCTAACGAACTACTCTAAGACGCCCGGATACGATCTCCAGGGGACACGGCTCTTCTCCAACGGGACGCTGGAGCTGCAGATATCCCGGGTCGACGGCCCCGACACCTACGGCGGGTTCATAGTCCTGGTGCAGGTACTGTACCCCAACGGGACCGTCCTCTACCAGTGGAACGCCTCCCAGCTGGGTCATGTACCGCAGAGCGACATAAGCAACGAGTTCCCGCTGCACCCGGTGCACTCCGACGGGTTCGCGCTCGTGGTCCCGCTCGGCCAGAACGCAACCGTGATCCTGCAGGCCCACCGCCCGATACCGTCCGGGACCTACGTGGTCAGGGTGTACGACGTGGACGGGCAATACGCCGCCTACGGCCAGAAGTTCCAGGCCGTAGTGACCGTCAGCTGAGCGGTCCTCCCCGCTCCCTTTTTATTCCCGACTCCCAGTTCGGTTCAGGTTGGAGGAGCTGGTCCCCAGCGACACCGCCGCCATACTGAGGGAGCTGGGCTACGACTACTACGGGTACGAGGAGGAGGCCGTGAGGCCGGAGCTCTCCGGGGTGAAGTTCTCAGACCTCCTCCCGGGGCTCGCTTCGTCCGGCGATCCCGAGCTGTCCGAGCTCTCCGGGAGGAGGCTCTACCGCCACCAAGAGGAGGCGTACGCCGCCCTGGAGGCCGGGAGGAACCTGATACTCAGGAGCGGGACCGGATCCGGCAAGACCGAGGCCTGGCTCCTCTACGTAGTCAGGAGCGGCGCCAGGGCGCTCGCGGTCTACCCAACGCTCGCGCTCGCGAACGACCAGATCAGGCGGATAGTCGGCATATCGCGCGCCACCGGGCTCAGGGTCGAGGCGCTCGACGCCCTGAGGAGGGACGACCTGGTCCACGCGGAGGGGAGGGCAGCCCTGAGGAGCAGGATAGCCGAGCTGAACATACTGGTGACGAACCCCGCGTTCCTCATGAACGAGGTGAAGAAGCTGATTGCCGGCTCCAAGGGGAGGCTGATGGACCGCTTCCTGTCCTCACTGGACCTCGTGGTCGTGGACGAGCTGGACTTCTACGGGCCCAGGGAGATCGCGCTCCTGCTGTCGATGCTCAGGCTGCTCAGGGAGGTCGCCTCGGGCAACTTCAGGGTCGTGGTGCTCACCGCCACGCTGAGGGACCCCGGCCCCCTGGCGGGGTTCCTGAGGGAGCTGACCGGTCGCGAGGTCTCGGTGGTCGATGGGAAGCCGTTCAGGGTGGAGAACCGCGTCTACGTGGTGCTCGGGAAGGACCTGCGCGGCATATGGGAGGAGCTTAGGTCCCGCGAGGGCGAGCTGCGCTCCTCCGGATCCGTCGGGGAGGACGTCCTGGAGGCCCTCGGCGACTACGAGAAGTTCAGGATGTCGCACTTCAAGGTCACGGAGGCAGCCCGCGCGCTGGGCATTAGGGTGCCGGGCACGGAGTACGATCCAGTGGAGGTCCTGGCCAAGTACGCCGAGGACCCGGTCCTAACGCTGGTCTTCACGCGCAACATAGCGAAGGCGGAGGAACTGGGCAGGAGGCTCCGGTCAGTCCTCCCCCCGGAGCTGAGGGACCGCGTCGCCGTCCATCACCACCTAGCCTCCAGGGCGGTCAGGAGCGAGCACGAGGAGCGGGCCAGGCGCGGGGAGGTCAAGATACTGATCTCGCCCAGGACCCTCTCCCAGGGCCTCGACATAGGCCTCGTGGGCAGGATAGTCCACGTGGGGCTCCCGGAAAGCGTGAGGGAGTTCCTGCAGAGGGAGGGCAGGAAGGGCAGGAGGGAGTCCCTCGCCTACTCCGAGACGGTGGTGTTCCCGATCTCGGCCTGGGACAGGGAGCTCCTCTCCAGGGGCGTCGATACCCTCAGGCGCTGGATGGAGCTGCAGCCCGAGAGGGCGCTCGTGAACCCGCGCAACAAGTACATGAGGCTCTTCGAGTCCCTGGCGCGCTTCACGTCGCCGTCGCTCAGGCGGACCCTGTCGCGCGACGACTACGAGTTCCTGAGGTCCCTGGGGCTCGTCGAGGGGGACGAGCTCACGGAGGCCGGGAAGAGGGTCTGGCGCAACATGAACTTCTACGAGTTCGCCCCGCCCTTCGGCGTCAAACGCCTGATCGAGGAGGAGCCCGCGCCCAGGTACCTGGAGGACATCTCCCACTGCGACTTGGTCGAGAAGTTCCAGCCGGGGAGCATCGACTACTCGGCCGATGCCGTTGTCGTGGAGCACAGGCGCGCCCAGGGCGCCGTGACCGCAGTCGTGGAGCGCAGGCTGTCGGAGAGGGTGCTCTGGGACTACGAGCCCCTGGCCCAGGCCTACGAGGAGTACGAGAAGGCCAAGTTCCAGTGGCGCGAGCGCCCGAGCATACTCTCGGACTACATGAACGGGCGCCTGCACTCGGACGTGCGCTGCGTCGTCTACCCGCCCAGGAGAGGGTTCGGCAGGTACGAGAAGATACCCAACAGGGTGCTGTGGAGGATCTACAGCTCCCAGCCCATCGTGCGGAGGATCTCCGGCAGGACCCTGGTCAGGAGGGATATGCGCGTCGTGGACGTCCCGGCGTCCACCTCGGGCAGGTACAGCGACTACACCTACGGCCTGAACCTCGAGATGGACCCCGCCGAGGACGTGAACATGATCAGGATAGGGCTCGCCTACGTGCTCATAGTGCTCAGGAGGAAGCACGGGATATCGCTGGACGCCATCCAGTACGACCTGGGGAAGGTCGGCGAGAAGAAGTACCTGGGGCTCCACGAGCCCGAGAGCTCGGGGCTCCTGGAGGAGCTCGACTGGGCGGCCGTCAGGTCCGACGTGGAGTCCTATCAGCCGGACGACCTCGACGATGTCCTGATGAGCGCGCTGGACGAGTACGCCTACGCCGACTTCCTGGGGTACGGGCTCCGCTGGGACCTCGCACGCGCTTACGCGCTGAGGGCCATAGACTACCTGCTCCTGCAGCAGCGCGTGACGCTGAGGGTCGGCGGCCGCCAAGTCTCGGTCCCGAGGCCCTCGAGGGCCCTGAAGCTGCTGTCGCTCGAGGCCATGAGCCTCCCTCTGGACGACGACGGCCGTGTGCGCCTCGTGGCTATCGCCGTGCACGACGGCGAGCAGTCCAGGGTCACGGTGCTCAGGTCGGAGTTCGGCCTCCTCTCCGGCGAGGGCGACGAGGTGAGGCGCGCGATCTTCTCGGCGGTCGACTCGGGCTTCAGGATCCTCGTGTACGACTTGGCGCCGGCCCTCGAGGCCCTCGCGTCATCGGGCCTCGCTTCCGTGGCCATGTTGCTGAGGGAGATGCAGTCCGAGCGCTCCCTCATCGAGGTGAAGGGCGAGGTTGCCGGGGCAGTGGGGGAGGGGGTACCCCTCTCGGAGGCCTCGGAGCTGATACTCGGCTCCAGGAGGAAGGTGGGGCTGGCCGACCTGCGCAGGGAGTACGAGTACGCGAGGTCGAGGATGCGCGGGCGTGACTACTCGGACTGGGACTACTACTTGAGGTACCTCCAGGGGTACCTCGAGGAGTTCGTCAGGGAGAACGCGGAGGCGGTGCTCCTCCTGCACCTGGCTTCCGAGAGGCTCAGAGGACCTTGACCCTGAGCACGTCCGTCGTGTCCTTCTGCACGCCGCGCACCAGCACCAGCCTGTCGCCCTCCCCCACGATCCCCCTCCTGGCGGCCTCAGCCGCCAGCTCCTCCAAGTCCGCGACCTCCAGTACCCCGGCCGGCACCACCCCCCAGAGCAGCGAGATCCTCCTGGCCACCCTGGCGTCTGGCGTGAAGACGTACGCCTCGACGGATGGCCTGTGCCTCGATATCCTCCTAGCGGTATTCCCGCTGCGGCTGTAGGCGATTATCTTGGCCCCGACGGCCTCGGCGAGCTCCACCACCCCAAGGGCGAACGTATCGTAGACCGTAGCGCCCTCCGCCATGGTCGCCCTCCCGGGCGAGTACCCCTCCTCCGCCCGGGCGACGATCCTCGCGGCCCACTCCACGCTCTCGACTGGGTGCCTCCCGGCGGCCGTCTCGCCCGTGAGCAGCACAGCGTCCGCGCCGTCCCTGATCGCCGTGAACACGTCCACGACCTCGCTCCTCGTGGGTATCGGGTTCTCCATCATCGAGTCGAGCAGCTGCGTCGCCACTATGGATGGCCTGCCGTGGGACCTCGCCGCGCCGACGATCCTGGCCTGCACGAACGGCATGTCCTCCAGGGGGAACTTGGCGCCCAGATCCCCCCTCGCGACCAGCACGGCGTCCGCCTCGTCGGCGATCGAGTCCACGTTCTCGACCCCTGGTATAGTCTCCACCTTGGCCACGATCCACGCGTCGCTCCCGAGCTCCGAGAGCGCCTCCCTGAGCCTCCTGACGTCGTCCCTGGTCCTCACGAACGACAGCGCCACGTACTCCAGCCCCTGCTCCACGATGAACCTGAGGTCCGACAGGTCCTTCTCAGTCGGGGACGGCAGGTCGTACTCCTTCCCCCTTATGGCGATCGTCTTCCTCGGCGCCAGCGTCCCCTCCACGAGCGCCTCCACCACCGCGCGGCCGCTGGACCTCTCCACCACGCGCGCGAAGATCCTCCCTCCCTCGAAGGCGACCTCGTCGCCCGCCTCCACGAGCCTGAAGAATTCGTCGCTCGGCACGGGCACTCCCTCCTTTCCGTCCCTCGTGAGCACGACCCTGGAGCCCCTCGAGACCTGGACCGGCTGGAAGTCGCCGAGCCTCACGGTGGGCCCCTGGAGGTCCCCCATGATCGGTATGTGCCCGCCCAGCTTCCCTTCGGCCGCCCTGACCGCGGCCACCTCCGCGGCCTTCTCCTCGTGGGTTCCGTGCGAGAAGTTCAGCCTGAAGCCGTCCGCCCCGGCCCTGACCATCGCCTCGACCACGCCGGGCCCGTCGCTCGCGGGCCCCAGCGTCGCCAGAACCCTGGCCCTCCTCCTCACGGGATGGATGCGGCCGCTCTCAGTATAACCTTTTCACCACGCCCAGCCTGTCGTCGGTGAGCGCGATGGAGCGGTCGGCCCGCTCCTCCAGCTCCGTCATCGCCCTTATCGCGTCGACGTTCTCCGGGACGACGTCCGACTCGTTCGGCGTCGCCCACATGAGGTATACCTCCCTCCCGTCGTCCGACACCGTGAGGGCGTCCTCCCAGACGGGTATCTCGTAGAGGTCGCCCCTCTCCCTCCCCAGGTCCCTGGCTATCTCGAATATGGAGTTCAGCCCCTTCACGCCGTCGCTGCCGCTGACGGTCACGACCCTGGGCTCCTCCCTCAGGACCTCCAGCACGTCCTCCCTCGTGGCCCTTCCCCTCAGCTCGAGCATCCCCATGTGGAGGTGGAACAGGTTGTGGCTGCCCTTCGCGGCCATGGTCACTATGTCGAGGTCGTGCACCACGGACTGTGCGTCCGGGCCATGGTGGGAGGGAACCCTGAGCTCCGGGACCACCGTGTTCATTATACCGGTGTGACTGGACTCCCAGACGTCCACGGCCCTCCTGAAGATGCTGACCCTAGCCTTCCTGACGCCGAGCCTCGAGTGTATGCCCCCCACCACCCTACAGATGGCGGTGGTGTTGCAGCTCACCACGCGCACGAACTGCTTGCCCAGCGCCTCCGAGTAGTTCCTCTGGGCGACGAACGATGTGCCTGCCACATCGTGCTTCTCGCCGCCCTGGAAGATCGCCTTCACCCCGTACTTCTCGTACAGCTTCTTGTTCTCGGCTCCCACCTTGTCCGGCGTCGCGTCTACCACCACGTCCACGGCCCCCTTCGCGAGCAGGTCCGGCAGGGTGCCCGCCACCTCCAGCCCCGCCTTCCTCATCTCCTCGACCCTCTCGGGGATGGACGCGTAGACCTCATAGCCCTTGGCGGCCGCCATCTTCACGCGGTAGTCGCCCACTATGTCGGAGACGCCGATCACCCTCATGTCGGGCTGCTTCGCGACGGCGTCCGCAACCCTCTTGCCTATGACGCCGTAGCCGTTGATCACGACGCGCGCGATGGACTTGGACATCGCCGCCTCGTGGCGTCCATCGCAAATAATCTTTGCCGTGCGTCCCAACGCTTTAATTCGGCCCCCGCGCGGTCCAGCGCGCCTTGCGCGTGCTGGTGCTCGGCCTGGGCCGCATGGGGCTGACGCTGGCCCTAGCGCTCGCGTCCGTCGGCCACGACGTCAGCGGGTACGATCCCTCCGAGCGGGCGGCCTCGTCCGCCGCCTCGTACGGCATCCGCACCGTGGGCTCCTCCGACCCCTCCGGGTACGACGCCGTCCTGGCGGCGGTCCCGCTGGGCGCCAGCGCCAGTGTGGCGCGGGAGGTATGCCCCAGGGTGGGCCCCACCGGGATCTACGCGGACGTCTCCACGCTCAAGTCTGAGGTGAATGCCGCGCTCAGGGACTGCCGCGGGCCCCTGAGAATCTCGGTGCACCCCCTGTTCGGGAGGGGCGCCAGGGGGATCGCCGGCCGCCCCATAGCGCTCACCCCCATTGAGGACGCGGCGAGGGAGGCGCGCGCGGCCTCGGAGCTCTTCAGGGGCGCCGAGCTCCTGATCATGGACGAGGCGGAGCACGACGAGGCTGTGGCCTACTCAATAGTGCTGCCGCACGTGCTCGGCTACCTTTTCCGCGCCGCCTCCCGCGGCCACCCGCGCCTCCCCGCCACGAGCCGCACGCTCCAGGAGCTGGCGGCCGCCGTCGAGACCGAGGATCCCGAGCTGACGGCTTACCTGATGGCCAGGGATCCGGCCTCCCGCGTGGTCGACGAGCTCGAGGGGCTCCTCTCAGCCCTCCGCTCGGGCGTTTCGGGGGCAGCTCTGGAGTCGATGCGCGGGGACTGGCCCGAGAGGCGGGCCCTCTACGATTCCGCCTACAGGGTCCTCGACTGCCTGTGAGGCGCGCCCCCCGCGACGAGCCCCGCCTCCTCCAGCCTCCTCATCACGCTCTCGTGGAGTGCCTCCAGGAGCTTCCTCCTGTCCTCCATCAGCACCACGTCCTCGTAACCCGATGCTATCAGCCCATGGCTGAACGGCGACGGCACGTCGTACTCGGGCATCAGCACGAACCTCCTCCTGCCCTCCTCCAGGTCCCTGAGCACCGCCTCGGCGTCCTCTACATCCATCACGTCCTCTATTATTTCCCTGTACGTCTCCCTGAGCACCGGGAAGTCGTCCCCAATCCTCTCCGCGAGCCTCCTCAGGACCTGCGAGTTGGCCTGCCTCCTGGAGATCGAGGTCTCCCTGCCCCTGTAGCTCCTCAGTATCATGAGCGACCTCGTGGCGCAGTGCCGGAAGCGCATGTTCGCCATCTCCGTGTGCCTCACGGCCTCCACGAGGAGGTTCCTGAGCCCGCGCGAGCTCACGGACCTCAGGACCTCCTCCACCCTGTCGCCCGCGCGGCCCGGCAGCACGATCGCGAAGCCGGAGTCCCTCGAGAGCACGGGCACGTTCGACCCTATCATCCTGGACGCCGCGTACGCGTAGGCCCTGCTGAGGGCGTCGTTGACCCTCCTGCCGAGGACCGCGTGGAAGATCACGTACAGCTTCCCATCGTGGGACCTGAAGCGCTCCACCAGTATATTGCGCCGCGTGGGCCTCTCCTCCACGCCCAGGAGCCTCAGGAAGGAGTCCATGGCCTCGAAGTAGGACGATACGGCGCGCGCGGCCGCCCTGTCGACCGGGTACTCCCCGGCCAGCCAAGCCGCGAGTCCCCCCGCGCGCAGCCTCCTGAACGCCTCCTCCCTGAAGTCCCCGACCGCCTCCGCCGTGTCGAAGGAGAGCGGCAGCATCTCGCTGAACCAGCTGGGGACGGTCGGCCTCTCCCCCGCGGCCTCCTCCACGATCGCCGTCATGCCCTTCAGCTTCAGGAAGCGGAACGTCCTGCCACCGAGGACGAAGACGTCGCCCGGCGACAGGCGCTCCGCGAACTCCTCCTCCAGGCTGCCCACCCACCTGCCATCCCTGGTGCGCACCCTTACGGAGGCCTCGTCCGGTATCGTGCCCACGTTCCCGTAGTATATGGGCCTGATAGCCCTCTTTCTGCCGAAGACGCCCTCCTCCTCGTCGTACCACACCTTGCTGTAAACTCTCCTGGCCTCCAGCCCCCCGTATCCGCCGCCCAGGTACCTCAGCACCCCCTTCAGGTCCTCGAGGCCGAGGTCTCTGTAGGGATAGCTCCTCCTGATGACCCTGAGGGCGTCCTCCACCCTCCACCTCCTCTCTATGGACATCCCGACCAGGTGCTGCGCCAGCACGTCCAGGGCGTTCCTCGGTATGTGCACCCTGTCCAGGTGCCCCCTGAGCGCCTCGCCCGCTATGACGACGTCCTCGACGAGGTCGTCCCTGTCTATAGCCACGATTATCCCCTTCGACGCGCGATCCAGGGAGTGCCCGCTCCTCCCGACCCTCTGGAGGAGCCTCGAGACGGACTTCGGGCTCCCTATCTGGATCACCGCGTCTATGCTGCCTATGTCTATCCCCAGCTCGAGGCTCGTGCTCGTCACGACCGCCCTCAGCCTCCCGCCCTTGAGCCTGTCCTCGACGTCCTTCCTCACCTCGCGCGAGAGGCTCCCGTGGTGCGTGGCCAGCTCCTCGGCGGACGCCGCCCCCACCTTCGAGAGGTGGTACAGCACGCGCTCCGCCCCGGACCTCGTGTTCGTGAAAACCAGGGTCGTCCTGTGCCTCCTCACGATCGACCTGAGCATCGCGTAGAGCCTGGAGCTGACCTCCTCCGTCGGCGCGTGCACCGGGTCGTCGACGGGGCTCCTGACCCTCAGCTCGATGCGCTTGACGAACCTCGCGTCCACTACGGTGCAGTCCCTCTCCCTCCCGGAATCGTCGTAGCCCACCAGGAACCTCGCCACCTCCTCCAGCGGGTGGACGGTCGCGGAGAGCCCTATCCTCACGAAGCCCCTCGCGCGCTCCTCCAGCCTCTCCAGCGAGAGGCTAAGGTGGGTCCCCCTCTTGCTGCCGCTCAGCTCGTGTATCTCGTCCACGACGACCCACCTGACGGTGGAGAGCAGCTGCCCGAACTTGGGCGCCACCAGCGCTATGGACAGGGTCTCCGGCGTCGTTATAAGCACGTGCGGCGGCCTCCTCAGCATCCTGGACCTCTCGCCCTGCGGCGTGTCGCCCGTCCTCACCGCCACCCTGAGGGGCAGCGCGCCCCCGTGGATGGCAGCCATCTCGCCGAGCGGCGCCACCAGGTTCTTGTTCACGTCGTTGTTGAGGGCCCTGAGGGGGCTCACGTAGACTACGTGGACGCTGTCCAGCAGTTTCCCGGACTCGTGCGCGCGCAGCAGCTCGCTTATTATCGGGAGGAAGGCGGCCATCGTCTTCCCCGAGCCGGTCGGCGCCGCCACCAGCGTGTGCCTGCCCTCCAGTATCGGCGGTATCGCCATCCTCTGGGGGGGCGTCAGGCCCCCGTACTTCCGCCTGACCCACTCCGCCACCGTCGGGTGAAGCGCGGCCAGGACCTCGCCCTCCTCGACGTCCACCGCCTGGGAGAGCATCCGGATCACCCGAAGTCCTCCAGTCCCATGCTGTCAGAGAGCGGGCGCGCCCTGATGCCGGCTGCCCTGAGCGACCTCGCCAGGTCCTCCGGGAACCCGTGGACGGTCAGGGCCTCCTCGGCCCCCGTCGAGGCCGCGAACCTGAGCAGCTCTCCGTGGTCCGCGTGGTCGCTCAGCGCGAAGCCCCGCGCGCCCGGAACGCGGAACCTCAGCGCCCACCCACTGAACCAGGCCGCGCCCGCGCCGAGCCTGTCCGCGATCCTGACCAGGGATCCCCTCATCGAGCTCGGCGCTATTACCGTCGCTGGTCCCCTGAGCCCCAGGAGATCCTCGGGCCTCCTCACGACCGCGTCGGGCTCCGGGAGATCCACCCCGAGCTCCCTGTACACGCGGCTGTACGCCTCCACCGACTCGAACGAGATGAGCGGCCTCCACCCCCTCACGGCGTGCTGCAGTATCTGGGACTTGCCGAGCGGGTACCCGATCAGTATCGCGGGCCTCCCCTGGTTGTACTGCTCCGCGAGGAAGCGCCTCAGCCCGTCCACCAGCTCCCCGTGGGCCGGGAACCTGTACTCGGGCCTCCCGTAGGTGCTCTCAGTTATCAGCGTCCCGCACTCGACGCGCTCCGGGCCCGGCATGAACTCCCTTGGCCTCCCGGATATGTCCCCCGTGTAGTACAGGCGCCCCTCCACGAGGAGCCCCGCGGACCCCAGTATGTGGCCCGTGCGCACGAGCCTCAGCCCCCTCCCGTCCTCCCTGGCGCGCCTGAGCCTGATCCCCCTGACCTCTGCCAGGCGGACGGTCTCCTCCGTCGCCAGGACCTCCGCGTCCACGCTGTAGCGGGGCAGGTGGTCGGCGTGCGCGTGGGACACGAAGACGACGTCCGCCCTCACGTCCGCCCTCGGATCCAGCGCTAGCCTCCTGCCGTCCACCTCGACCAGCAACCCCCCGCCCGGCAGGGGCCTGGCGCCTATCCCGGGCAAGACGCCCCCGGACCGATTCACTCCCTAAAATATCCTGCCCGGACTCCGCGCTCCCGAACACGGGTGTCGTTTATTTACCGGCCGCGCGTAGCAGGGAGGGCATGAAGGTGTCGATAGGGCTCGTGGGGAAGACCAACGCCGGCAAGACGACCTTCTTCAACGCCGCCACGCTGGGCTCGGCCGAGGTCTCCACGTACCCGTTCACGACCAAGCGCGAGAACGTGGGCACGGCGTACGTCGTCACGCCCTGCGTCCACAAGGAGTTCGGCGTGACATGCAACCCGAGGAACTCGATATGCAAGGACGGGTGGAGGTGGATACCAATAGAGCTGATAGACCTGCCCGGCCTGATACGGGGCGCCCACGAGGGCAGGGGGCTGGGGACCCAGTTCATATCGGTGGCCGCCCAGTCCGACGCGCTCATCCACGTGGTGGACGCCTCGGGCAGCATAGATGAGGAGGGGAGGATAACGGAGCCGGGGACCGGTGATCCCGTCAGGGACTACGAGGAGGTCGAGGGCGAGATAATACTCTGGTACCGCGACAAGATCGTCAGGAACGTCAAGGAGATGACCAAGGGCATGAGGTCCGGGATGCCCCCGGAGAAGGCAATAGCCGCGCCCCTGCAGGGGATAAAGGTGACGGCTGAGCACGTGGCGCTGGCGCTCGAGAGGGCCGGCCTCAACGGCGGCGACATAGCCTACTGGAGCGACGAGGAGATGTGGCGCTTCTCGTCCGCCCTGAGGGAGATCTCCAAGCCGACGCTGATACTCGCGAACAAGATGGACAGGCCGAAGGCGGAGGCGAACTACCGCAGGCTCAGGGAGACGTTCAGGGACGTGCTCGTCGTGCCCGCCAGCGCGGAGGCCGAGCTGATCCTCAGGAGGGCCGAGCAGAAGGGCCTCATACGCTACCTGCCGGGCGACGAGAGCTTCGAGATAATCAACGCCTCCGGGCTGACCGACCAGCAGAGGTGGGCGCTGGACCAGGTCAGGAGGCTAGTGCTGCACGAGATAATGAGGACCGGCGTCCAGTTCGCGCTCAACGTCGCCGTCTTCAAGCTCCTGAAGATGAACACCGTCTACCCGGTCTACGACCCCGCGAAGCTGACCGACAGGTCGGGGGCGGTCCTCCCGGACGCTTACCTCATGCCGGACGGCGCCACCGTGAGGGACCTCGCCCGCGCGATACACACGGAGCTCGAGAGGGGGCTGCTCTACGCTATAGACGCGAGGACGGGCCTCAGGCTCCCCGCCACCTACCGGCTCAGGGACAGGGACGTCCTGAGCATAGTCTCAGCATCGCAGGAGAGGGCCCAGTGAGCGCGGCGGGGGTAGCGTAATAAGGGCGCAGTGCCCGGGTGCGGCGCGTGCTGGACAGGCGCTCGGTCGTTGACTTCATACTCGACAACATGAGGAGGACGGGCGACCCACTGGCGGCCACGGGCGACGAGCTCTCGTCGTGGGCCTCCGGGCTGCCCGGCCCCCCGTCGGACGTGCTCCTCTACACGGGCCACCTGTACCAGCTGGTCCCGCGCATGAGGTCGTCCCTGGCGGCCCTGCAGGCCCTGGATTCCTCCCCGGGCTCCGGGCTCCTCCTGCGCGCGGGCCGCCTCGCCGCGCGCGCCCTCCAGCTGGTGCCGGACGGGGGCCTCTCCTCGCGCGTCCGGGCCATCATGTCCAACGCCGTGTCCCTGCTCAGGGCATCCGGCATCGAGCCCGCCTACGCGGGTCCCTCCGAGCCGTACTCCGGAATACTCCTCCACGACCTGGGGCTCATCGACGAGTTCAGGGACCACGCGAGGCGCGTCCTCGAGTTCCTGGAGGCCTCCCGCGCCAGCACCGTGGTGACGCTCGATCCCCACACCACCCACGCGCTCAGGGAGCTCTACCCCCGCTACGTCGGCAGGCCCCCCGAGGTCAGGCACATCCTGGAGCTCGTGGATCCCTCGAGGGTCTCCGGGAGGCCCGGGATCGCCGACGTCAAGGTGCACGACTCCTGCCTGCTCTCCAGGAACCTGAACCTCCACGGCCGCCTCCGCGAGGTCCTGTCCGCCGCGGGGTACCGGGTCCACGAGCCGGAGCGCTCGGGCACGAGGACCTTCTGCTGCGGCGGTCCGCTGAGCTCACTCTTCCCGAAGGTAGCCTCGGAGATCTCGAGGAGGAGGATGGAGCAGCTCTCCGGCCTGCCCGGCCCGGCCGTCTCGGCGTGCCCCGTCTGCCTGGCGAACCTCGGCGCCGCGGGCTTGGGCGAGGTCCTCGACTGGCTCGAGATCGTGAGGGCGAGGGATCGATGGCGGCCGACTTCCTCGAGCTGAAGAGGGAGGCTTATCGCTGGGCCTCGGACGAGAGGGCGAGGCTGGGCATGGAGAGGGCGTGCGCCAGCTTCGAGGCCTCGCGCCGCCTCCTGCAGGGCAACGAGTACGTGAGCTCCCTCGCGCGCGACGTGGGCGACGTCAAGTCGAGGTCCCTCAGGGACCTCGAGCGCCTCGTGTCGCGCGCCGCCGAGAGCCTCGAGAGGAACGGCGTCCACGTCGTCGTGGCGCGCACCCGGGAGGAAGCCCTGCGCGCAGTGGGGGACATAGTGGGGACCGGCAAGCTCGTCGTAAAGTCCAAGAGCATAGTCACCGAGGAGCTGGGCCTGAGGGAGTACCTGCAGCGCGCGGGCAACGAGGTCTGGGAGACCGACCTCGGGGAGTTCCTCCTCCAGATATCCGGGAAGAGGCCGGCGCACTTCGTGGCCGTGTCGATGCACCTGCCCAGGGAGGAGGTGCTGGAGCTCCTGAGGTCGAGGCTCAACTACAGGGGACCGGGGGACGTGCCGAGCATGGTGGCGGCCGTCAGGGAGTTCCTGAGGGACAGGATCCTGAGGGCAGACGTCGGCATCACGGGCGCCAACGCGGTCGCCGCCGAGGACGGGGCCGTGGTGCAGGTTGAGAACGAGGGGAACGCCAGGCTCACGGGCACTGTGCCGCCGGTCAACGTCGTGGTCACGGGGGTGGACAAGGTGGTCCCCACGCTGGTGGACGCCTTCAAGGTGGCGCTCCTCGAGTCCTACCAGGTGGGGGGCACTCCCCCGACCTACGTCAACGTGACCTCGGGACCCAGCGGCACCCGCGATGTGGAGCACGCCCTCGTGAGGCCCGCGCAGGGCGCCAGGGAGATGCACGTCGTGCTCGTCGACAACGGGAGGACGTCCGCCCTGGGGACGCCGCTGGAGGAGGTCCTGAAGTGCATCAGGTGCGGGTCCTGCCAGCTCGCCTGTCCCGTCCTGACCACGGTGGGCCCCGCCTGGAGCAGCGGCGCGTACATGGGCGGCATCGGAGTCCTGTGGACGGCCCTCACCATGGGGACCGACGCCGCGCTACCGCTGACCTACCTCTGCGCCGAGTGCCGCGTGTGCGAGGAGTACTGCCCAATGGGGATAAGGATCGGCTGGCTGGTGGGGGAGCTGAAGCGCGGCGCGGTGCGCGTCGGGCGGGCCGTGTCCCCGGATCCCTGAGGCAAACTTGAAGTGTGACCACGCGGGGTACCCAGGCATGCCGCTGCTGGAGATCGATGGGAGGAGGCCGACCGTCAACCAGTCCGCCTTCGTGGCGCCGTCGGCGTGGCTGATAGGGGACGTGAGGGTCGGCGCCGGGTCCAGCGTGTGGTTCAACGCGGTCCTGCGCGGCGAGTGGTCCGAGGTCGTGATAGGGGACGAGAGCAACGTCCAGGACTGCGTGGTGGTGCACCCGGACAGGCACGCGGCCATAGTGGGCAGGAGGGTGACGATCGCGCACGGCGCGGTGCTCGAGGGCGTCGTCCTGGAGGACGAGGTGCTCGTCGGCATAAGGTCCGCGGTGCTCGAGGGCGCCCGCGTCGGCAGGGGCAGCATAATAGCCGCGGGCAGCGTGATCCCGGCCGGCATGGAGATCCCGCCGGGCAGCCTGGTCATGGGGTCGCCCGCGAAGGTGGTCGGGAGGGTCAAGGGCAACATGGTGCGGGCCCTCCAGGAGGGCTGGAGGTCCTACGTCGAGCTGGGCGAGCGCTACAGGTCGGCGCTGAGGGGGATTTGAGCGGGGCTTTCGAAGGGCTCCATCCCAGGATAAGGGAGCTCCTCGCCAGGAGGGGCATGTCGCAGCCCACCCCTCCCCAGGCCGAGGCCGTCCCCGTCATAGCGTCCGGCGCGCACGTCCTGCTCGTTGCCCCCACGGGATCCGGGAAGACGGAGGCGGCGCTGCTCCCCACGCTCGACTCGATGCTCAGGACGAGGCGCAGCCCCGTGTCCGCGCTCTACGTGACGCCGCTGAGGGCGCTCAACAGGGACCTCGTGGAGAGGATAAGCTGGTGGGCCTCGCAGCTCGGGATCTCCGTCGCGGTGCGCCACGGCGACACTCCGGCCGATGAGAGGAGGAGGCAGGCGAGGAGCCCCCCGGACCTCCTGGTGACGACCCCGGAGACCCTGCAGGTGCTCCTCGTCGCCGACGTGATGAGGAGGCACCTGGCCAACGTCAGGTGGGTTATAGTGGACGAGGTCCACGAGCTCGCGGAGGACAAGAGGGGGTCCCAGCTCGCGGTCATCCTGGAGAGGCTGGTCAGGCTCGCGGGGGAGTACCAGAGGATAGGGCTGTCCGCGACCATCGGATCGCCCTCAAAGGTCGGGTCCTTCCTCGTCGGGCCAGGCAGGTCCTGCGCGGTGGTCGAGTCGCGTCCCCCCAAGCCGTACGAGATAAGGGTCACGTTCCCGGGCGCTGCGGATGACGCCGGCGCCGCGAGGTCCCTGGGCCTCCACCCCGCCGCCCTCTCGCGCCTCAGGGCCCTCCTAGAGGAGGCGAGGTCCGCCGCCCCCGTCCTCGTGTTCACGAACACCAGGAGCGAGGCGGAGATACTGATCAGCAGGCTCAGGCTCATCGATCCTGACTTCAGGGCCGAGGTCCACCACAGCAGCATATCGCTCGACAGGAGGCTGGACGCCGAGTCCAGGCTCAAGGGCGGGGAGCTGGACGCCGTGATATGCACGAGCAGCCTCGAGCTGGGGATAGACGTGGGGTCGATAAACGCGGTGATACAGTACGGGTCGCCGAGGCAGGTCACCCGGCTCATCCAGAGGGTCGGGAGGAGCGGGCACTCGCTGGGCCGCGTCTCCAGGGGGCTCGTGATAGCTGTGGACGAGGACGACGCGCTCGAGGCGGCCGTCATAGCCAGGAGGGCGCTCGCCGGCCAGCTCGAGGACCCGCTGATACCCCAGAGGCCGTACGACGTGCTGGTGCAGCAGGTGGCCGGCATCCTCCTGGAGGACCGCGTGATAAAGGTCAGCGACCTGATGGGCATTCTCAGGAGGAGCTACCCCTACAGGGACCTGTCGGAGGTCGAGCTCTCCGCGGCGCTCGACTTCATGTCCGGCCTGAGGCCACCCCTCGCCAGGTTCTCCCCATCGGATGGCGCGGCCTACGTGCCGGCCTCGGCCAGGAGGCTCCTCGAGTACCACTTCGAGACCCTCACCATGATACCCGAGGAGCCAAAGTACGTCGTGACCAGGGAGGACGGATCCCCGGTCGGGGTCCTGGACGAGGAGTTCGTCGCGGGCTACGTGTCGATGGGCGTGAAGTTCATCCTGGCGGGGAGGCCCTGGGTCGTCAAGCAGGTCGTGGAGGACCGCGTCATAGTCGAGGAGTCCGACGACCCCACTGGCGCCATACCCAGCTGGGTGGGTGAGGAGATACCGGTCCCCCTCGAGGTCGCCCAGGAGGTCGGGGCCCTCAGGAGGAGGATAGCGGAGTCCGGTCCCCGGGTCCTCGTCGAGGAGTACGGGATGTCCCCCGACGACGCCGAGAGGGCGGCGTCGCACGTGCTGCAGCAGCTGTCCCGTGGGTACCCCGTCCCCTCGGACTCCAGGCTGACGGTCGAGAGGTGGGAGGACTACTGCGTGCTCCACTCGCACGTTGGCCTGAGGGCCAACAGGACGCTCGCCAGGCTGCTAGCGCACGCGCTCTCCCGTGCCTCGGGCGAGGAGTACGTGGTCCACCAGGATCCCTACCGCGTCTACATCAGGGGCAACGCCACGACGGGGATGGTCGTGTCCGCGCTGAGGGAGCTCGCGGCCTCCGATCTGGAGTCGGAGGTCAGGGCCGCCTTCGAGGACTCCTGGCTCTACCTCAGGAGGCTCGTGCAGGCGGCCAGGAAGATGGGCGTCGTCGGGGCGAAGTCGGCCCTCAGCGGCGCCGACGTCAGGAGGCTCAGGGACGCGCTGAAGGACACGCTTGTCGGGAGGGAGGCCTGGAGATCCCTGCTCGAGGAGGACCTCGACGTGAGGTCCGTTGGGCTGCTCCTGCGCGCGATATCCAATGGCTCAGTGGAGCTGGTCGACCTGGGCGAGCTGGGGGAGCCGACCCCGATGGCCCGCGTGGGGCTCGAGAGGGCCATGGTGAGGGGGGAGGTCGTCGACAGGGCCAGGCTCAGGAGGCTCGTCCTGTCGTCCGCTAGGGCCAGGCTCAGCTCGCCAGTGACCCTCGCCTGCATGGACTGCCTGGACTACGTGGAGCGCGCGAGGCTGTCGGAGGTCGGCGAGGACCTGCGGTGCCCGGTCTGCGGGTCCAGGCGCGTCGCGGTGCTCGAGGCCGATGAGGACGAGGTCCGCGCCCTCACCGACAGGCTCCTGGAGAGGGGCCGCCCGCCCAGGGAGCTCGAGCAGCTCCACAGGAGGGCCCTCCTGACGTCCGCGCTGGTCGAGAGGTACGGTTACCCGGGGGCCGTGGCGTCCCTCTTCAGGATCCCCAGGTCGGCCGCCGAGAGGATCCTGTCGGGCCACCGCGGTGACCTGGACGACCTGCTGATGGCGCTGGCCGAGGAGGAGCGCTCGCGCGTGATCAGGGAGATGGCCCTCCGCTCCCGCCGGACCTGATGGCCGCGAGCGCCCTAGCCAGCTTCTCGACGTCGACCTCGGCCCTCGTCCTCCATCCGAGTTTCACCACGTCGTCCAGCTCTATGTACCCCAGTCTGGACAGCCTGTAGAGCGCCTGCTCGGCCCTCCACTTGCTGAGCTTCGAGTAGAGCGCCTGCTGCACCTCCTTCAGGGGGACCTCGCCCCTCCCGCCGTACGTGAGCACTATTATCATCGCGAGCGCCGCCGCCTCGACGACCGTCAGGGGGCTCCCCACCTCCAGGGCTGGCTCCGAGCTCACGAGCAGGTACCTCGCGTAGTCGGGGCCCCTACCTCCCTCGTCCTCGACGGACCTGAGCTCCAGGCCGAGCTTGCTCGCCTCCACCCTGACGACCTCGAGCACCTTCAGGTAGCCGGGGCCGAAGTGCTTCCTCAGCTCCCAACCCTTCACGCCCGGCCTCCCCCTGCTCACCAGCAGCATCCTCAGTGCCTTCAGCGCCTTGTCCCTCAACTCCCTCCCCTGCTGCTCCGGCGCCCCCGCCCCCTCCTGGCTCAAACCTCTATCACCACCGACCTGACGTCCCCTCCCCTCGGCCTCGCCGTCACGAGGTACCGGTCGCGCTCGGGGTCGTACTCGAGTCCGACCTCACCGCGCGTCACCATGTGCGCCAGCAGGTAGAGCTCCCTCACCCTGGACTCCCTGTCGCCGCTCAGGAGGTCCCAGAGCTCGGCGTCCCCCCTCTCCAGCGCCGCCCTGATCCTCGACCTGAAGGACTCCAGGTCCCCCTCGAACGAGTCGGGCTCCAGCTCTGGGACCCCCTGGTACTCCCTGAGCGCGCGCTCCTCCGGGGGCCTCGCCGCCCTGAGCCCCTCCCAGTACCTCATCGCCTCCACGACGAACTCCTCGTCCAGGCTCGAGACGCCGACGGTCGGCGTCTGGGCCAAGTAGAGCGCCTCGGCCAGCTCCCTCGCGTCGGCGGCCTCCGCCCTCCTCCTGAGGGCCTCGGGCGACACGGATGCCAGGAGCCTCCCCTCTATCCACTCGTCCTGCATCTCCACGAGGCGGCTGAGGGCCTCGATCGCCTTGCTGTCCGCCAGGAGCAGGTCCACGTCGTCCGAGTCGTAGTCCTCGCGCATGTCCGCCAGGAGCCCGGCCACGTCCACGGAGAACGGGTCCTTGCCCTCCCTCTCCACCTCGTCCACCAGGAGCGCGATGCGCTCGCGCGCCGCTATCCTCTCACGGCGCCTCGCCGACAGCCGAGACACCCCCCACCTTCTGGACTATGATGTAGTGCGCGTCCCTGTCCACGAAGCTCGGATAGCCCGGCGTTATGACCAGGTACTGGACCCCCTTCTCCTCCCTGAACATATCGTGGAGCACCCTGAAGAACGTCGTCCTTGTCGAAGGATCCATGTGGACGTCGAACTCGTCGACCGCCCTGAAGGGCGATATCGTCCTCCCCTGGAGCGCCAGAAGGAAGGCAGTGACGGCGGCGCTCCTCTCGCCGCCGCTCTGCCTGTACGGGTCCAGGAGGACCGGCTCGACGCCCCTGAAGCCGACGTAGACCTCCAGCCCGGCATCGGAGGGCGACTGGCCGTAGTTCACCTTAACGTAGCCCGCTGCCCCCACGGCGGAGAGGAGCTGCGAGAACCTGGAGTTCAGGTCGCTTATCACGGCGTCCACCTCCCTCCTCCAGACCTCCATGCGCCTCCCTATCTCCTCGACGAGCATGGCCTTGTTGCGGGCCAGCTCCTCGAGCCTCGCCCTCACGCCCTCCAGCCTGGACTTTATGTCCATGTAGAACTCCTCGACGTCGTCCGGCAGGTCGCCCAGCGCCCTCACCTTGGCCTCCAGGAGCCTCACCTCCTCCTCCACCTCCTCCACCTCCCTCACGCTAGCCGGCCTCTCGCCCTCCGCCTCCTCCCTCGCGGCCTCGAGCTCCTCGCCGTAGCGTGCCTCCTCCCTCGCTATCCTCTTGGCCTCATCCTGCGCCAGCTTCGCCCGGTACTCCGCGAGCGCCCTCTCCGCGCTGTCGTAGGCGATGTCGTCCACCGCCCTGAGGACCCTTCCCCTGTCCCCCGCGTCCAGCGCCGCCTCGAGCTCCCTCCTCAGCCTCGCCAGCTCCTCGCCCAGCGCGGCCGCCAGCCTGCCGTCCTCCTCGGCCTCAGCCTCGAGCTCCCTCCTCCTCGCCCTCAGCCTCTCCAGGGTGGACTCCAGCTTGGCGACGCGCGCCCAGGCGAGCTCGATCCTCGCCCTCCTCAGCCCCTCCTCGAGCTCCCTCCTCTCCTCCAGCCTCTCGTAGAGCTTCCTCCACTGGTCCTCCATGGCCCTCAGCTGCTCCAGCTGCTTCTCCTTCTCCCTCTCCTCGGCCCTCACGCCCTCGAGGCGCTCCATCGCCCTCTCGAGCCTCATCCTGTACCCCGATATGCCCGTGGCCTCCTCAACCAGCTCCAGCCTCTCCTGGGGCGACAGCGCGGTGAACTCGTCGACCAGTCCCTGGTGCATTATCACGAGCAGGTTGTCCGGGTTGAGCCCTAGGTCCCTGAGCATGTCGACCACCTCCAGCCTGTCCGCCCTGCGGTAATCGATCTCGAACCAGTACTCGCCCGTGGACCTTATGATCCTGGACAGCCTGATGATGTCGCTCCTCCTGGGGAGCGGCCTCCTGCCGTCCCTCTCGGAGTTGTCCAGCAGGAGCGTCACCCTGGCCTGATCCCTCCCGTACCTCACCAGCTCGCTCAGCTTGCGCGACCTCTCCGTGTGGCTCTGGCCCATGACGAGCGATATGGCCAGGAGGATCGACGACTTGCCCGCCCCGTTGGGCCCCAGCACCACGTTGAGCCCGGGCGCCAGCCTCACCCTGCTGTACTCGTGGCTCATGAAGTCCTCCAGTATGACCTCCCTGATGAACGGCCTCGGCCCCTCACCCTGGCTCAACCAGAGCCCCTGCCCCCCTCGCTGCCTCCTCGAACCTCAGGAGCTGCTCCAGCGTCGGGCTGCCGCGGACCTCCAGCCTGGTCGCCTTGTAGGCCCCCGCCACGTTCGCCCTCCTGAGGGCCTCAGCGTCGCCAGATCCGGCGGACTTGAAGGCCGCGAACACGCCTATGAACGCGTCCCCGCACCCGACGGTGTTGACGGCCTTCAGCCCCATCCTCTGCAGGTCCAGCGCCGGCTGCTCTATCAGCTCGCCGGAGCCCGCGATGATCGCCCCCCTGCCGCTGAGCGTCACAACGACCTTCGCGCCCTCCCTGGCGAGGGCCCTTGCGCCCGCTATGGGATCCCCCGGCCCCGCCAGCTCTGCCAGCTCCCCCTCGTTCAGCACGACGTAGTCCACCTTCCTCAGGAGGGACCTGACCATCTCCGGGTTCTCGGAGGCCTTTATCCCCGGGGCCAGCAGCACCGTCCTGTCGGCCTCCAGGGCGGCGTCCACCAGCCCCTCCATGAACCCCGTGGGGACGTCCATGATGACCACGATCCTGGAGCTCTCCACGGCGTCCCTCACCTCCGCCAGGTCCACGTGCTCCCTCCCCAGCCTGAGGAGCGCGCCGTGGAAGGAGATTATCAGGTTCTCCCCGGTCGCCTCGTCCACCACCACGAAAGCCCTGCCCGAGGGCTCCTCCTCCATGACGAAGACCCCCCTGACGTCGACGCCCTCCTCCTGGAGCCCCCTGAGCAGCCTCCTCCCGAACTCGTCCTCCCCCACCGCGCTTATCACGGCCCCTCCCCCCCTGCCCAGGATCCTGGTCGCCGCCGTGGCGACGTTGGCCGCCTTGCCCCCCGGGAACTCCAGCACGCTGAGCGCCCTCACGCCGACCCCGGGCCGCGGGAACCCCCTGGACAGTATCAGCGTGTCCCAGTTGCTGGCCCCCGCCGCCGCCACGGACGTCATCCCTCGCGCACCTCCGCCTCCACTCCCAGCTCCCTGAGCCACCCGATCACCGCGTGCATGGATACCTCATACGTCCCGTAGGCGTCCTCCCTGTAGGCCGACCTGAGCTCCACGCGGTCGCCCGCGGCTGCCCCCTCCAGGTAGTAGTTGAGCACCGGCCACTCCCCCGGCACCTGCACGAGCACCTCGCCCTCCCTCGCGCCGGGCGAGACTATCGCCCTGCCGGCAAGTTGGACCTCTAGGCTCCTGAGGCTCACCAGGACCTTCACGCTGCGAGTTCCCCTGAACTGGGAAAAAAGAGTTATCCACGATGCGCGGTCAGAGCATCTCCAGTATCTCCTCGACCAGCGCCCTGTCGACCGCCCTGCCCTCCTTCGCCCTCTCCACCTGCCTGGCCACGCTGTCCAGGGCGCTCCTGACCGCCTGGCTGGTGCCCCATCCCTCGCCCACGCCGACGAACACGCCCCTGGGGCCGTTGACCTGTATCCTGCAGTGGGTGAGCCTCCTCCCCCTCCTCCTCTCCCTGTGCCTCTTCAGGTAGACGGTCATGTGGGCCGGCCCCAGGAAGCTCTCGTACTTCCTCAGGAACCCGTTCATCATATCCCTCAGCTTGTCCCTGTCCACCTCCACGTTCTCGAACTCCTCCGGGTCCTTCACCGAGAACTGGACGACGACCTGGGGCGCCTCCTCGCCCACGCGCGCGAGCTCCTTCAGGACGTCCGAGCGCGTGAGCATTCCCCTCAGCCTGCCCGCGTCGTCCGTGACCACCACCGAGGCGATGTCCCTGTCCAGCATGATCCTGACGGCCCTCCTCACCTCGTCGTCCGGGAGCACGGACGCCACGTCGCGGCTCATTATGTCGGACACGCGCCTGCTCAGGGGACCTTCCCTGCCCTGCTCGACGCCCGCCCTGGGTCCCAGGACCTTCTCCAGCACGTCCCTTATCGTGAGGACGCCGACCACCCTGTCGCCGCGGAGCACGGGCAGCCTGGATATTCCCTCCCTGCGCATGACCGACAGCGCCCTCGCCACGGTGTCGTCCTCCCTGACCGCCACGGGATCTGACGTCATCAGCTGCGACACCCTGAGGTTCCCGAACCTCGTGCCCACGGCGGCCTCCAGGACCGCCTCATCGCCCACGACGCCCACGATGGAGTCGCCCGACGCCACTGGCAGGTACCTGAGGTCGTTCTCCATCATGAGCCTCGCGGCCTTCAATACATCGTCGTCCGGCGATACCTTCGGGGCCTTCCTGTACACCGACCTGACCTTGGTGGTCGCGGGGTCCAGCAGCGTCCTTATCGCCATCCTCTCCGTGAGGACCCCCTGGTACTTGCCCCCCTCGTCCACGACCAGGATGACGCCGTCCTCGCTCAGCCTGCTCAGCGCCTTGGAGAGCGGTTCGTCCAGGCGGATCGTGCCGACGTCCTTCCTGACGAGGTCCCCGACCTTTATCGACTTGAGCGACTCGACGAGGCTCAACCCTCACCATCATGGATCGGACCCCCTAAAAGCGTTTGAGCCGCAATTCGGCCCGTCAGAGAGGGCCGCGAAGTGGCGCTCGCGGGGCCTATTGGAGGGGATGCGGCAATTCGGGGCGCGTCAGCCAGGCGCGTTGAGCGTTTCCCTGAGATAGCCCGCTACCTGCGCGATCGCGTCGCGCGCCGCCCGCAGGACCGGGTAGAACCTCAGGAACCCGTGGGTCATCCCCAGGTACCTCGTGGCAGTGGCGTCCACGCCGGCGGCCCTCAGCCTGTGGGCGTAGACCTCGCCCTGGTCCCTCAGCATGTCGTACTCGGCGGTCACGACGAGCGCGGGCGGCAGCCCGCTCAGGTCGCTCGCCAGGATCGGCGACGCGTAGGGGCTGTACGCGTCCCTCGGATCCGCCAGGTACTGACGGACGAACCACCTGTCCATGCGCTCGTCCAGCAGGTAGCCCTCGGCGAACTCGAACCTGGAGGGCGACATGTCGACCATGTTGAGCACGGGGTACAGGAGAACCTGCGCCCTGATGAGGTCGCGCGCGCCCTCGTCGCGGGCCATGAGGCTGACGGCCGCGGCCAGGTTCCCGCCGGCGCTGTCCCCCGCGACCGCCACCCTTCCAGGATCGATACCGATCCTCCCCGCGTTCTCCGCCGCCCACCTGAGCGCGTCGTATGCGTCGTTGACCGCCGCCGGGAACTTGTGCTCCGGGGCCAGCCTGTAGTCCACCGACATGACTGCGGCGCCCGACATCCTGGAGATCAGCCTGCAGATGTTGTCGTGAGTCTCCACGCTGTAGTAGACGAACCCGCCCCCGTGGTAGTACACGACCAGCGGGAGCCCGCGCGCGCCGGCCCGTGGCCTGTAGATCCTGACCCTGATGTCGCCCTCCCTGCCCCTCGCCGACAGGTCCTCCACGGAGCCCACCTCCTCCTTGGCGCCCTGGAGCGCCAGCATCCTGGCGTCCGCGGCCCTCCTGATCTCCTCCGCCGGGACGCTGTCGGGATCCGCCGGCGAGGGCGGCGAGGAGCGTATTATCTCCCTGAGCTTGGGATCCAGCGGCACGGCCCCGGGGTTCCGTCCCCCACGGTAAAAACCTGGCGGGCCGTCACGCTCCCTGGGCGGCCGCTCTGCTCCCGAGGAACTCCCTGTAGCCGCCCTCCCTCATCTTCCTGGCCGAGTACTCCAGCGCCTTCAGGAGCGGCAGCTCCTTCCCTGCAAGCGCCTGTATCAGCGCACCGCCCGCGGAGCTCACGTGGTCTATCCACTTGCTCAGGCCCAGCCTGTCCAGCGCCGTGGCCAGGTGTCCCCCGCTGACTATCGTTGTCCCGAATGATGCCGCCAGGGCGTGGAGGAGCTCGCGGGTCCCCACGTCGAACCCCTCCACCTCGAAGGCGCCGGGCGGGCCGCTCATGAAGACGGTCCCGCTGCTCCTTATCACCTTGGAGTACTCCCTGATTGTCCTCGATCCTATGTCGAGCGGCTGGGCGTCGGGCGGCAGGTCCGAGATCGGCAGCTCCGCGCGCGCCCCGTCCCTCAGGATCGCCATGTCCTTCGGCATCTCTATCACCGAGGGGTACTTCTGGAGGAGCTCCCGGGCCTTCGACACGGCCCAGTCGTCCACCTTCTCCAGCCTGCCCCTGTACCTGTCGGCGGCCTTCAGGAAGACGAGCGCAAGCACCCCGGTCACCAGGACCTTGTCCGCCTTCCTGTTCTCCAGGAGGGCCTCGAGCGCCTCCAGCCTGTCCCTGACCTTGCTGCCCCCCAGGACGGCCGTGAACGGCCCCTTCTGCACAATCTCCAGCTTCTGGAGCTGTTTGAGCTCCTTCATGACGAGCACGCCGGCGGCGGTCGGCAGGTAGTACGGGAAGCCGATTATTGACGGGTGCGCCCTGTGCGCCGTCGGGAACGCGTCGAGGACGAAGCCGTCGAACATCCTCCACAGCCTCTGCACTATGTACGTCCTAGCGGCATCCTCCACCGAGCCGTACTGCTGCGTCTCCTCCGACATCAGCCTCAGGTTGTCCAGGAGCAGGACCTCCCCGTCGCTCAGGGCCTCCGCCTCCCTCCTGGCGGCCGGCCCGATGACGTCGTCGATGAACCTGACCCTCCTCCCGAGGACCTCCGAGAGTATCTCGGCGTGCTCCTCCAGCGACACGAAGTCCCTCTCGCCGACCCTCCCCTGGTGGCTGCAGACCACGACCTTCGACCTGCTCAGGGCCCTGAGCGTCACCGCGGCCTCCTCTATCCTCGTGCGCTCGATCAGCCTCCCGGTCTTCGGGTCCACGGGCGTGTTTATGTCGACCCTGACGAGCAGCCTCTTCCCCTCCGGCTCAAGGTCGTCCATGGTCAGGAACTCGAGCTCGCTCAGCCGGAAGCCGGATCTCATAACATCCCTAGCTGCCAATCCTTTTATTATAAGGTTTAATGGTTCCGGCCAGCGGCTTGAGGTCCGAGATATCGTTCACGCTCAACGGCGCCCGCGTCACAGCCCGCGTCCCGCCGGCGGCCTCGCTCCTGGACGTGCTCAGGGGGGAGCTGGGGATCAGGAGCGTGAAGCGCGGCTGCGGGACCGGCGAGTGCGGCGCGTGCACCGTCCTCCTGGACGGGAGGCCCGTGACCTCGTGCACCGTCCTGGCCTCCCAGGTGGAGGGCCGCGAAGTGGTCACGCTGGAGGGCCTCTCCGGCGATCCGCTCCTCCGCGCCCTCCAGGACGCGTTCGTCGGGGAGGGCGCGGTGCAGTGCGGCTACTGCACGCCCGGGTTCCTCGTCGCGTCGTACGCTCTCCTCAGGGACTCGCGTCACCGGGGGACGCCTCCCTCGGAGGACGAGGTCCTCGAGTCCATATCGGGCAACATCTGCAGGTGCGGCGCCTACCCCAGAATAGTCAGGGCGATCCTCAGGGCGGGGGAAGCGCGGCCTTGAGGCCCCGCTCCGAGATCCGCGTCGAGAGGCCCTCCTCCCTCTCCGGGGCGCTCGAGCACCTATCGTCCCGGGAGGCCTCGGCGAGGCCAGTCGCGGGCGCCACCGACGTCTCGATCATGCTCAGGTCCGGCGCGATCGAGGAGCCGGAGCTGCTGGACCTCTCCGGGCTGGGCGAGCTCAGGTACGTGCGCGGGGCTGAGGATGGCCAGCTGGAGGTGGGGGCTCTCGCCACGTTCTCCGACCTGCTCGGGAGCGGGCTGGTGCGCTCCGCGGCCCCGCTCCTGGCGGCCGCCGCACGCTCCGTGGGCTCCCCCCAGATAAGGAACCTCGCGACCCTCGCCGGCAACGTCTGCACGGCTTCGCCGGCGGGCGACGGAATACTGCCGCTCCGCGTGCTGGGCGCCACGATCAGGCTGGTCAGCGCCGGCGGCGCGAGGGACGTGCCGATCGAGGACTTCCTGGTCGGCCCCCACAGGACCGCCAGGAGGCCGGACGAGCTGGTCGCGAGCATCTTGATCGGCGCGCAGCCCCCCGGGTACCGCTGGTTCTTCAGGAAGCTGGGCCCCAGGTCAGCGAACGCGATATCGGTCGCCAGCGTGGCCGGGATCATCGGCGTGAGGGGAGGCGCCGTGGAGGACGCCAGGATAGCCCTGGGCGCCGTGGCGCCCACCGTCATCAGGTCCAGGAGGGCCGAGGCGTCGCTCGTGGGGAGGGAGCTGACCGAGGACTCCATGTGGGACGCCGCGCTCGCGGCCGCCGAGGAGTCCAGCCCCATCAGCGACGTGAGGGGAAGCGCCGAGTACAGGAGGATGGCGGTCGCCGGCCTCCTGTACCGCGCCCTGGAGGAGGTGGCCAGGGCGTGAGCCGCCAGGAGGAGCGCGCGGCCTTCGCCGTGGGGAGATCCGTGGTGAAGGCCGACGCGCGGGACCGCGTCCGCGGGTCGCCGAACTTCCCGACGGACCTAGCCCTCGAGGGGATGCTGCACGGGAAGGTCCTCAGGAGCCCGCACCCGCACGCTAGGATCCTGAGGGTCGACGCGTCGGCCGCGGCCTCAGCCCCGGGCGTGAGGGCCGTGCTCACCGCCAGGGACGTCCCCTTCAACAGGTACGGGGCGGTCGTCCAGGACATACCTGTCCTGGCGGAGGACGTGGTGAGGTACGTGGGGGAGCCCGTGGCGCTCGTCGCGGCGGAGACCGAGGAGGCGGCCGAGATGGCCCTCGAGCTCATACACGTGGACTACGAGCCGCTGCCCGCGGTGTCTTCCGTCGAGGAGGCCCTTAGGCCCGGCGCCCCCAAGCTCCACCCGGGCGGCAACGTGGCGTGGAGGATCAGGGCGGCGAACGGCGACCCGCACACCGCCCTGGAGAACGCGGCGGTCGTCGTCGAGGGCGCCTACAGGACCCAGTTCCAGAAGCACATGTACCTGGAGCCGGAGGGCGGCGTAGCCTGGGTCGAGGAGGGGTTCGTGAACCTCGTGGTAGGGGGCCAGAACCCGTACCGCGACAGGGTTCAGGTGGCGCGCGCCCTGGGGGTATCCCCCGAGAGGGTGAGGGTTGTCAGTTACCCAGTGGGGGGCGCCTTCGGCGGCAAGGACGACGTCACGGTCCAGATACACCTGGCGCTGCTGGCTGCGAGGACCGGGAGGCCCGTCAGGATGGAGTGGACCAGGGAGGAGTCTGGGGCGGCGGGCTACCACAGGATGGCCTACGAGATCGAGGTGAGGACCGGCGCGACGAGGGAGGGGAGGCTGGTCGCGAACGTTGCCCGCATCCTCGGCGACAACGGTGCCTACGTGAGCTTCGGGCCCACCATGATGGAGCTGGCGGTCGAGGCCATCAACGGCCCCTACAGGATCCCCAACTACGACATCGAGGGGATCCTGGTCTACACGAACAACGGGATCTCGAGCGCGATGCGCGGCTTCGGCGCGCCGGAGGCCGGCTTCGCGCTGGAGTCCCAGATCAACAGGCTCGCTGAGGAGCTGGGCATGGACAGGCTGGAGCTGAGGAGGATCAACGCCCTCTCCCCGGGCGAGCCCGGGCCCTTCGGGGTCCCCGTCGAGCAGGCGCCCGCGATCCAGGAGCTCCTGGACCGCGCGCCCCCGCTGAGGAGGCCCAGGTCCGGCGACGGCTGGACCAGGAGGGGGATCGGCGTCGCCCTGGGCATGAAGAGCGTGGGCTATGGCGCGGTGCCGGACTACCCGGTGGCCGCCATCGAGGTGGACCCGCGGGCCAGGAGCGTGAGGGCCTACATCTCGAGCCCCGACTACGGGCAGGGCCTGGCAACCGGCTGCGCCCAGCTGGTGGCCGAGGCCCTCCAGCTGCCTGTGAGCGCCGTGGAGGTCGTCGACGCCGACACCTCGAGCTCGCCCGACACCGGCGGCAGCTCGGCCTCCAGGGGGCTGTACGCCGCGGGCAACGCGCTGATATCGGCCTCCAGGGCCGCCCTCAACAGGCTGGCGCTGGAGGCGTCCCGCCTCCTGGGGGTGCAGTCGCAGTCGATCGAGTACGCGGCCGGCAGCTTCAGGGTGAGGGAGGAGCCGGGGCTCCAGGGAGCGGGTTCCGGGCGCTCCATCGACATCTTCGAGGCCGCCGCCTCGATGGCGGCCAGGGGGTCCCGGCCCCGCTTCGAGGCGACATTCGAGGTCCCCAGGGTGGACAGGCCGCTGGCGGGCGCTCGCGAGCTGCCGCACCTGGTGTACTCGTTCGCGCTCGCGGTGGCCGAGGTGGACGTGGACCTGCTGACCTCGACCGCCACCGCCCGGAGGATACGCCTGATAGTCGACGCCGGCCGCGTGGTGAATCCCCAGCTCGCCGCGATGCAGGTCGAGGGCGCCGCCATCCAGGGAGTCGGGTTCGCGCTCATGGAGGAGCTCTCCTACAGGGATGGTTTCCCGCTGAACGTCAACTTCACGACGTACGTCGTGCCCACGGCCCCCGACGTCCCGGCGATCGAGGTGGAGTTCCTCGATGGCTACGAGGAGAGCGGCCCCTACGGGGCCAAGGGCGTCGGCGAGGTGGGCATAGTGCCGATCGCGGCCGCGATAGCCGACGCGATAGCGGACGCGACGGGCGCCAGGCCCACCGAGCTCCCCGCGAACGCCGAGAGGCTCTCCAGGCTCCTGGCCCGCCACGGGGTCCTGCCCGGCAGGCTCTCCGCGCTGCTGGGCGAGCGCCCCCGAGGCCGGGCCCGCCCACTACTTTAATCTGCGGGCGGCGCCCCGGATCCGCGTTGCGCTCGCGCCCGATCTACTACGTCCTCCTGGCGGCCGGACTCTCCCGCAGGTTCCCGGGGAACAAGCTGCTGGCCGACATTTGCGGGCGTCCCGTCGTCAGGGCCTCGGCCGAGGTGGCGGTCTCCGCCGGCCTCCCCCTGGCCGTCGTCACGGGCAACGACAGGGACTCGATCGTCCGCGCCCTCGAGGGACTGGATTTCCACGAGGTCGAGAACCCCGCTTACGCGTCCGGCCTGTCGTCCAGCGTGCGCGCCGCCATATCGGCCCTCAGGGAGCAGGCGGACGCGATAGAGCTGGCGCCGGCCGACATGCCGCTCATACCGCCGGCCGTCCCGAGGCTGCTCGCCGAGATCAGGGAGGACAGCTCGGCCCCCCTCATAGCGCCCAGGTACGGCGGCTCCAGGGGCCACCCCGTGCTCCTGGGGAGGGAGCTGTACGACGATGCCAGCTCGTCCGTCCGCGGGGACCGCGGGCTCTCCGACTACATGTCCCTCAGGGCCGAGCTCCTCCTGGAGGTCGACGTGGGCTATCCGGGCGTCCTGCTGGACGTGGACACGCTGGAGGACCTGGAGCGGCTGAGGTCCATCGCCGGCTGCGGCCGGCCGCGGCGACACGACTATAACTTCCCCTTCCCCGCCGCCCCCGTGGACGCCGAGGCGATCATCGACCCGCTCGAGCGCGCCCTGAGGTGGGCCCAGTCGGCCGCCACCGGCAGGCCCTACAACTTCTCGTGGTTCCGCGACCGCTCGCTGGCGGCCTCCGGGATACCGGCCACCCGCAGGAGCGCGCAGTGGCTGGCGCGCGAGGGGATCGAGTCCGTGCTGACCCTCACGGAGTGGGTGCCAGGGTCGCTGCTCGGCTCCGGCTTCCTGATCAAGCACGTGCCCATGAGGAACGGCAAGCCCGCGCCTCGGGAGAGGCTCCGGGAAGCGGTCGACTTCCTCGTGGAGCAGCTGGGGATGGGCCGCAGGTCCCTGGTCCACTGCCTATCCGGCAGGGGCAGGACCGGCATGGTGCTCGCGGCTTACCTCGTGGTGGCGGAGGGCTACGGCGCGTCGGACGCGGTCAGGGAGGTCTCCGCGCTGAGGCCGGGATCACTGAGGAATCGCCGTCAGGTGCGCTCCGTCCTGGAGTTCGGCGCGTCGCTCGGGCGGCCCTGACGCCGCTCGCGCACCTCGTCCGGGTGCTCCAACACGTGGAGGACCCTCTTGAAGAGGTCTACGTCCATAACCCTGCCGCCGTAGGCCTCCACCGAGGCGCTGGCCCCGGGCCAGATCTCCTCGATCATCCTCGCCAGGTCCTCCGCCAGGCCCTCGTCGCCATCCAGCAGGATCTCCAGCTCGCCGGGCCCGCGCACCCTGTACTGGAAGCCGCTCGCGCCCGACGCCTCAGCCACGCTCAGGGCGAGCTCGGCGGCCTCCAGCGGATCCGGGAGTCCCCTCGCGGAGATCCTGCGCCCCACGCTCCCCGAGTGCCGCGCTCCCGGGAAATACGTTGCGCTGGGAAACGCAAATATCCGACCTACTGGCGGATCCCCGCATGCTCGAGTCGCCCGTCAGGCGCGGCCTCGACCTGGAGAGGGCCGCGGCCTCCATAGAGGACTTCATCAGGTCCAGCGTGAGGGCCGCCGGCGCCGCCGGCGCGGTGCTCGGCGTGAGCGGGGGCGTCGACTCGGCGCTCGTCCTCGCGCTGTCCTCGCGCGCCCTCGGGCCATCGGGGGTCCTGGCGCTGGTGATGCCTGACTCGAGGCTCACTCCCCCGGGGGACCTGTCCGACGCGAGGTCCCTCTGCGAGAGGTTCGGCGTCAGGCGCGTCGAGATCGACATAGCCCCCATCCACGACGAGTACCTGAAGTACCTGCCGCCATCCAGGCTGGCGGAGGGCAACCTCAGGGCCAGGATCAGGATGGGCCTCCTGTACTACTACGCAAACCTGGAGAACAGGCTGGTCCTGGGCACCGGCGACAGGAGCGAGTACCTACTAGGCTACTTCACGAAGTACGGGGACGGCGGGGTGGACGTTGCTCCCATACTGGGGCTCTACAAGACTGAGGTGAGGGCCCTGGCGCGCGCCCTCGGCGTCCCGGAGTCCGTCGCCTCCAAGAGGAGCAGCCCGAGGCTCTGGCCGGGCCAGACCGCCGACGACGAGCTCGGCTTCTCCTACGAGGAGGCCGATCCCATCCTCCACAGGATATTCGACAGGGGGGAGCCGGTCGAGGAGGTCAGGAGGTCCAACCCCCGGCTCGTGGACGCGATAATGGAGTGGCACAGGAGGACGGAGCACAAGAGGGCCCCGATTCCATCCCCGGCGCTACCTTTATAAGGGCAAATTGGAATATCGGTAACGTGCCGCGGAGAACCGATGCCGATAGGGAAAAGGCCCTGCTGAGGGCCCTGACTGAGATGGGCCCCAGGAACCTGGCGGCGGTCGCCCGCACGCTGGGGATGCCGGAGGAGACCGTGAGGTACAAGCTCAGGAGGTTCTACGAGAGGGGAC
>JBMFHR010000003.1:0-69829 GCA_049976725.1 Conexivisphaera sp. | reverse complement strand
ATCGCCGCTCACCCGGATGGAGGGGGCGAAACGATCCGCGGATGAAACATCCCTACGAGCTCTCGGCACCCGCGGAAGCCGCGTCCCGGTGCCCCGCCGCGGCGCGCAGGCGCCTCAGGATCATCCCGCCCAGGACCCTGACGCCCAGCGAGGCGATCAGCCATCCGCCGAGCGAGTCGAAGCCCGCGTTGATCCTGTCGAGCGCGCCGGCATCCCTGAGCTTCTCCAATGCGTCCCACACATCGTCCCCATCCATGCGCTCGTAGAGCCCGCGGAGCGCCAGCTGGGCCGATTCCTCCCTGCCATACCTGGTCCTCCAGGAGCGCCCGTAGAGCGCGTGCGATTCCGCCAGGCTCAGCTCGCCGTCCAGGTAGCCTGAAATGGCCCTGGAGGCCATCTCCGAAGCGACCAGGCTCAGCACGTCGCCTCCTCCGGTCAGCGGCTTCGCGTTGCCCGCGGAATCCCCCACCCTGAAGACCCCCCTCGATCCCGGCCCCGCGAAGCCGCCCACCACTATGGGGGATCTCACCACCCTGAAGGGAGCGCAGTCAGCCCTGGCGCGGAGGGAGTCCACCATCGCTTCCACGGAGGCTGGGGACCTGCCGGCGCCGCCTACGAGGAGCTCGCCGCCGCGCGTCCAGACCTCCCAGAAGAAGTACTCGCGCGACGAGCCCTTGTCGACTATTATCCTCACGTGGCCCTCGCGCGCCGCCCCCCTGGTGCGGCAGAAGTACTGTGTGGCGCTGAGCAGGCGATCCTTCCTGGGATACGCGGGAGCGCCCCTGGAATCCACTATCGCCCTGGCCTCGTAGCGGTCCCTCCTGGTCGTCACGGCGCCCGGTGACACGTCGAGCGCCCTCTCCGAGAGCCTGAGGTCGACGCCGTGCGAGGCCGCGGCGTCGAAGAGGCACCTATCGATCGCCCGACGATCTACCGCGAAGGCGCCGAGGCCGCCTATTCCCAGCTCGATCCTGCCGTGCCCCAGCACCTCGACCTCGCCGCTCTCCAACCTGACTCCGTCCGGGGCGCGGCCGCAGGCACCGGCTATCACCGAGAGGCCATCGGACGAGATTATGCCGGCGCACTTGACAGGGTAGCCTATCTCGCTGTCGTCCTCCAGGAGCAGGACTGAGTAGCCCATCGAGGCCAGCCGGGCCGCCGCCGAGAGGCCAGCCGGGCCGCCGCCGACCACCGCGACGTCGCGCCGCACGCCCGTCCAAAGGCCCCGACGAGCTTTTTTCGTTTCCGGATTCGGATCCGGGTTCCCTCGACCCAAATGGCCCGGTTCGGGAGGGGAGGCCCGCGCGGGCCTGCCGATCGACCAGCAACGTTAATTCCAGGGACCGGCGACGCGCTACCGTTGGTCGATCCCGAGGAGCGCGGGTATGCTTACAGGTACAAGCAGGTGATAGTGGTCCGCACTGACATAGCGATGGGCAGGGGCAAGCTGGCGGCGCAGGTCGCTCATGCGGCCGTCTCCGCGCTCAAGGAGGCCGAGAAGTCCAGGCCCGGCTGGGCCGCCGAGTGGCTCTCCGAGGGGCAACCCAAGATAGTGACCAAGGTTAAGGACCTGGACGAGCTGATGCGCAGGTACGAGGCGGCGCGGGCCGCGGGGATACCGACGGCGCTCATAGCGGACAGGGGATTGACCCAGCTGGAGCCAGGGACCATCACGTGCGTGGGGATAGGGCCGGCGCCCGTCGGGGAAGTTGACCGCGTGACGGGCGATCTCAAGCTGCTGTGAGCGCATCGAGGCCCTAAAGCTATAGGAGGCCGGCCGGCCGCAACGGCGGCATGCGCGTGGTGCCCCCCGAGCTGGACGTGCAGCTCGGCATGCTGGCCTACTCCACGGGAGCGCGCGCGCTCCCCGGCTCCGTCAAGGGGAGGCCGGAGGACTTCATCGTGGCAGAGGTGCTCTCGGAGAGGCCGGGGCGGGGACCGGTGCCGACGTTCACCGTGACCAAGATCGGCAGGAACACGATCGACGTGGCGGAGGAGCTTGGCAGGAGGCTCGGTTGCAGGATCAGGTTCTGGGGCCTCAAGGACAGGCAGGCGGTCACCACGCAGTTCATGCAGTGCGCCAGGGCGGGCCCCGCGGTTGAATCCCTCGAGGGACCCGGCTGGAGAGCCAGGCTCATCGGATTCTGGGAGGAGCTCGGGCCCGGGCACTTCGCGGGCAACGCGTTCGCGATCAGGGTGACCGGAAGCCACGGCGGCCCAGCCGAGGAGATCTCGCGGGCGCTGGATTCCGGGATGATCGCCAACTTCTTCGGCTACCAGAGGTTCGGCGCGGTGAACCAGAACCAGGCCGTGGGCAGGTGCATCGTGAAGCACGATCCGCGCGCGTGCCCCGACTGGAGGTCGCTCAGGTCAATGCCGCTGCGCCTGCGGAAGCTGATGGTGAACGCGTACCAGTCGTACCTGTTCAACATGGCGCTCAGCCGCCTCCTAGTGGAGCGGGGGGAGCTGCCCAGGCGCTCGGCCGTTTCGCACAGGGTGGTGAGGCGCCCCTTCCCGAGGGCGATCGAGGAGCCCAGGGCGGAACCGGCCGACGGGGTCGCCGCGGTCCCATCGGCGCCGGTGCCGGGTTACTCGTACAGGAGCAGGGGGGACGAGTACTCCGGGGCGCTCAACGCCGTCCTCAGGGATGAGGGCGTGAGCTCCCGGGACTTCTACGTGGACGAGATGCCGGAGGTCAGCGCCGAGGGCAGCTGGAGGCCCGCAGTCATCGTCGGCGCGATGAGGCACCGCGAGGACGACGGCGCCACGGTCCTGAAGATGCTGTTGCAGCGCGGCAGCTACGCGACGGTAGTGCTGAGGGAGCTCCTCAAGCCCGAGGATCCAGTGTCCTCCGGCCTGGCGAGGTAGTTCGCCAGTCCACGGCCGCCATCCCCAGGAGCCTGAGGGAATCGAGCAGGCCCTCCGCGTACCCGGCCTCGGCGATCGCCAGCTCCACGTTGCCTTCCGAGAGGAACCTCTCGGCGTCCGACAGGTAGCTGTCAACGTTCTCCAACACCGCACCCACGCCGGGAGAGGCCCCCAGCGAAGCCCTGAACTTGGGCAACGCCCTCCTCGTCTTATCTATCGCCGTCCTGGCGAGCCTTGCCCCGAGCGAGGCGGGGAGGCGGCCCGCGTCCGAGAGCAGATCCTCGGGCGCGCCGGTCACCAGCCGCAGGGACTCGGCCTCCGTGTAGTGCAGGCGCCCAGGCACCACTATCGTGTGCGGGTGATCGCCGAAGGAAGCCGACGCCGCGTCCTCCAGCCTGATGACCCTTATGCCCTCCGAGCCGGAGTAGAGCCTGGAGACCACCACTATTACCCGGCTGCCGTCGAAGGTCCCTAGGCGCCAGGACTCCTCCGCCTCCCTCAGGAGGCCGAGGGCGGTGCCCACGTCCAGTCCCTCGCCGCTGGCGGCATCGTGCTGGATCAGGATCAGCGAGTGCTGGTTGTTCCTGAGGGCATTCGTGACGCCGAAGTAGACCCTGTAGGCGGCCTGAGGGGGCCCCTCCACGAGGGTCCCCACGAAGCCCAACTTGTACAGGTGCAGCCCCAGCCTGCCGAGCGCCGCGTTCACCACGCTGGAGGAGTGCCAGACCCTGACCTCGATGCCAGATCTCAGCGCTTCCTGCCGTATAGCTTCGTGGGTCGTCGCGGCGAAGACGTCGCCGGGAACCACCAACCCCAGGCACCCCGCGGCCGCCTCCCTAGCCAGGGCGGCCGCGTCCTCGAGCGCCTCCCTCCCGGCCGCCACGACCTCCACTCCCAGGAGATCGCGCAGCTCCTCCAGCGTCCTCGACACGTCGAGCGGAGTCGTGTAGGCGTCGAGCAGCACGCGGCCGCACTTCCTCAGGTCGTCGATGGCGCCTGCGGGCATCCCCCGGGCGCCGTGTATGCCCATGCCCACCATCACGAGCGTCATCCGACGGGCCGACGAGGGCGTGCCTAATTATCGTTAGCAGTGCCCGGGAGTGGCCGGACCCGGCGGCGCCGATCGCGGTCAAGCTTAAATAACGCGGCCGGAAGTGCCCCCAGGGGCCCGTAGCTCAGCCAGGTAGAGCGACCGGCTCTTAACCGGTCGGTCGCGGGTTCGAATCCCGTCGGGCCCGCCAGCTCCCTCCGCGCGGCCCATGCACGTATGTAATAGTAAATAATTAGCCAGTGAGTGAAACTGCCCTGGGACGATAAACGTAAAAGGGATCCCGGGGGACGCCCGATTCGATGAGCGAGAAGACTGAGGAGTACTACAGGACGGCGGTTTCGCTGAGCAAGTTCTACGGCGGCAAGATACAGATCGTGCCCAAGGTTCCGGTGAGGTCGCTCGACGATTTCTCCATATGGTACACGCCCGGCGTGGCCGGGGTGTCCAATACCATAGCCAAGGATCCCGACAAGAGCTTCGAGCTCACCAGCAGGTGGAACACGATAGCGGTTCTTACGAACGGCACCAGGGTCCTGGGGCTGGGGAACATCGGCCCCGAGGCGGCGCTGCCCGTCATGGAGGGCAAGGCCATGATATTCAAGTACCTGGGAGGGGTCGACGCGTTCCCGCTGGTCGTCAGGGCCAGGACCAAGGAGGAGCTCGCCGAGGTGGCCGAGCGCGTGTCCCCGGCCTTCGGCGGGATAAACCTGGAGGACATAGCCCAGCCCGACTGCTTCTACCTCCTGGACAGGCTCAGGGAGACCCTCGACATCCCCGTGTGGCACGACGACCAGCTGGGCACCGCGGCAGCCACGCTGGCCGGGCTCGTCAACGCGCTGAAGGTCGTGGGCAAGAAGCTGAGCGACGTCAAGATCGTCATGCTGGGCGCCGGCGCCGCGAACATCGCGGGCGCCAGGCTCATAATAGCGGCGGGCGCGGACCCCAAGAAGATAATACTGATAGACAGCAAGGGCGCGCTGCACCCGGAGAGGGAGGACATGGACAAGCTGCAGCTGAACCATCCGTGGAAGTACGAGCTGGCCCTCAAGACGAACGGGGAGCGCGTGTCCGGCGGGCTGGACGAGGCGATCAAGGGCGCCGACGTCCTGATAGCCGCCTCGACTCCCGGTCCGGGCGTGGTGAGGAAGGAGCACGTCATGAAGATGAAGGATAACGCCATAGTGTTCGCGGAGGCCAACCCGGTGCCCGAGATATGGCCGTGGGAGGCCAAGGAGGCGGGGGCCAGGATAGTCGCGACCGGCAGGAGCGACTTCCCCAACCAGATAAACAACAGCCTCGTGTTCCCCGCGGTCTTCAGGGGGACGCTCGACGTGAGGGCCAAGAAGATACTGGACGAGATGGTGATAACGGCTGCGCTGGAGCTGGCCAAGTACGCCGAGGAGCGCGGCCTCTCGGAGGAATACATAATACCGACGATGGAGGAGTGGGAGGTTTACCCGAGGGTTGCCACAGCCGTGGGGCTCAAGGCGATAGAGCTGGGGCTGGCCAGGGTCAAGTTGTCCAAGGACGAGATCTACGACCACGCCTACTCCATGATAAAGCAGTCCAGGGAGACGCTGGAGATCCTCGTCAGGAATAACTTAATTAGCCCGATGCCGAGTGCGTGACCCGCCATGGTGAGTTCCGTATCCATCAGGCCGGCCAGGAGCGAGGACGCGCAGCGCCTAGTGGACCTAGTGTCTAGGCTCAAGCGCCTGAACGGCGAGTTCGACCCGCTCCTCACGCCGGTGGAGGAGCTGGAGAACGAGGTGAGCAAGTACGTCCAGAGCGTGATCAAGGACTCCAATTACGTGGTCCTGGTGGTGGACGACGGCGGGAAGGCCGAGGGCGTCCTGATAGGGAAGATCGTGGACAGGTGCTTCTACAAGCCGCGCATCGTGGGACAGATAGTGGACGTCTACCTGATGCCCGAGTACAGGAGGCGCGGGCTCGGGTACAGGCTGGTGGAGGAGGCCGAGAAGGCCCTCAGGTCCAAGGGGGCCGAGATGATCTTCGCGGAGTTCCCCGCCAAGAACGTCATAGCTGAGGGCTTCTACAGCAAGATAGGCTTCAGGGAGATAACCGGCGTCTTCGCGAAGGAAGTGCGCTGAAATATCTATTTTCATTTAGATTTAATTACCATTAATTATATAATTGCGATCAGATCCGAATGCTGCGATCGGGTCACTTCTTTATCTTGATTTCCTGGACCTCGGTTATCTTCTCGACGACGCCGGCCGCGATCGTCCTGCCGGAGTCCCTCAGCGCGAACCTTCCGAGCTGCGGTATGCTCTTGTACTCCTCGATGCTCAGCGGCTTCAGGGGCCTGATCTTGACCACGGCCGCGTCGCCCGTCTTGAGGCTCTTGGGGTTCTCCTCGGTCACCTGGCCGGTGCGCGGGTCCAGCTTCTGCAAGAGCTCCGTCACCTGCGCGGGGACCTGCGCGGTGTGCGCGTGGAGCACGGGCGTGTAGCCGGCCGCGAACGCGGTCGGGTGGAACACGACTATTATGCGCGCGACGAACTCCTTGACGACGGTCGGCGGGTTGTCCAGGTGTCCCACGACGTAGCCGCGCTTGACGTCGTCCTTCGAGACGCCCCTGATGTTGAAACCTATGTTGTCGCCCGGCAGGGCCTCCTGTATCGGCGTGTGATGGGTCTCTATGGACTTGACCTCGCCCACGGCGCCCGACGGCATGATGACGACGGTGTCGCCCACCTTCAGGATCCCGGTCTCAACGCGGCCCACCGGCACGGTGCCGACGCCGGTTATCGAGTACACGTCCTGCACGGGTATCCTCAGCGGCTTGTCGACCGGCTTCGGCGGCTCCTCGAGCTCGTCCAGCGCCTCGACGAGCGTCGGGCCCTTGTACCAGGGCGTGTTCGGCGAGGGCTCCACCAGGTTGTCGCCCTTCCACCCCGAAACGGGAACGAACCTGATCTTGTCGACCTTGTACCCCACGAGCTTGAGGAGGCTCGTCACAGCGTTCTTGACCTCCTCGTAGCGCTTCTGATCGTAGGGCGGGGTGGTCGCGTCCATCTTGTTTATCGCGACCACGATCTGGTTGACGCCGAGGGTCTTGAGGAGGAACGCGTGCTCCCTGGCCTGGCCCTCGTCCGACAGCGCGGACTCGGTCTCGCCGGGCTTCGCGGACACCACCAGTATGGCGGCGTCGGCCTGGCTGGCGCCAGTGATCATGTTCTTGACGAAGTCCCTGTGGCCGGGCGCGTCTATGAGGGTCCAGTAGTACTTCTTCGTCTCGAAGTCCTGGAACGCCAGATCTATCGTGATCCCCCTCTCCCTCTCCTCCTTGAGCCGATCCAGGACCCAGGCGAACTTGAAGGTGTCGCCCGCACCCAGCTTCTCGGACATCTTCGCGTACTCCTCTATGGTCCTCGCGTCGACCTTCCCCAGGCGGTAGAGAAGGTGGCCCGTGAGGGTCGACTTCCCGTGGTCGACGTGCCCCACCACGACTATGTTGAGGTGCGGTTTAGACGGTTTCTGCCTCTCGGACATAGCTCTCCGCGCCTTTCGCACGCAGCTGTCTATTTAAGGATTGCGACGCGGGAAATACGCCGCGCGGACCCGGCCAGCGAGCGGCTTCTTCCGATCCCGGAGCTCACCTGGAGGCCGCCGCGACGCGCTCGACCTCTATCCTTGCCTTCACGGCGAAGCTGCTGGTGTCGCCGTTGGCGGCCGCGATTATCTCGTCGGCGAGGCACTCCTCTATGCTCTTCGGGTTGGAGAACGCGGCCTCCCTCGCCCCCAGCGCTATGTTGCGCAGGGCCAGGTCCACGCGCCTGGAGGGCGACACGTCGACGCTCACGTGGTACGTGACGCCTCCGTAAGTTATCCTTGTCACGTCCTCGTTCGGCGACGCGTTCTCCACGGCCCTGACGAGCACCTCTATGGGGTTCCTGCCGGTCTTCAGGTGAATTATGTCGAAGGCCGTCCTCACTATGTTCATCGCCCGGTGCTTCTTCCCGCCCATCCTGCCGGTGTTCTTCCAGTCCTTCTTGCCGAAGTGCATGAGCTGGTTCACCAGCCTCTCCACTATGTTCACCTCAACCTTGCCGAAGCGGCGATGCTCGTGCCTGCCGAAGGTGTGGGGCACGTACACCGGCTTCAGGCTTATGACCTTCTTGAGCCCGGGATCCTTTACCTCCACGTCGTCGAAGCTCCACTTGCCGAAGAGCAGGATCCTCGGCTCCTCCTTGGCCTTCTTCGACATGGAGTCACCTCCTGGGCTTCTCCTTCCTCCCGAGGAGGAGCATCTTGAGCGACACACCGTTGACCATCGACACCTTGTACTTGACCCCGGGTATGTCGCCCATGGAGCGGCCCTCCGAGCCCCCTATTCCCTCTATTATCACCTCGTCGTGCTCGTCGATGAAATTGAGTCCTCCGTCGCCGGGGACGAACGCGGTCACGGTCTTCCCGTTCTTGACTATCTGCACGCGCACGCACTTGCGTATCGCTGAGTTCGGCTGCCTGGACTCGATGCCGACCTTCTCCAGCACTATCCCGCGGGCCTGCGGGGCTCCCTCCAGCGGATCGAACTTCTCATCGAGCCTCAGGACGCGGCGCTTGTAGTTGCTGTCGGACCACCTGAAGTGCTTCCTCCTGGCGTACAGCTTCCGGGCCGCGAACTCGCCCATCGGCGACTTGCTACCCATGACCACGCCGACCCCTGGCCCCAGATAAAAGCGTTTTCCACCGTGCCCGGATCACGAGACCTGTATGCGGTCTATCCCGTGGTACCTCTTGGCCAGCAGCCTGGCCCTCTCTGCGTTCCTGCCCTGCCTCCCGACCACGCGGCCCTTCTCCTTCGGATCAGCCACGACGATGGCGACCTTGGCATTGCCGCGCGGTATTATCCTGACGTCCAGTATGCCGCGGCCGCCCAGCGCGTTCTTTATCAGCTTCACGGGGTCGTCCGAGTACTCGACTATCTCCACTTCCCTGTTGACCTTCTTCCTCAGGTAATCCATGGCCTCCCTGGCTATCTTGTCCCTCGGGATGTCGGTGCCCTCGTCGACCACGAATATCAGCCTGTCGAACTTGTCGTCTATCACGCAGTCCCTGGGCGAGATCCCGGTGAGCGTCGAGAACAGGGACATCAGCCTAAGCTCGTTCTCGGTGAGTATTATCTCGTCCTTGGGCATGCTCATCTCCTCCTGGACGCGCGGACCATCCTCAGCGCGCCCGACTCCTCGAGCCCCTTGATCGAGTCCAGGAACCTGTCGAGGTCCGCGTCCCCCAGCGCGATCACGGCCAGGGCCTTGACCGGGTGCTGCCTCCCCACGGCCCTCCCCAGCTCGGCCGGCGTGATGTCCCTGAAGTGCACGAGGATCCCCCTCGAGTCCTTGATCGAGTCCTCGAGCCTCGCGACCTCCTCGGGCGCGAGCCCGTTGGAGGCCACGACGAGCCTGGCGGATCCGACGTGCTTCAGGGTGCCGCGCAGCCCGTACTCGACGCCGCCCGTCCTCCTGACGACCTGCATGAAGTCCGAGAGGCTCCTCACGTACTCCTTCATTGCGGCTCGCTCACCTCCTCCGGCGCGCTCATGTACAGATCCACCATTCCCGTGCCCACGGGCACTATCCCGCCCACTATGACGTTCTCGGTCACGCCCCTGAGCTCGTCTGTCTCGCCCTTGGCGGCGGCCTCCGCCAGCGTGGGCACCGTTATCTCGAAGGCGGCCCTGGCCAGCACGCTCGTCTTCGTGCCGGCCACGCCGTGCCTCCCGACCTGCTGCACCACGCCCTTGTGCGTCATCAGGTCGGCCACCAGCATTATGTGCCTCACGTCGACCTCCAGTCCCTGCTCCTCGAGCGTGCTCAGCATCTCCTCTATGAGGGCCTGCCTGGCGGCCTCTATGCCCAGCACCATGGCGATCTCGTGTATGCTGTTGGTCCTCGTCCTAGTCGGGTCCACTCCGGGTATCTGCAGGACCTTCCGCAGGTCCGAGCCGGATGTGACTATCACCCACTCGCCGTCCCTCTCCTCCAGGCTGACGCGGGTTATCCCAGCTATTCCCTTGACGCGCGTCCTCAGCACCTTGTCCCTGAGGCTGTACAGGGACGCTATGTCGAAGCTCTCGAGCGAGACCGAGACCACGGCGGAATCGGCGTCGTAGTCCACCTTGCGCTTGCCCACGCTGAGGGCCTTGGCGACCTCCTCCACGGTGCATCCCCTGTCGTTGAGGAGATCCCTGTCGAGCGCCACTATGACCGAGCCGGTGGAGTAATCTATCTCCACGCTCGACGCGAGGTCCTCGACCCTGGTGAAGAGTATCTCGCGCGCGACCTCCAGCGCCCTTTCGCGGTCCCTCCTGTGCTCCTCATCGAGGTAGATCTCCATAACGGGGGTGCTCGGCTGCTTTCTCGCGTCCACCAGCTCTATCAGCCTCGGAAGGCCGAGCGTGACGTCCTTCTCCTTGACGCCGGCGAAGTGGAAGGTCCTGAGGGTCATCTGCGTGCCCGGCTCGCCTATGGACTGCGCGGAGACGATGCCGACGGCCTCGCCGGGCTCGATCATGGCCGACCTGAACTTCTGTATCGTGAGGGAGCATAGCTCCTCGGCCGACCTGGCGCTCATCTCCCTGGACTTCAGCACGGACCTCAGCTTCTCGCGGAGGCGTTCGTTCAGCTCGCCCTCGTACTTGCTGAGGATGCGCATCTTCTCCTCGAGCGTCGCCCTCGGCTCGCTGGGATCGTCCTTGAGCAGGATGACGTCGGCCAGGCGATCTATATTCACCGCTTCCCCGTGGTCGCTCTTGGCCGGATCGACGCCGTCCTCCCCGTAGATGAACTGTATTATGTTGCCCTCCGGGTCCCTGACCGTGTAGTCGTACTCGACCCTCAGGTGCTCCATCGCGTTGACGAGCCTACGCTGCATGTAGCCGCTCTGCTGCGTCCTGACGGCCGTGTCGACCAGCCCTTCCCTCCCCGCCATCGAGTGGTAGAAGAACTCTATGGGAGTGAGGCCGTCCCTGAAGTTCGACTTGACGAACCCGTAGGCGTCGGGGCTCGGCTCGCCCTCCCTGAAGTGCGGGAGGGGCCTGTGCCTGTAGCCCCTCTTGATCCTCTTGCCCCTGACGGCCTGCTGGCCCAGGAGCGCCATCATCTGGCCTAGGTTGAGGGAGCTGCCGCGGGCGCCGCTGCGGCTCATTATGACTCCCGGGTTGTCGTCGGGCAGCACGCGCTCCAGCAGCTCGCCGGCCCGGTCGCGCGCCTCGCCCAGCGCGTCCATTATCTTCTGCTCGAGGACGTCCTCCAGCCTGAGCCCCTTGACGGGCGTCATGCGGCCGTTCACATAGTCGTCGACGTACTTCTCTATCTTGCTGTACGCCTCGTCGACCACCGACTTTATCTGCGCCTTCACCTCGTCGGGCACCTCTAGGTCGTCGTACCCGTAGCTGAAGCCCCTGCCGGTTATGTACTCCCTCAGGATCCTGAGGGTGGAGTTGAGGAACCTCCTGGCCTCCTCGTTGCCGTAGTCCTTCACTATCCTGTGGAGCAGGCTGTCCGGCTCCTCCGCGCCTATCGACGCCTTGTCCACGATCCCCGAGACGAGCTGGCCGTCCCTTATCACGACGTCGCGCCTCTTCCTCATCGTCTTGGCCCACCTGGAGGTCAGCACGTAGTTGAAGCCGCGTGGCAGGAAGAGCGAGAAGAGCTGCCTGCCCGTGTACATCGGCCTCGGGTCCTTGACCGCGGGCTCGGGCAGTGGCCCAGTGTACCCTCCCTCGTAGGCCAGGTAGGCGAACGTCCGGGCGTCGAGCAGCGTGTCGTCCTTCGTGAGCAGGTAGCCCGAGGACAGGTAGTCCCTTATAGCGCCTATGATGGGGCCGCCGTACCTCGGGGATATTATCTGGCCCTGCACGCTCATCAGCTCGCGGGCCTCGGAGCGCGCCTCCTCGCCCTGCGGCACGTGGAGGTTCATCTCGTCCCCGTCGAAGTCGGCATTGTACGGCGGGCAGACGGCGGGGTGCAGCCTGAACGTGCGGTAGGGCAGCACGCGGACGTAGTGCGCCATTATGGACATGCGGTGCAGCGAGGGCTGCCTGTTGAACAGGACGACGTCGCCATCCAGTAGGTGGCGCTCCACGATGTACCCGACGTCCAGGGAGTTCGCGTACGCCTCCCTGTCGGGGACGAACTCCAACCTTATCTTGACGCCGTCCGGCCTTATTATGTAGTTGGCGCCCGGGTACTTGGAGGGGCCGTTCCGGACCAGCTGCCTCAGGAACTCTATGTTCCATGGCGTGACGCGCTCCGGGACCGTCAGCTTCTTGGCGACTTCGAGCGGCACGCCCACCTCGGAGATGTCTATGCTGGGGTCCGGCGATATCACGGTCCTGGCGGAGAAGTCGACGCGCTTGCCCGAGAGGCTCCCCCTGAAGCGCCCCTCCTTGCCCTTCAGCCTCTGCGCCAGCGTCTTGAGCGGGCGCCCGGACCTGTGGTGGGCCGGGGGTATGCTGGACGACTCGTTGTCGAAGTACGTGGTCACGTGGTACTGCAGCAGGTCCATCAGGTCCTGCATTATGAGCGGCGGTGACCCGGACTCCTTCGCCTCCTTGACGCGCGCGTTCGTCCTGACCACGTCGACCAGCTTGTGGGTCAGGTCGTCCTCGGAGCGAACACCGCTCTCGAGCGTTATCGAGGGCCTCATCGCGACGGGCGGGACAGGCAGCACCTGGAGCACGAACCACTCCGGCTTGGCCGAGTTCGGATCGTAGCCCAGCAGGCGATAATCGTCGTCGGTTATCTTCTCGAGGCGCTCCCTCACGACGGCCGGCGTCAGCCTGACGGCGCTCCCGTCCTCCATGATCTCGTGGAATATGTGCGGGCGCGTGAACTCTATCTCGAGCTTCTTCGCGCCGCAGTGCGGGCAGATCTTGGCCTTCCTGGCCTTCGCGTATATCTCCTTGGCTATCCTCTCCCGAAGGTCCGGCCTGTAGGGCGCGGCCTCGCTCAGCTCCCTCTTGTAGGCCTCTATCTCCGCCTCGGGGATCAGGAGGCGGCCGCAGGACCTGCAGGTGACGGTGAGCAGGACCTTTATGTCATCCGCGAACGACGCGTGTATAACGGGCTCAGCCAGCTCTATGTGGCCGAAGTGGCCCGGACACTCGGGGGCCGGGTTGCCGCAGGTCCCGCATATCTGGCCGGGCTCGAGGACGCCCAGCCTGTTGTCCATGAGGCCGCCCGGGATCGGGAGGCCGTCCTCGTCGTACGTCTCGGGAATCGTGATCTCGACCACGGAGTACTTCCTGATCTCCGCCGGCGGGAACACCCCGAACTTGATCGCCTTCACGACCTTCGGCGCCTCAAAGGTTACGGACAGCATCACGCCTTACCTCCCACCTGCAGCCTGGGGGCTATCCCCAGGCTCATTATCTCCTGCAGGAGGAGCTTGAAGGCGTACGCCACCGTGACCTTGGAGATCTTGGCGTTGTCGCCGCAGACCCTGCAGACGAGCTTCTGCTGCCTCCTGTCGTAGTACGCTATGTATCCGCAGCGCTCGCACACGTAGATCTCGGTCTTGTCCGACTCCTCCAGGAGGCGGTCCCTGAGCAGCATCGACGCGCCGTAAGCTATGAGGCAGTCCCTCTCCATCTCGCCGAACCTGAGGCCGCCGCCGCGGGCGCGGCCCTCGGTCGGCTGCTTGGTGAGCATCTGCACCTGGCCGCGGGCGCGCGCGTGTATCTTGTCCGCTACCATGTGGTGCAGCTTCTGGTAGTAGACCACGCCTATGAATATCTCGGCCTCGAACCTCCTGCCGGTCCTGCCGTCGTACATGACCTCCTTGCCCGTCGGCTTGAAGCCGTGCTCTATGAGCGCCCTCCTGACCTCGTCCATCGGCTCGCCCGAGAAGGCGCTGGCGTCGACCGGCCTGCCCCTGAGCGCCGCGGCCTTGCCGGCTATGGACTCCAGGAACTGGCCCACGGTCATCCTGGACGGGAACGCGTGCGGGTTCACTATTATGTCCGGGACAATGCCGTCCTCCGTGTACGGCATGTCCTCGGGATCAACTATCAGGCCCACCACGCCCTTCTGGCCGTGCCTCGAGGCGAACTTGTCGCCCAGCTCGGGGATCCTCTGGTCCCTCACCCTGACCCTGAATGCGCGGTAGCCCTCGACGGTCTGCGTTAGTATCACCGAGTCGACGACGCCCCTCTCGCTGGGCCTCAGCGCCACCGAGGAGTCCCTCCTGTAGAGTCCCCTGGCCTCGGCCTCGCGGTACTCCTCGATGAACCTCGGGGGGCTCGTCTTGCCTATCAGGACGTCGCCGCCCGAGACCTCGGCCTCGGCCATCACGGCGCCGTCGGCCTCGAGCAACCTGTAGTACTTCTCGCCCCTGTAGCCCCTCACGTTGTCCTCGGGCCTTGGCGACTCGAACTTGTCCCTGCTCCCTCCCGGGTACTGCTGCGCGACCGCCTCGTAGGTCCTGTAGAAGAAGGAGCGGCCCAGGCCCCTCTCTATAGAGGCGCGGTTCATCACGATCGCGTCCTCTATGTTGTAGCCCTCGAATGAGAGGACCGCGACGACCGCGTTCTGGCCGATCGGGTGCCTGTCCAGCCCTATGAGGTCCATTATCTTGGTCCTGACGAGGGGCTTCTGCGGGTAGACGAGCAGGTGCTGCCTGGAGTAGAGCGTCAGGAAGTAGTTCGTGTGCGGGAAGCCGAGCGCCTGCTTGCCCATCGCGGTCTCGTACGTGTTCCTCGGGGACTGGTTGTGCTCGGGGTACGGTATGATGGACGCCACCACGCCGAGCATGGCGGGCGGGTAGAGCTCCAGGTGCGTGTGTTCGGGCGTCAGGTCCCCGGGCTTCAGCGCGATGTACGCGTTCTCCTCCTCGTTCGCGTCGAGGAGCTCGAGCACACCCATCCTGATCAGGTCGCGCCAGGTCAGGTCGCCGCGCCTGAGCTTCTCCACGTGCTCGCGGGTGAGTTTGGGCTTCCCGTTCTCCACCACAACCAGGGGGCGCAGCACCCTGCCGGCGTGGGTGTGGATGAATATGCGGATGGTCCCCCGGGGGTCGAGCGGCCTGTAATAGTAGACGCTGACCTCGGGGTTCAGCTCGCCCCTGCGCCTCGCCCTCCTGAGCACGCTGACGAACTTCTCCGGCTCGCGCACGTAGCCGACGACGCGGCCGTTCACGATGACCTTGGCCATTTGGTCCTCCTCGGACGCCTCTGAGGAACCTACGGGCACGACGCCCGAGCTGTAGAGGAAGTCGAGGACCTCCTGCTCGGGCACGTTGACCGATATCACAGCGTAGAGTGCCAGGTTCTTCACGAGGCCGCAGTTGGAGCCCTCGGGCGTCTCCACCGGGCACATCCTACCGAACTGGGTCGGGTGCAGCTCCCTCGCGTCGAAGTTGGGCTGGCTCCTGGAAAGCGGCGACTGGACGCGCCTCAGGTGGCTCAGCGTGGAGAGGTAATTGGTCCTGTCGAGCAGCTGGGTTATGCCGACGCTCCCCTTTCCCCAGTTCCCGGTCGCCAGCGCGCTGTTGAGCTTGTCGGTCACGATCCCGAGCTTTATCACCGCGCCCACGGCGCCGATCCCCCTGCGCTGCCCTATCCTGGACAGCTGGTACTTCATGTCCTTGATCAGGTTCCTGAAGGCGGACCTGAACAGGTCGGCCAGCAGTTCCCCGGCCAGCTTCACGATCTTGTTGCCGTAGTGATCGCGGTCATCCTCCTCTATCCACCCCATCTTGAGCTCCAGGAGCTTGTTGGCGGCCTCCGCCAGGTAGAGGGCCTTGTCGTACCTGCCCTCCTTCCTCCCGAGGTGCGGCAGCAGGTGCACGTCGAGCAGGGTCTCAGCCCTCTTCACCCTCATGCTCTCGCTCATTCCGTGGGCGACCCTGTTGCCGATGTACACGAGCGCGTCCTTCTGGGTCCTCACGTCGAGCGCCTTCTCGAACGATATCTCGAGGAGCTCCTGTATCTCGGGCCTCTTGGAGACCATCTCGGCTATCTCGCGGTCATTCTCCACGCCCAGAGACTTCATCAGGACTATGAAGGGTATCTCGACTGGGGAGAGCGGTATCTTCGCGTAGATGCTGCCGTCGTTCTTGAGAACGAGCTCGACCCTGGACCGGAACCCGACTATTGAGGAGTGTATTATTGCCTTGTAGGACTCCGTGGTCCCGCTCCTCTCCTTCGTCACGAATATCATGTTGGGGGAGAGGTCCTCCAGCCCGACGATCACGCGCTCCGAGCCGTTTATTATGAAGTACCCACCCGGGTCCTCCGGATCCTCGCCGAGCGCCACGAGCTCCTCGCGCGACAGCCCGTTGAGGGTGCACACCTTGGAGCGGACCATGACGGGGAGGTACCCTATGACGAAGGACTGCTTCACGTACCCGCCGGGCGCCTTGGGGTCCTCCACCATGAACTCCAGGTATATGGGAGCCGAATACGTTAAGTTCCTCAGCCTGGCCTCCATTGGCGTCACGTAGCTGACCGAGCCGTCTATCTCGGTCACCTGGGGCCTCCCCACCTCGACCTTGCCGAACTTCACGTGGTAGGTGCCGGTCTGGGTTTCGACGTCGAAGCCGCCTATCTCATCTATTATGGCCTGCAGGCCGTGGTCCACGAAGTAGTTGTATGAGTTGAGGTGCTGCCTCGCGATGCCCTCGGTGGTCAGTATGTTCTCTATGACGGGCCACCCGTCGAACGCCTCGGCAGCGGAGGAGCTCCTCAAGCTCACCCCTCCACCACGTAGCGGTAGTACACGGCGGTCCCGGCGGTCCTGCTCCTCCTGGTTATCTTCACGATGTCGCCGGGCTGCGCCCCTATCTCCTTCACCGCGGGATCCGAAGCCAGTATGTAGGGAAGCTGCTCGGGCCTGATGCCGTACTTCTCGAGTATGAGCTTCCTCTCCTCCTCCCCAGCTATCTCGTGCTTGGGCACCAGCACGTGCTCAGATGGCCTGATCTGTACCTTAACCTTCTGATCGGTCAACCCTAACCCCTCCAGAGCATGAACACCTATAATACACGACCAGCAAGGAGGGCTCTCAGGGACGGCTCTTTATATGTTTTTACTGGGAACCCGACCCGGGCACCGGGGCGCCTCGCTCCTCCTCGTCCTCCTCCTCGACTATCTCGTCCAGCTCGGACGCCAGGCGCGAGAGCTGCTCGACCAGGACGGACTGCGCCTCCTCGGGACTCTCGTCCCTCAGGACGTTCATTATAATCGAGCAGCGGTTTATCGCGCGCTCGAGCTCCTCGTGCTTATCGATGCCCCCGTTCAGGTAAACGTTCAGGAGGCTCGTCCTCCAGTTGAGCATGAGGTACTCCAGGAGACGCCTGTCGTCCTGATCGAAGCCAGCCGAGGTCACCCTTCCCCCGATTTGCATCCCTCCATCCCGAACTCGCACAGCTCCCATGGGAACACTACCCACTCCCTGACCACGCCAAGGTGGTAGTCCGGTATAAACTTGCTCCAGGGTTTGACGAAGAGCGAGGAGGTGGTTATGGATCTGGGAGAATAGTGCTCCCTCAGGAACCTTACCGAGAACATCATGGTGGTCCCCTCGTCCACGAGGTCGTCCACGAGCAGGACGTCCTTTCCCTCGACGTCCTCCGTCACCGTGGACATGACCTTGGGCTCGCTCCTCTCGCCTATTCCGACGTATGACTTCACGTTCAGGAAGTCCACGTGCGCCCTCAGCCTGTCCGCGACCACGAGCGCGAGGGGGCCCCCGCCCCTCAGTATGCCGATAACGAGGTCGTACCCGCCTCTCCTGGCCACGATGCCGGCGAGCGACTCGGCGAGCCGGCCGAACTCCTCCCACGTCACCAGGCGCCGCTCGGTCAAACTGCCCTGGCTCGCGCGCGGTGCTTATTTAAGCGTGGCAACGCGCATCCCAGCAACCTTTATAATTGCCTCGGGCGATTCGAGGTGGGCCCGTAGCTCAGCCAGGATAGAGCGGCGGCCTCCTAAGCCGTAGGCCAGGGGTTCGAATCCCCCCGGGCCCGCTCCTCGCTCGCGGTGGAGACGCGGCCCCGCGCGCCCACACGAAGCCGATGGGCGGGATTGTGCGAGCGGATACCCCGAACGATCGCGGTGTCGGGAGCAAGTAAAGTAGCAGCCGCGGGCTAAAGGAATGCGCGTGTCGGGGGAGTCCCCCGCGTGCTGTTCGCCTCGCTCCCGTTAGCCTTCACGGTGTCCACTGCGCTATACCCGTCTGCGGCATGCCCACGCCCTACATGATGAGGACCTCGGGCACGACCTCAGGGACATCGTGCTCGCGCTCCTGCCGCTGATGGCGGCGGGCACCGCGCTCACGGCCACGGTGAACTCGCCCTGGGCGGCGATCCTGGGCGTGAGCTATGGAGGTACCCGGACAATCCACGCGGCGCCGGTGCGGGACACCCACGGCGGCGAGGTGGCGGGAGGCATCGTGGGCGCCTGGGTCATCATGGAGGCCTGGGGTTCCTCCTGTCCCCCACCGTGAGTGAGTTGCCGATAGACGCCAGCGGCGGCTACGCCGCACCTCACATGCTGAGCGCGGCGCTGGCGATCGCGTCCATACCGCTCGCACCCCTCCGCCCGGAGGATGAGGGCGACCCGGCGGCGAATCCGCGGAGCTCGTGGGCTGAGCTGTACAACAGGTTTACGCGGGACTGGTCCCGCCAGAGGCACTCCGGCGGCGCGCGCGCCTGGTTCCCTCCCTGGGAGATTCCCTGGGCAGCTCGATCCCCAGGATACGGGCGCGCTCGCCCTCGAGGACCGACCGCAGGGATTCCGGGTCCTCGTCGATCATCTGCGCCAGCCTCCCCAGCAGCGCCTCGTTCCCGGAGGCCGAGAGGACGAACGCGTCGAACGAGTACGCGACGAACTCGCCGGTCGACATGTGCAGTGCGCGCGCCATGTGCGCCGAGAGCTTCCTGTAGATGCGTCCCTCGTTCCATGCCCGGTTCGAGACCTCGTATGGCGCGTCGTACTCGGAGTACGTGGCGAAGCTGCCCGCGAGGCTCCTCGCGAGTATGTAGTCCAGATACCTGAGGAGCTTCCAGTTCTGGGTCCTCACGATCCGGGAGTACAGCACGTCGGCGTCCGAGAGCGCCCTCAGGCGGTCCGCGAGGGAGCCACCGTCACCCGGGGCGCCCATGACCAGCGAGGCGTAGGCCGCGTTTATCTTGTCCTTCGGCTGCGCGTCCGCCAGCCTCAGCCTGGCGTATGCCGCGTCGACGGACCTGGCTGCGGCGGCCTCCGATACGGCATCCCTCAGCGGGAGCTCGACGTCCCTGTAGCCGCCCTCGAACGACCCGGAGTAGGCGGCGGCCTCGAGCGCGTTGATCGCCGCCCTCACGTCGCCCCTCGAGTACCTGACGATCTCCCGCAGCACGTCCTCGGGCAGCTCAACCCCCTCGGAGCTCAGGATATGCCTGAGGTAGAGCTCAATGAGCCGCGCGGGGACGCGCCTGAACACTACGACCAGGGAGGCCTTCTCTATGCTCGGCATGTTGCCCACGTCGTCCCTGTTGGCGGCCATCGCGAGCGGCACCCTGATGGATGAGATCAGGTTCAGCAGATACTCCGCCCCACCGTAGTCGGCCCTGCTGTAAAGGCCGTCCACCTCGTCCAGGAAAACCAGTATTCGGGACCCGAAGACCGTCAGGCCGCCCATGGCTGGCCTGAGGCGCTTCTCGAGCAGGTCCTTCGTCCTATAATCGCTCGCGTTGAGCTCCAGCACGTCGTAGCCGAGTTCCCGGGCCGCGGCGTGGACCAGCGTGGTCTTCCCCGTCCCGGGAGGGCCGAGGAGCAGCGCGGGCCGCGTGCCGGGCGTCCACTCCCTGAGCCAGCGCAGGAACAGGGCCCTGGCGTCCTCGTTGCCGACCATCTCCTCGACCTTCCGGGGCCTGTGCTTCTCGGTCCATATCAAGGCGACAGGAGTCCCTGCACGACGTAAGTTATAAGCCCTATGGCCATGGGTATCAGCATGCGCCTCTTCAGGACGTACGCCCTCTGCGGCTCGCGGAGCCTGGTTATGTCTATCGATATCAGCGCGAAGATCAGGGAGGCCGCGGTCACTCCGACCAGGTAGAACGGCGTGTACATCCCCGCGATCACCGGTATGTAGGCTATGGGTATCGCGGCGAGCGTCAGCGATGCCGATAGCAGGGCGGACGCCTCGATGCCGGCCACGACGGGCAGGCTGCGGACGCCGGAGGCCGAGTCGCCCCTGACATCGGCTATCGACTTCAGCACCTCCCTCGAGAGGCCCGTCAGGAATGAGGTGGAGAACATCACGAACACCAGCGTGTAATTTATGCCGGCGATGAGCCCGCCGTACAGGAACGGTATCGCCATGGAAAGCGCGACCACGATGTTGCCGGCCAACCCCTCCCTCTTCAGCCTGGCGCTGTACGCGAACGCCAGGACCGCGAACGTGAGCGCCACCGCGAACGTGGACGGTCCAGAGAGCGCGGACGCCAGCAGCCCGAGGGCGACCATGGACAGCGCCAGGGCCCAGGCCTCCTTGACCGACATGTCGCCCCTCACGAGCGGGCGCATCCGCCGGTTCAGCACGTCTATCCGCACGTCGAAGATGTCGTTGATGACCATGGAGTAGCCGGATATCAGGAAGCCGGTGGCGAACCCCAGGGCGGCCGGGACTGGGGTGCGGCCCCCGCCGACGAGGTAACCGGCTATGACCGCCAGCCCTATCATGGCGTCGTTGACGGGCCTAATTATCTCGAGCGCCGACCTCGGCCTCATCCCCCATCTCCCCTCCTGAGGTTGAACTGAGTGACCGAGTAGTAGACGACGTCGCCGTGGCTCTCCACGACGGCCAGGACCAGTTCCTTGCCCAGGTTCAGCGCGCGCAGGTAGATCCCGGCCAGCCTGGAGGCCGACATGCGGCTCCCCTCCTCCATGGCCACGACCAAGTATCTGGCATCGCGTTCGCCGTACTCGCCGCGGCGGTAGACCCTGAAGTCGCTGCCGATCCCGTAGCCGCCGCGCACCACGTACCCCCTGTTCCTGAGATCCCTGTAGACTATGTACTTCGTGAGGAACCGGTCGTCGCGCCTGGACCCGATGATGATCATCTTGGGCGCGTCGAGCGGTGATCCGGAGCCGTCCATGGCCCTCGCGCTGCCCCTCTCGACGAGGTAGAGGGCCTCGTGGAGCTCCAGGACCTGGCATCCCTCGCGCTCCGTGCCGTACCCCCTCTCCCTGAGCCACCCGACGGAGTCCCCGCAGGCCACGAAGCCGCCCCTCGGAAGGGCGCGCAGCTCCAAGAGGGATTCCATGAGAGCACCAGCGGTTCCCGGGACTTAAATACGATTCCCGCCGGCGCACCCGGGCGCGGGACCCGGATCGACCATAACCTTAAAGCGATCCCCGCCAAGCTGAGCCCGTGTCGGCGGACAACGTGCGGCTCAGGAGGGTCGACTCGCACGTCTGGGAGATCCCGAGGGAAGCGCGCGAGGACATGAGGGTGCCCGTCCGCATCTACGCGTCGGAGGCGCTGCTCGGCAAGATGCGGGAGGACAGGACGCTCCTCCAGGCGATGAACGTCAGCACGATAAAGGGTATCCAGAAGTGGGCGATCGTGCTGCCGGACGCGCACGAGGGCTACGGTTTCCCCGTGGGCGGAGTCGCCGCCATGGACGCGGAGGAGGGGGCCGTGAGCCCGGGAGGAGTGGGTTACGACATCAACTGCGGCGTGAGGCTCCTCAGGACGAACCTGAGCGTCGAGGACGTGAAGCCAAAGATCAGGGAGCTGCTGGACCAGATATTCAAGCTGGTCCCCAGCGGCGTCGGCAGCGAGGGGATCGTCCGCGTGTCCACGCGCGAGCTCGACGAGGTGGCCGAGCTCGGCATGGAGTGGGCCGTAGAGCACGGGTACGGCTGGAAGAGGGACCTCGAGCACGCGGAGGAGGGGGGCAGGATAAGGTGGGCTGACCCGAGCAAGGTGAGCGAGACCGCCAAGAGGAGGGGGGCCGAGCAGCTGGGGACGCTCGGCAGCGGGAACCACTTCCTGGAGCTCGAGGTCGTGGATAGGGTCATGGACGAGGCTGCCGCCAGGGCCATGGGCATCAGGCCCGGGCAGGTCATGGTGCTGATACACACCGGTAGCAGGGGCTTCGGGCACCAGATATGCAGCGATTACCTGAGGGTGATGGAGCGCGTCATAGCCAGGGAGGGCATAAGGCTGCCGGACAGGGAGCTCGCCTACGGGCCGGTCAGGACGGAGGAGGTCCAGAATTACCTCGGGGCCATGGCCAGCGCCGCGAACTTCGCTTGGGCGAATCGCCAGATGATAACGCACTGGGTCAGGGAAGCGTTCAGCAGGGTCTACGGTAGGGACGCGGAGTCGCTCGGGCTCGAGCTCGTGTACGACGTGGCCCACAACATAGTGAAGCTGGAGGAGCACGTGGTGGACGGGGAGCGCAGGAAGGTGTACGTCCACAGGAAGGGGGCGACGCGCTCCTTCCCGCCGGGCTCCGACCAGATACCGGCGGATTACAGGGAGATAGGCCAACCGGTGCTGATACCGGGCAGCATGGGGACGGGGAGCTGGGTGATGGTCGGCGTGCACACGAGCATGGAGCTGAGCTTCGGGAGCGCCGCGCACGGCGCGGGGCGCTTCATGAGCAGGGCGGCGGCGAAGAGGAAGCACAGGTACCGTGACCTGCTGGACGCGCTCGAGAGGGGAGGGGTGCTCGTCAAGGCCTCGAGCGTCGACACCGTGGTGGAGGAGGCGCCCGACGCCTACAAGGACGTGGACGCGGTCGCGGACGCCACGCACGCCGCTGGATTAGCTAAAAAGGTGGCCCGCCTGAGGCCCCTGGGGGTGGTGAAGGGTTAAATGACCGGGAAGCACAGGGAGGACTACGTAATCTGCAAGGTGTGCAAGCAGCGCGTGAGGGGGGACAAATTCGAGAGGCACGCGCTGCTCCACTGGATCACGAGCTCCACGGACAAGAGCTTCAGGGAGTTCTACTCGGAGCTCCGCAAGGAGGCCGAAGCCGTCAGCGCGTGACGCACTCAGGGCACGGCGGCGCCCATCAGGCGCCGAATCTCCTGAAAGCCCATCTCCACGGCGCGCTCGTTGACCTCCCACAGGCGCTCCCTGAAGTGAATCCTTATCGCGTCCCTCACGTGGTTCATGCCCACGGGCAGGAAGCCGGCGCCCATGGCGGCGCCCACCATGACCATGTTGGAGGCCAGCGCGGATCCGGCGGCCAGGGCTATGGAGGGCGCGTCTATCTCGTAGATTCTCGCGCCCCGTGCGACCGCCCTGCTCCTGAGGTCGCCCAGGTCCGGGTACTTCGCCTCCCCAACGTTGACGCTCGACGGCACTATCCTCTCGGTGCTCGTGATGACGACGGTGCCGGGCCTCGCCCTGCTGAGGGCCCTCAGCGACTCCAGGATCTCGAACCCCAGGATCAGGTCCACCTCGCCGTCCGGTATTATCGGCCCGTAGACGTTGCCTATCCTGAAGTCGACCGACACGATGCCGCCCCTCTGCGCCAGCCCGTGGATCTCCGACATGACGGCGTTGAGCCCGGCGAGCCGCGCGGCCTCGCCCATTATGATGCCGGCGGTGACGTTCCCCTGGCCGCCCACTCCTGCTATGATTATGTTGATGCTGTCGCGGCCCGCGCGCATCAGCCCTCACCCCTGGGCTTCGTTATGGCTGCCGGTGGACAGACCAGCCTCTGCGCGCAGACCCCGCACCCGTCGCAGAGGCTGGGATCTATCCTGACCAGCCCGCCCTCGTCAACGTAGAAGGAGGGACACGAGAAGTCCTCCACGCAGTTGAGGCACTTTGCGCACTTGTCCTGATCCACCTCGTAGGCCTGCACCGGCTCGCCCCTCCTGCGCAGCTCCGCGTCGCGCAGCAGCGCGCACTCCCTTCTGGCGACCACGACGGAGACGCCGTCCGACGCCAGCGCCTCCTTGACCGCCGACAGCGTGCCCCGCAGGTCGTAGGGATCGACGACCCTCACGTACTTCGCGCCGATAGCCCTCGCGACCTCCTCTATCCGGATCGGGGTCAAAGGCCTCCCACCTGCCCCGTAGGGGGCATTGGGCGGCGGCTCGAAGCCCGTCATGGCAGTCGTGCCGTTGTCCATCACGATCAGCAGGAAGCGGCGGTTGTTGTGCACGGCGTTCACCAGGGCCGGGAGCCCCGCGTGGAAGAACGTGGAGTCCCCTATGAACGCGATTACCCGCTGGTCGGTGACCTGCGAGAACCCGTTGGCCGTCCCCACCGAGGAGCCCATGCAGAGCGTGACGTCGCCCATCTCGAAGGGCTTGTAGAAGCCCATCCCGTAGCAGCCTATGTCGTTGGGGAAAACCACCGCCTTTAACTTGAGCTGCTTCAGCGCCAGCGCCACCGCATAGTAAGTGGCCCTGTGGGGGCACCCGGGGCACATGACGGGAGGCCTGGGGGGCAGGTCCTGGCCCAGGTCCACGAGGGCGGGTTCCTCGAGGCGCAGCCCGAGGGCGGCCGCGATGGCGCGCCTCACGGAGTCGGGGGTGTACTCGTACTCTACCGGGAAGTGGCCGTCCATCTTGCCGATTATGCGCGTGCCGATGCCGGACATCTGCGCCAGAGCCCGCACCCTCATCTCGAGGAACGGATCCAGCTCCTCGACCACGAACACGGTGCGGTGCGCCCTCAGGAAGGACCTCACCAGGCCCTCCGGGAACGGGTTGGACATTCCCAGCTTGAGCACGTCCACGTCCAGTCCCAGGGACGGCAGCGCGTCCATCAGCGAGTTGTAGGCGGCGCCCGACGTTATCGCGCCGAGCTCCGATCCGTCGCCCAGGACGCGGTTCAGCGGCGAGGACTCGGCCTCCGACCGGAGGCCCTCGTACCTCCTGGCCAGATCGTCCTTGAGCCGGCGCGCGACCGCTGGGAGCAGCGAGAAGCGCCACGGATCCCTGTCGAACCTGCCCCTGGCGTTCGGCTGCCTCCTGGGCCCCGTGCGCACGATGCCCCTCATGTGGCTGACCCTGGTCGTCGTCCTGAAGAGCACCGGGGTTCCGTGCCGCTCCGAGATGTCGAAAGCGTGGACCAGGAAGTCCTTGGCCTCCTGCGGATTGGATGGCTCAACGAGCGGGACCCACGCGATCTCCGCGTAGTGCCTGTTGTCCTGCTCGTTCTGCGATGAGTACATGGACGGGTCGTCGGCCGACATGACCACCAGGCCGGCGCGGACCCCCGTGTACCCCAGGCTGATGAACGCGTCCGAGGCCACGTTGAGCCCAACGTGCTTCATGAAGGCGAACGAGCGCACTCCCGAGAACGATGCAGCAGCCGCCTCCTCCAGGGCCACCTTCTCGTTGACAGAGTACTCGAAGTACATGCCGGCGGCCTCCGCGACCTCGTTCAGGACCTCGCCCACCTCGCTCGACGGGGTCCCCGGGTAGGTGGCGGCGAAGCCCACGCCGGCCTCGAGCAGGCCGCGAGCCACCGCCTCGTTCCCCAGGAGGAACAGCGTTTCGTTCTCGCCGGCGTTCAGTATACGAGCGTAGCCCGGCAAACTGACACCTGAAGTTTTACTGTGGTGGAGCATAATAAAGATTTTAGACGAACCATCGGTTGAAAATAATCGAGATAAACGCAATTTAGGCGCAATTATTGGGAAATCAGCGACGAGGTCAGCATCGTTTGGTCCGTCGGCGCCCTCCGTTTGAAATGCGCGATCAGCGCTGGTCCCCGCCAGCCGAGGCCTCCACGAGGCTGTCGGCCACCATGTTGACGACGACCTCCGCTATGTCGGACCCGTACTCCGCTATCCTCCTCACAGACTCCAGCATGAGCTTCATGCCGGCGGCCGACATCACGTCGGCGCCGCTCTCGAATGCCTCGCGGCTGAGCCTCTCCTCGTACTTCACCACGTCCTGCGCGAGGGACACGGCCCTCAGGGCTATGCGCTCGTCCATCGAGTTCAGGGCCCTGACAGCGTCCTCGACAACGTTCATGGATATCGAGCCGAACTCCGTCAGCTCGTCCGACAGCTGTGCCGGGAACCTCCCGATCATGAAGGTCGCCTGCGCCACGGCGGCGGCGTGATCAGCTATCCTCTCCAGGCTCTTCGAGATCAGCCTGTATCCGAGGGCCTCCCTCAGGCTCCTGAGGCCTATCTCGCTCGCCACCGCCGGATTTGAGACCGCGCTCTTCAGCTGGCGGACCGAGAGGAAGTACAGCCTGTCTATGTCGTCATCCCTCGCCACGACGTCGTTCGCGAGGGACTGATCCCCCTCCACGACCGCCCTCAGCGCGTCCTGCGTCATGAGCGAGGACAGTATGCGCATGCGCTCCACCACGGACTTCAGGGGCAGCTCCGAGTACCTGAGGAGGCAGCGCGCGACCATGGAGTCCTGGGACTCCTCGACGACCTCGACCCCTATCAGCTTGCGCCTGATTATGGACTTCAGGTACGACCTGAGCTCGACCATATCGGGGTTCCCGAAGCGCACCTCTATGGCGTCGTAGCCGGCCAGGTACATCGCCAGCAGCTTCCTGGCCACGTCGTCGCGGTCCTCGAGCGGCTGCGCCTCGAGCACGCCCGTGCGGCGCTCCCTCCTGCGCGCGGACACGGGGAGCACCAGCAGGCCCCCGCCGGGCTGCGGTATCAGCGCCACCGGGTCGCCCTTCTTGAGGCCCAGCCCATTTATCCACCACTTGGGCAGCGAAACTATGTACGTGGACCCGCCGGTCAGCTGGAGCCTCCTCTCCTCGGACTGCGACACAGCGGTGGTGGGGATCGCTAGCTATATATCCCTATCTAGCGTTCGCTGCCCGTAAATTGCGTACGCTTATTTGACGCTGCCGAGGAGCCTGAACTATGGAGTTATCGGTGATATCGGGCGAGGACATCTCCCGCAGGGTGGACATCGGGAGGATAGTGGAGGCCGTGGAGGCCGGGTTCTCACGCGGGAGGGCGAGGCAGGAGCCCAGGGTGATAGCGGATCTGGGCGCGGGGACGGTCCTCATAATGTCGGCCCACGACGACGAGCACTACGTGGCCAAGTACATAGCCATACATCCCGGGAACGCCGCGGCGGGCCTGCCGACCGCCAACTCGCTGGTGCTGCTGGCGAGGCGCGCCACGGGCGTGCCCCTCTCGATAATGGAGGGCGGCATCCTGACCGCCTACCGGACGGGGGCCACAAGCGCGGTGGTGGCCAAGCACCTGGCGCCGGGCGGCGATCTGACGGTTGGCTTCCTGGGCGCTGGGCTGCAGGCCAGGGCGCACGCGGCGGCCCTGGCCAGGGTGCTGCGCCTCAGGAGGATCCTGGTCCACGATCCGGACCGGGGGCGCGCCGAGTCCTTCGCGTCATCGGTGGGAACCATCGCGGAGGTCAGCCTCGCGGGAAGCCCGGAGGCCATCGCGAGGGAGTCGGACGTGATTGTGGCTGCCACCACGTCCAGGACGCCGGTTTTCCCCGGCAGCTCGCTGGATCCCGAGCGCGACGCGCTGATAATATCCATTGGCTGGCTGGACGTCAACTCGAGGGAGGTCGACGAGGAGACGGTGAGGAGGAGCGCGCTCGTGGTAGTTGACACCGAGGCGGCTCTGGAGGAGTCGGCGGAGCTCCGCGGGGCGCTGGGGAGCGGGGCGCTGGGCCGCGACAAGGTGATCGATCTGGCCAGCCTCCTGAGGAGGAGCGGGGACCGGGGGCGCCCCAGGGGCCCGGTGCTCTACAAGGGCGTGGGAACGCCGCTGGAGGACCTCTTCGCGGCCGTGGCGGTCTACGAGGAGCTGGGGCGCTCGGCCATCAGCGTGGAGCTCTAGCTGTACTCCGAGATCAGCCCGGCCAGCACGCGCACTCCCTCCACGATCTCGTCCCTCGTGGGAGGTCCCAGGCTCAGCCTGATGCTGCCGGCATCCCCCTCCGGCACGAAGAACCTGCGGGCCGGGACGTAGATCACCCCCCTCCTTATCGCGTCAATCAGGCGCCTCTCCGCGTCGAATCCGGAAGCCACGATCAGCTGGAAAAGGCCGCAGCCGTTGGGCTCCCAGCTCACGTTCGGCGGCATGCTGTCGCTCAGCGACTCCTCTAGCACGCGGCGCTTCGTCAGGTAGTGGGACCTGAGGATGGACGACATCGTGTCCACCAGGCCGTGGCGGAAGGACTCCAGAGCCACGTGCTGCGTCAGGGTCGACGTCGTTATGTCGTAGTTCTCGAGCATGGACACCGCCTCGGCTATCTCCCTCGGGGCGGCGATCCACCCTATCCTGAGGCCGGGAGCGAGGACCTTGCTCAGCGTCCCCACGTAGATCACGCGCGACTCGTCGTCCAGCGAGACGAGCGCCGGGGGCTGGGCGTCGGAGAACGCCCTGTATGGCTCGTCCTCTATGATCACCGCATCGTGCCTGCTTGCGAGCTCCAGGACGCGGCGCCTGTCGTCCTCGCTCATGGTGATGCCGGTTGGGTTGTGGCACGTGGGTATCAGGTAGACGATCGCGCGGCCCGGGCCGAGCTCCCTGAGCGTCCTCTCCATGAGGTCAAAGTTCAGCCTGCCGGACTCGAAGGGGATGCCGTAGACCCGGGAGCGGAGCTTCAGCGGCGCGAGGGTCTCCACGAAGGTCGGGCTCTCGCAGACGACGCTCACGCCGTCGCCGGCTAGCAGCTCCGACATGAGCTTGAACGCGTGCTGCGCCCCGCTAGTTATCGATAGCTCGTAGTCCTTGGGCAGCGATATCCCCTCCCTCCCCATGTAAAGCCTGATCTCCTTCCTCAGGTCCTCCAGCCCGCCAGCGTCGGGGTAGATCAGCGACTCGTAGCCGAGGGCGCCCATGACCTCCTGGGTGATCTCGGCCAGCTCCTTGACGGGCACTATCTCGGGGTCCGGGTTCCCGCTGGCCATGTTTATCAGCCTGGTATCCGAGGCCCTGACCAGCCTGTACGCCATCTCGACAGGCGAGCTCTCCAGACGCGAGGCCGCCGATGACAGCCGCTCCCTCCACCCGGACTCCACGAACTCGGCGTCCATCCTGAAGTTGAAGATAACTGTTCCGGAGAGCGTGGGCCCGGTGGGATTTGAACCCACGACCTACCGGTTATGAGCCGGCCGCTCCGCCAAGCTGAGCTACGGGCCCCTTTTGGGGGGATTCCGCTTTCCTTAAAAACGTTAGTTCACGCCGGGTCGATTGCCTCAGAACGCTTATAACAACCCTGGAGCTCCCTAGGGGCGCCGCCGTAGCTCAGTCGGTAGAGCGGCTGGCTGTTAGGGCCGCACGCGGAGACCAGTAGGTCGCCCGTTCGAGTCGGGCCGGCGGCGCCTCCTCGCGCGACCTAGCGCCCGAGCTTGTCCGGGAGGTACCTGTCGACTATGTAAGTCAGGCCGTACTTGGCGAACGCCTCCTGCTCGGACTTCCTGCGGTGCTTCAGGAAAGCGTCTATCTGCGAGCTCCAGGGCTCGCCCGAGTACCTGGGATCCCTGGAGAGCTCCCTGAGCCGCTTAATGTCCACGTCGGTGAGCTTGTCGAACGGCAGCTTGTACTTCACTATGTCGGTGGCCCAGACGCCTATCCAGGAGGCGTCGGGCACGTTAAGCTGCGTCAGGTGGGCGGCGTTAGCGGATCCCGATATTATCACCATCGCGATGTGCATCCCCCAGGGGTCGCCGTCGGTGAGGACGTAGACCGGCAGGTTCAGCTCGTTCCTGAGCCTCCTGAGGAGGTACCTCGTGGCCCTCGGCGCCTGGCCGGCCGTGTTGATCAGGATCGCCCTGAACCTTTCGTGGACCTTCTCCTCTATGAACCTAGTGAAGAGGCCGCCCTTCTCTATCGCTATGACCATCTCGGCGTCCGTGTCTACGAAGTCCGCCGTGGTCAGGGCCGGTCCTATCATCACGCCGTCCGGGTGCGACGTGAGGTCCAGCCTCCTGCCCTCGTACCCCGGTATGTTGTACTCGATGGTGAGGCGGCCGAAGATGGAGCTCCTCTCCTCGGGGTATATGTTGAACTCCTCCCTGGCCATCCCCAGTAGCGCCTCGAGCTCCGTCACCCTCTCGTCCGACTCGTCCTGATCCTCGAACTCCACGTTGTAAGCCTGGGCGGAGTAGAACACGTCCCTGAGGGTTGAGGTCTTGTGCGAGCCGACAAGCAGCTTTGAGAAGTAGGCCAGCCACAAGAGCTGGGCGAAGGCCCTCAGGTGCTTCACGTTGCGCGTGGTCCTGATGAACTTCTTGGGGCCCAGTATGTACTGGCCGAGCTTCTCATCGTAGATTATGTTGTTGACGCTCCTATCGGGTATCCTGAGCACGGGGTACTCCCCGTGCTCTATCTGTTCGTACACCAGCTCCCCGAGCCCCTTAAGCTTGGCCAGCGCCGCCTTCCTGGTCCCGCGATGCCTCCCCAATGTCCTGGACCATGCCCTTCGGGATTAATATATCATACTTGGGCACGCGGTCGCGCTCGGCCAGCTCCGCCGAGAACCTCGCTATAAGGGACATGTACTTGGCGTACACGTTGGCCCTGCGCACGACGCCGACCATGCGCTCCTTCCTGCTCAGGTAATTCCTGAGCGCCCTGAACGCGTCCCTGAGGGCTAGCCTGATCTCCCTCTCGACCTCCGGCCTGTCCGCGATGTACTCCTTGCCGATCGTCTTGTACGGTATCTTCGTGGACACCACGTGGACTATGACTCCTATGGGGTCCTCCGGCTTGACCCTGTAGGAGCGAAGGTCCATGGAGTTCAGGACCTTCCACGTGACGTCGCTGGACTCATCGTACAGGAGCGGTATCCTGTTGGCGAACCTGAAGACAGTTAGCCCGGGCTTGAGCCTGGGGCCACCGTAGGCCACCGCCGCCTCCACGACGAACGGATGACCCTCGTACGCCTGCGGGCGCCTGACCACGGTCCTGCAGAACTCGGGATCGAGCAGCCGCCGGACGCCGGCCTCCAAGAGCTCGTGCCCCAGGACTGACAGGTAGCTGGCGTCCGGCGGCAGGAACCCAGTGTAGCTCCTCAGGGCAGACGCCAGCCTGGACAGCTCCGGATCGCTCAGGTCCCTCGGGCTGGAGTTCGGGTCGAACCCAGCGTACCTGAGGAAAGACTCGGCAGTCCTGGGGCCAACCCTCTGGAAGTTCTTCACCATGAACTGCAGCATGCTGCCGCCCTTCCAGGCCCTGATCATCTTCCTCAGCGTCTCTATGTCCACCCCGGAGGGATGCGGCAGCGTCTCGCGGGGCGGCTTGGGCATTTCCTCCACAACCCTCTCCAGCCTTATCTGGCGGCCGCGGGGATCCCTGAAGGTCAGGGAAGCGTAGGGCGCCGCCATCGCTGTCTGCTCCAAGTAGCTCACTATCTTGCCCTCCGCCTTCTGGTAGTCCCCTAGGACGACCGCGCTGACCAGCGTCCCCCTCCAGCCGCGCGCCCTGCCCTCCACCCTCCTCAGCACTATTGGGCGGTTCCTCTCTATGTCCACCTTCATCAGGACGCCGTGGTATCGCCTGCCGGTGGTCGAGCTGGCGACGAACGACGGCTTGCCGACCGTCGCCTGAGCGTATAGCAGCGTCATCGTGGCGCCCATGCCGAATACCCCGCGGGACTGCTTGAGCCTGAACTTGTTGCCGTAGAATATGCGCCCGAAGGCGTCGGCGAGGTTGCCGCTGGGTATCCCAGTCCCGTTGTCCTGCACGGTCAGCCTGTAGAACCTGGGATCCTCGGACGGCCCATCCTCGTCCACCCCGACGGATATGAGGAGCTCGGGTGTTATCCCGGCCGACTCGCAGGAGTCCAGGGAGTTCTCCACGAGCTCCTTCAGGGAGAAGTAGAGGGCCCTGGCGGGGTTCGTGAAGCCTGCCAGGTCCCTGTTCCTGTAGAAGAACTCGCTCGGCGAGATCTCGCTGAACGACGTCTCAGATCACCTCCTCCCCGGGCTTCCTCCACAGCTTCATCCTCTCCATCCTCATCATGGTCCGCCTGTTCTGCAGCATGCTGTAGACGGCCTTGTGCATGCTGCCCGACGCGAGCGCCCTGACCGCGTCCTCGGCGGCCTTCACCTGGTCGGCGGATCCTATTATGGCTACGAACCTGTCGTGGACGGATATGTAAGCGCCCGTGAGCTCCTCTACGACGCGCCTGGCCTTTCCGTTTTTCCCGATTATCCTCCCCCTTATCCTCTCGAGGTCGCTCCTCGAGTGCCCTGCGTACTCCCTGAGGTCGACCACCGCCATCGTGTTGCCGGGCTCCAGGAGCCTGGACGCCCTGTCGTACGAGAAGCCGTGGCCTATCGCCTCGACGAGCGCCCTCGCGGTCGGGAGGTCCGCCTCCTCGCCCGGCACTATCTCAACGTCGCCCGTCTTGCTGTCGACCTTGAGGACAACGCCGCACTCGCGCTCTATGCGCGCCTTGGTGGCGCCCTCCTTGCCTATGAGCGCGCCTATCCTGTCCCTGGGCAACCTGACCACGATCCCCGCGGACATCAACCTAGCACCTCCCCCAGTACCTCCTCGGCGTCCCTCACCGCTATGCCCCTGGATCCGAAGAACCTGTTTATAGTCTCAACGTCCCTCCTTAGGAAGTCGGCCGCCATGGGGTGCCCGACGTCCACCGAGCTCCCGAAGTCGAACAGCACGAGCTCGCCTCTCCACTTGAACACGTTGTACTCCGAGAGATCGGCGTGCACGATCATGGCCTTCCTCCACAGTTCCCTAATATAATGTAATAATGTAAGGTAATCGCGCTCCTCGACCTCGGACTCCATGAGGAGCGGGGCCGGCCTGCCGGCCTCGCCGATGAACTGCATCACCAGGACGTTCCCCTTCACGGCGATCGGCGCGGGGACCCTGATTCCCGCGTCGCGCGCCTGCTTCAAGTTCGCGTACTCCTTCCTGGCCCAGGCCTCAGCTATGCCGTGCGGGTCGCGCTTTATCTCCTTGAAGCGCGGGTCGCCCTCTATGTAGATCAGCCTGCGCTTGAACTGCGACGCGACCGCGTAATATATCTTGACGGCCACATCGGCGCCGTCGGGGGCGGTGCCCCAGTAGACGCGCGCCTCCTTGCCGGACTTTACGACGCCCTTAAGGGAGGCCAGGTAGCCGCCCTTCATGAGCGAGTATATCGACATGAGCGTCCTGGAGTCCAGGACGCCCTCGACCACCTTGTAGTCGTCTGCGTCCTTGAGCTTGATGCGGTCGCGGCGCTCCCGCCTCAGGAGGTCCCTCACGACCTTCCTCGGCTCGTGCTCCTCCCAGTCCCCGGACAACTTTTAGACGTCCTGGGGTAGGTATCCGTTCTGTTTAAGCCAGTCGGCCTGGGGTATCGTGTACCTCCAGAGCACGTCGCAGCGGTCGTCCTGGAACTCCCAGGGGGCGACCAGGACGACGTCGTTCTCCCTGACCCATATGCGCCGCTTCAGCTTACCGCGTATCCTGCCCACCCTCGTCTTCCCGTCGGCGCACTTCACCATTATGTGGTCGCTGCCGAGCAGCTTGACCACCCTGCCCAGCACCTCGCCCGGGCCCGGCAGCACAAGCTCCTTCAGCTCCTCCTCGCTTATCACCTTGCGCTTGCCCATAGTCGGCGCACCGATCGCCCTTATTATAAGGATTAGCCCCGGGCTGAGGCTATCGATGGGCCAGCCGCCGAGGACTGATCAGCCGTGGGTGAACTTGAATATCATCAGGAACGCGACGCCGCCTATCGTGCGGACCGCGCCGGGGTGCGCGAGCCCCCTCCTGAGGACCTCGCCCACTATCGCGTTGCCGACCAGGTTGACTATCGCCGCCCCCTCTATCAGGGAGATGGCCTCCTCCAGTCCCACCTCCTCGCCGGAGAAGTAGTCGGGGGATATCTCGACGCTGAGCCCTCCCTCGGACAGGCGCCTGCCCAGCAGCTCCGCGTCCGCCACGTTGACCATGACCACGTCCTTGTACGGGATCCTCCTGACCACGAAGCGCCCGCCGCGTTCTCCCTGCAGTCACTTCACCTCGCGCACGGGGCTCTTGGCACCGCAGGCCTCGCACACGAGGAACGTCACCTTGTGCTCCTTCACCAGCCTGGTGTCGGGGCTGCCGCAGACGGGGCACACCACGTACTCCTTGAAGTAGCGCTGTATCACGCGCTCGACGGACTCCCTGTCCTTCCTGCCCAAGAGTATCAGGCGCAGGTCCTGGTCGAGGTTGGCGGAGGTCGCGAGCTCCTTCCCCATGAACACCGCCATCTTCTGCGGATCCCTGCGCATTATGTCGGATATCTGCCTGAAGTTCCTGATTATCGTCCTGTTCCCGACCCAGACGATGTCAGGAGGGGGGATCTCGAGCCTCCCCACCCTGCCCGAGCCCTCACTCTTCAGGTGGTCCTTTATCCTCTCCAGCAGCGTCAGGAAGTCATCCACCATGCACACCGGCTTGCGAGGGGGCGGTATTTAACCTAGCGGATCCCCCGTCAGAGCTCGTAGAGGTCCAGGGGGAGCTCCACCTTGGCCGGCATCGTGGGCGAGAAGTCGAGCGCCGGGGGCGGTCCCCTCGGGCTGCTCCTCAGCGCCGCGTAGATCGGGTCCTCCTCCCTCATGTCCTCCCTCCTCATGATCACGTAGCTCACGCTCCCGCTGGCGGTGTCGACCCCGACGCCGAAGGCCTGGGCGAGCGAGGCCGCCAGCACGAGCTCCGATGCCGGGGCGGAGGCCGCGACCGCCACCGATGGGGCGCCCTCCAGCGCCCCCATGAGGGCGAGCTCCCTGGCGCTGCGGAAGCCTCCGATGAGCAGCAGGTAGTTGCCGCCGTCCTCCAGCAGCTCCGACACCGGCGGACGGTCGTAGCGGCCCACCAGGTCGAGCAGCACGGCGGACACGCTGCTTAGGGCGGCGCTCTCGAGCTCCTCGCCGGAGGAGGACGACAGGGAGTCGTCCAGCCTCACGTCGATGAGCAGCCCGTCGACGTCCAGCCAGTTCGCCATGAGCCCCACGTTGAACCGGAACCTGCCCTCCAGGCGCTTCTCGTTCGGCAGCGGGGGCAGCATGAACACCGAGGCGCGGGACCCTGGATCCCACATTTCCAGGAACAGGCGGGCGGTCCTGACGCTCCTGTCCGAGTAGCCGTCGACCAGGATCAGGAGGTCCCCGCGGCCGGAGAGCTGGCCGGCTATGGTGCCCATGGACTGCAGGAGCTCCCAGGCGGTGGCGTCTGGCCGGACCTCCAGCCTGGCTGAGCGAAGCTCCAGGCCCGCGGCCGCGACCCCGCGGGTCATGCCCTCGAGCACGCGTGAGGCGCGGACGCCGATGGCCAGGGCTCCCGTCAGCTTAGGCATACCGCAATGACTGTGCGGAGTATCAATATTAACGATGAAGGTTAACGCGCGATGACGCGCGCACTCTACCAGTTGACACAATGCGCCAACGATTCGTGGAATTTTTCGCAGAAATTGCGCCATACAAGGGCTAAATCCATACCAAATGCCTATAGTTGTTACGATTTTGAGCGAACGACAGGAACTTCGCGGACAAACGTTATTATCTCGTTCGTCGGGGGACGAACGACGTGCCGAGCTACTACCTGGAGACGTATGGGTGCGCGGCCAATCAGGCGGACAGCGACCTGATGGCGAGCGTGCTGGAGGGAGCGGGCTTCAGGAGCGCGGCCGCGCCGGAGGAATCGGACGTCATAGTAGTGAACACGTGCGGCGTCAAGTCCCCCACGGAGAACAAGATAGTCGACCGCCTGGCGCGGCTCTCGCGGATGGGGAAGCCACTTGTGGTGGCGGGCTGTCTCACCAAGATAAACTGGGACAGGCTCGTGATGTCGGCGGAGTTCGGCGCGGCGCTGACACCATCCAGCGTGCACAGGGTGCTCGAGGCGGTGGAGGCGGCGATGAGGGACCCCAGGGGGAGGCTTCTGCTGGACTCCGCCGCGCCGCCGGACAAGCCGGCGCTCGCGAGGCCCAGAGGAGGGCTCATCGGGACCCTCGAGATAGAGGACGGCTGCACCTTCTCGTGCAGCTTCTGCGCCACCAAGTTCTCCCGCGGGTCAACGCGCAGTTACGGGGCGAGCTCCATAATCGAGGCCGCGAGGCGCATGGTGGCATCCGGGGTGAGGGAGCTGAGGCTCACGGGGCAGGACGTGGCCTCGTACAGCTCGGGGGGACTCAACCTGGCCGGCCTGGTCCGCGAGCTGCTTTCGAGCGTGCGCGGCGATTACCGCGTGAGGATAGGCATGATGACGCCCGTCCTCGCGGCCAGGATCCTCGACGACCTGATCGACCTGTACGGGCAGAGCCGGGTATACAAGTTCGCGCACATACCGGTGCAGAGCGGGAGCGACCGCATGCTGCGCCTCATGAGGAGGGGGCACGGCGTCGGGGAGTTCAGGGAGCTGGTAGGCGCCCTGAGGGACAGGGTCCCGGGCCTCACCCTGGAGACCGACGTGATAGTCGGCCACCCCGGGGAGACCGAGGAGGACTTCAGGGCGACGCTTGACCTCCTGTCGACCGTCGAGCCGGACGTGATCAACCTCTCGAAGTACAGCAATAGGCCGGGGACGGAGGCCAGCCGGATGAGGCAGCTCCCGAGCCAGGTAGTCTCGGAGAGGAGCCTTGAGGCCTACCGCGTGGCGATGCGGGTCATGGAGAGGCGCAACTCGGCGTGGACGGGGTGGAGGGGGAGGGCCATCGTCCTCGAGCCGGGGTCGAAGCCCGGGACGCTCATCGCCAGGAACGACTGGTACAAGCCGATAGTGGTGAGGGGCGGCGCGAGGCTCCTGGGCAGGTGGGTGGAGGTCCTCGTGGACGGGTACACGCCAGTGCGTTTAAACGGCACGGTCATCTCGGAGGAGGCCAATGGCGGCGAGGAGGAGCGCGTTCCTGGCCAGGCTTATGCTGCCGGATGCGCGCAGCCAGTGGATCGAGCGCGCGGCGCTGCTCGTCGAGGACGGCGTCGTCGTGAGCGCGGGGGCCAGGGAGGAGCTCGATCTCACGGGGTTCGACGTGGTGGACCTGGGGGACGTCGCGGTCCTTCCGGGTTTCGTCAACGCCCACACTCACGCCGCAATGTCGCTCCTCAGGGGTTATGGCGACGGGCTGCCGCTCCACGCCTGGCTGGAGCGCGTGTGGGGCGTCGAGGCCGAGATGGATCAGGAATCGATATACTACGGGAGCCTGCTGGGCGTCGCGGAGCAGCTCTCCTCCGGCATAACGTCGTTCGTCGACTTCTACAACGTGGAGCCCATGCTCAGGGTCCTGCGCGAGGTGCCGCTGAGGGGGGTCCTGACGCTGGCGTTCATGGACCGCGTCGAGTACATGGTGGAGGAGAGCTGGAGGCGCCTACGGAACATCGACGGCTACCTGTCCCTGGTGAGGGAGGAGGGCCGGGGGAGGGTGGAGCTTGCCCTTGGACCGCACGCACCCTACAGCTGCAGCCCCGAGATGCTGGGGGCGCTGGCCGACGCCTCGCGCAGGCTGGGACTGCGCGTGCACACCCACCTCTCGGAGACCGCGGAGGACGTCTCCAGGGTGAGGGAGGAGTCGGGCCTGACGCCTGCCGCCTACCTGGACAAGTTCGGGCTGGCGAACGAGCGCCTGATAGCCGCCCACGGCGTCCACCTGACGAACGAGGAGCTGTCGCTCCTCGGGAGGAGGGGCGCGAGCGTGGTCCACTGCCCGCGGTCCAACTCGAGGCTCGGGACCGGGATAGCGAGGATCAGGGAGATGATGGACGCCGGCATCAACGTGGCGCTGGGAACCGACGGCCAGGCGAGCAGCGACTCGCTCGACGCGTTCGAGGAGATGAGGTTGATGGTGTACCTGCAGAGGGCGCGGACGGGGAATCCGGCGGCGCTCAGCGCGCGCGACGCGCTCTACGCGGCCACGCTCGGCTCCGCCAGGGCAGCCGGACTGGGGGACGTGGGCGCGCTCAGGCCGGGCTACAGGGCGGACTTCGTGGCCCTGGACCTCAGGTCCATCCAGATGAGGCCCGCGTGGGACCTTACGACAAACGTGGTCATGTCGTCGGGGCGCGCCGAGGTGAGGCGCGTGTACGTCGAGGGGGAACCGGTGGTCGAGGGAGGGCGCGTGATGCTGCGCGGTCTGGAGGAGGCGCTCGAGGCCGCCGAGGAGTTCAGGGGCAGGTTCCTGGACGGCGCGCGGGCTCAGCGCCAGGACTCCAGGTAGCGCCTCTGCTCATCGGTGAGCGCCTCCAGGTTCACTCCCTCTATGCGCAGCTTCCTCCTCGCCACCTCCTCGTCCAGCTCCGCCGGGAGCGCGTGGACGCGCCTCTCCAGCCTCCCCCTGTTCCTTACGATGTAGATGACCGAGAGCAGCTGGGTCGCGAAGCTCAGGTCCATGACCTCTATGGGATGGCCGTCGGCGGCCACGAGGTTGACGAGCCTTCCCTCGCCCAGCAGGTAGAGGCGGCGCCCATCCGGCATCCTGAACTCCCGGACGTTCGGCCTCACCTCATCCTCGGAGGACGCCATGGACCTGAGGGCCCTCACGTCGACCTCGACGTCGAAGTGCCCGGCGTTGGCCAGTATCGCGCCGTCCCTCATCACCGCGAAGTGCCTGTCGGTCAGCACGCGCACGTTCCCGGTGCAGGTGACGAATATGTCGCCCGACCTGGCGGCCTCCATGGAGTCGACGACCTCGTAGCCGTCCATGTATGCCTCGAGCGCCTTGAAGGGGTCCACCTCCACGACCATCACGCGGGCGCCCATCCCGCGCAGCCTCTCGGCGACTCCCTTGCCGACCCAGCCGTAACCCAGGACCACCGCGCGCTTCCCGCCGAGCTGCACGTTGGTCGCCCTCAGTATTCCGTCCACGACGCTCTGCCCGCTCCCGAAGCGGTTGTCGTAGAGGTGCTTGCTCCTGGCGTCGTTCACGGCTATCACCGGGAATCCCAGCACTCCCTCCCTCTCCATGGCGCGGAAGCGCAGCACCCCGGTGGTCGTCTCCTCGGTGGCGCCGAATATCGAGCCCGCGAGGCCCATGGAGTGCGCCATCACGGAGAGGTCGGCGCCGTCGTCGACCAGCACCTGGGGGCCGTCCGCGAGCACGCGCCTGTGGTTCTCCTCGTACTCCTCGTCGGTCTCCCCCCTCCAGGCGTAGACGCGGTGGACGACCTGCGAGAGCGCCGCGGCGACGTCGTCCTGGGTGCTGAGCGGGTTTGAGGACGTTATTGACACGCGGGCGCCCAGCCTCTCGAGGCTCATCGCCAGCACGGCGGTCTTCGCCTCCAGGTGGAGGCTGATGCCAACGCGCACGCCGTCAAGCGGCCTCTCGCGCTCCATCTCCGAGACGAAAGAAGAGAGGACGCGCATGCGCGACATCGCCCAATCTATCTTCCTGCGGCCAGAGGGCGCCAGGCCAGGATCCCTGATGAGGCTCACGGCACGGCCTGCGCGGCGGTAGTTAAAATACGAAGCTGGCGGGGTGAGTGGCGTGGCCAGGGTGACCGTAGTGGGCACCGGCGTGGCCGGCTCATACCTCGGGGCCAGGCTGGCGCTGGCCGGGATCGACGTGGAGGGCGTGGAGGCGCAGGACCCCGCGGGCTACCGCTCCGTCTGCGCCTGGGCGACGAGCCTGGAGGGGATGCGCGAGCGCCTGCGCCAGCTCGACGTGGACATGGAAGACTACGTGCTCGTCGAGGCGAGGGGGATCTCGGTGGACCTGGGCGGGACGATCCACGAGGTCCCGACCCGCCATCTGGTCACCTTCGACAAGCCGGCGCTGATAAGGAGGCTGATGGGGACCTTCAGGGTGAGGCACTCCGTGCGGGCGCGGGGAATACCCGGCGACGCCTCCGGGCTCGTGGTGGACGCCACGGGCGTCCACAGGGCCGTCATCGGGCCGGCGAGGTCCGGGACCGAGTTCGCCCTGCCAGCGTACCAGCTCAGGGTGCGCTACAGGAACCCGCCCATGGAGAGCTTCTACGTGAGGCCCTTCCCGAGGTACTCCGGGTACCTCTGGTACTTCCCGCTCGGCGGGGGCGAGTTCTTCGTCGGGGCGGGGGACCTGCATCACATGCACCTGAGGTACCTCTCGGAGTTCCTGGACGAGCACCGCCCCGACGAGGTGCTGAGCAGGGAGGGCAGGCCCATCAGGATATCGCCACCAGGGATCCTGGAACCCATCAGCAGGAGCGCCGGGGCCGCGGCGGTGGTCGCCGTGGGCGAGGCCGCCGGCGCCGTGCTCCCGATACTCGGCGAGGGAATACTGCCCAGCGTCGAGTCGGCCGAGCTGCTGGCCGAAATCCTACTGAGGGAGGGCGTGGAGGGCTTCAGCGCGGATCGCTACGAGGGGGAGCTCAGGAGGAGGTTCTCCGCATTCCGCGCGGCCTACAGGTTCGTGAGGAGGAAGCAGGCTGGAACCTGCCGCGCGAGCGACCCATCGTGCCTGGCCGACGCCGCCAGGCTGGCGCTCTTCTTCTCGTCGAGGTGGGGCAGGAGGCTGACGGGGATCGCCCCGGGACCGGAGCACGTGTGGCTAGCGCTCAGGCCGTTCTAGCGGCGAGGAGCCCTTCGGGAGTACTCCTACGTCAGCGCTGAACGATAAAGGTTCCGGGGAAGGTCGCCCGGATGGGCGATCTAACTGGGCAGGCGGCCCAGCAGGAGTATCGCTATCGCTATCCCGTATATCGCTATCGTCTCCCCGAACGCCAGTATGACTATGCTCCAGGTCCTCAGCTCGGGCTTCTCAGCGGTGACGGCCAGGCCCGAGGAGCCTATCCTGGCCATCGCGATGCCGGCCCCCACGGCGGCCAGCCCGAAGGCGAGCCCCGCCGCGAGGAGCCCCAGGCCGTAGCTGTTGGAGGTGGTGGCCGCCTGCAGCATGAGCAGGATTGCTTCCATCAACATACGTGCGTGGGGGGTTAATGCCCCATCTTTAAAGGTTACGATCAGTGGGCCCGGTGGGGCGGCCCTAGCCCTGCGCGCCGCTCAGGGCAGACTTGTACTTGGCGCGTATGTCCTCCAGGCGCCTGCGCACGGCATCCCTCTGGGCCGCAGCGGCCTTCCTGATCTCCTCGATCACGGCGCTGAACGCCCTGTCGACCTCATCCCTCGATTCCAGGCCCGAGCCGGCGCTCATGCCTGCGAACGCCTCTCCTCTATCACGTATTTAAGCTTCTTCAGCCTGATGAACTCCTCGCGCTCGCGCTCCTCCAGGACCATCGATATGAACTTGATGTTCTCCTCGTACCTGGGAATTATGATGTACTCGAGGGCGTTTATCAGCCTCTGGGTCCTCTTCAGCTCCGCCGCTATGCGGAATATCGTGTTCTCGACCTCTGCCGCCCTGAGGATGTCGGCCAGCGACGATGAGAGCCTCCTCACGGCCTCGTCGAGCTCGGGGCTCGTGTCGACGACGCCGTAGCGGACGGCTGATCCGGCGCCCCTCATGATGAGGACCGGTATGCGGACGTCCATTACCTTCTTGACCTTCACGTCGACGTCCAGGTGGGCCTTCGAGGACCCCGCTATGCTGTCGAGCCTCGTGGAGCCCATGTCCACGTAGGCCCTCAGCAGGTGCGCGTACGCCTCGAGGAGGTCCTCCGACAGCTTGCGCCTTATGCTCTTGGCCTTCTCGACGTTCTCGTTGAGCTCCCTGATCAGGACCTCCTTCTTGTCCTCAAGTATCTTGTGTATGCGCTTGGAGACTGCGACGTTCCTCTTCAGGTTTATCAGCTGGAGCTTGGTCGGCTGGACGTTCCTGAGCGAGCTCATCCCACGGCCGCACCCGCCGCCTGGCCCGCCGCGGCCCTCCTGTAGTACTTCTCTATGTTGGAGCGCTTGATCTTCGTGAGCTCCGACTCGGGCAGCACGGAGAGCACCTCCCAGGCCAGCTCCAGGGTCCTCTCTATGCTCCTGTTCTCCGTATAGGGCTGGCTCAGGAACACGCGCTCGAACGCGTCGCCGAACTCCAAGTACTTCAGGTCCACCTCGGACAGGCCTCCCCTCCCGATTATCTCGGCGAGCGCCCTCAGGTCCACGGCCCTCGAGTAGGCGTCGTAGAGCTGGTTGCTCACCTCCGCGTGGTCGGCCCTCGTCTTGCCCTCGCCTATCCCATCCTTCATGAGCCGGCTCAGGCTCATCAGGACGCCGACGGGCGGGTAGATGCCCTTCCTGTGCAGCTCCCTGCTGAGGACCACCTGACCCTCCGTTATGTAGCCGCTCAGGTCGGGTATCGGGTGAGTTATGTCGTCGCTCGGCATGGTGAGTATGGGGAGCTGGGTTATGGACCCCTTCTTCCCCTTTATCCTCCCGGCCCTCTCGTAGATGGTAGCCAGGTCCGTGTAGAGGTACCCGGGGTAGCCCTTCCTGCCCGGCACCTCCTCGCGGGCCGCGCTTATCTCCCTGAGCGCCTCAGCGTAGTTCGTCATATCCGTCAGTATGACGAGGACGTGCATGTCCAGATCGAACGCGAGGTACTCTGCCACGGTGAGCGCGACCCTGGGCGTCATTATCCTCTCCATGGCCGGGTTGTCGGCCAGGTTCAGGAAGAGCACGCTCCTCTTGAGGGCGCCGGACTCCTCCAGGGACTTGCGGAAGAACTCCGCCTCGTCGTGCTGCACGCCTATGGCGGCGAACACGACCGCGAACTCCTCGCCGCTCCTGACGCTGGCCTGCCTGGCTATCTGCGCGGCCAGCAGGTTGTGCGGGAGCCCGGAGCCGGAGAATATGGGCAGCTTCTGGCCCCTGACCAGCGTCAGCATGCCGTCTATGACGGAGACGCCCGTCTGTATGAAGTCCTCCGGGTACTCCCTGCTGGCGGGGTTTATGGGCGACCCGTTGACGTCCAGCCGCTCCTCGCCGACCGGCGGGGGCAGCCCGTCGAGCGGCCTTCCCAGCCCATCGAAGACGCGCCCCACCACGTCCGGCGAGACCGGCATCTCGAGCGGCCTTCCCAGGAACCTGGCCTTTATCCCGGTCGTCGAGAGGCCGGAGGTCCCCTCGAACACCTGCACCACGGCCAGGCCCACGCCGGTCTCCAGGACCCTCCCGAGCCTGCGCTCGCCGCTCGGGAGCTCGACCTCCACCAGCTCGTCGTACGCGGCCCTGGTGACCCCCTCCACGACCATCAGGGGGCCCCTGATCTCCCTGACGCTGCTGTACTCCACGCCGCCCCAGCTAGACAACTTCCTTCACCACCTCCGCCAGCATGGAGTCGAACTCCGCGTGCATCTGCCTCCTGACCTCCTCGAGCTTCCCCAGCTGATCCTCGGGGACCTCGTACCTGAGCCTGGGCAGGAGCGCCGCCGTCTTGATTGCGCGGACGTCCTCTATCCTTGCGCCCTTCTCGATCGCGTCGAGCGCCCTGTTATAGAACTCGACGAACAGCCTGAGAAGCATCACCTGCTTCCTGGGGCTGGCGTAGCTGTCGACAGGATCGTATGCGTTCTGCTGCAGGAAGCCGAGCTTGATCAGCCTGGCGGCGTCGAGGACGAGCTTCTCCTCGTCGGGCAGGGCCTCGGGCCCGAGCAGCCTGACTATGTCCTTCAGAGCGTCCTCCCTCTGCAGGACCTCGTAGGCCCTGTCGCGCAGGTACCTCCACTCCTTGTCGACGTTCGCCTCCCACCAGTCCTGGACGGAGTCCAGGTAGCCGGAGTAGCTCATTATCCAGTTTATGGCCGGGTAGTGCCTGGAGTACGCCAGGGACGTGTCCAGCGCCCAGAAGACCCTGACGAACCTGAGCGTGTGCGTCGTGACGGGCTCCGTGAAGTCGGCGCCGGGCGGCGAGACGGCCCCGGCGAGGCTGACCGAGCCCACCCTCTGCGGCTCGCCCAGCGCCTCGACCCTGCCGGCCCTCTCGTAGAACTCCGCCAGCCTGGATGCCAGGTAGGGCGGGAAGCCCTCCTCGGCCGGCATCTCCTCCAGCCTGCCGCTTATCTCCCTGAGGGCCTCCGCCCACCTGCTGGTGGAGTCCGCAACCATAATCACGTCGTAGCCCATGTCCCTGTAGTACTCGGCCATCGTCACGCCGGTGTATATGCTGGCCTCCCTGGCCGCCACCGGCATGTTGCTCGTGTTGGCAACCAGGACGGTCCTCTCCATCAGGGGGCGCCCGGAGTACGGGTCCTTGAGCTCCGGGAACCTGACGAGGACCTCCGTCATCTCGTTCCCCCTCTCGCCGCACCCGACGTACACGACGACCTTCGCGTCGGCCCATGAGGCTATCTGGTGCAGGGTGACAGTCTTGCCCGTGCCGAACCCGCCGGGTATCGCCGCGGTCCCGCCCTTCGCCAGCGGGAAGAATGTGTCCAGGACGCGCTGCCCGGTTATGAGCGGGACGTTGGGCGGCAGCCTCGCCCGGTAGGGCCTCTTCTGCCTCACGGGCCAGTAGTGGTAGAGCTTGAGCTCCTGCTTCCCCTGGGGGCCGTCGACCGTGACTATCGGGTGCTCGAGGTCGTAGTCGCCCTCCGGCTCCACATCCACCGCCTTGGAGCGCCGGAGGTCGGGGGGCGCCAGCACGCGGTTCTCCAGGATGGGCGTCTCCTGGACCGTGCCCAGGATGTGGCCGGCGCCCAGGTCGTCCCCGGGCTTCACGGTCGGCACGAAGTGCCACTTCCTGTCCATCGGTAGGTTCTCGACGGACACGCCCCTCTTGACGAACGGGCCGACCATCTCGGCTATCCTGCTGAGGGGCCTCTGGAGGCCGTCGAATATGCTCCCTATGATCCCGGGGCCCAGCGCGACAGAGAGCGGGCGACCCGTCCTCTCCACGGGCTCGCCCGGCCGCAGGTTGCTGGTCGACTCGTAGACCTGGATGAACGCGACGTCGCCCTCGAGCTTTATGACCTCGCCTATGAGCTTGTCCTCCCCCACCCTCACGACCTCGTACATGCGGGTGCCCGACATGTTGTCCGCCTTCACGGCGGGGCCGCTGACCCACACGATCCTGCTCTGGGACGACATGGTCACCTTACCTCCCCCTTCAGCTTCCCAAGGATCGTGCTCTTAATGGTTTCCCGGTACCTGGCGAGCCTGGCCTCGAACGTGTTGTCGTAGGAAACCCTGCCGTCCGCGCTCGAGACTATCAGCCCGCCCACGGACTCCACGACCTCGTCGGATAGCTTCAGGGAGACCCCGCGGAAGCGCTTCGTGCGGGAAGCCCGCGAGATAATCTTCTTGGCCAGGGCGGCGTCCGGCCTGGCGACCCTCACGACGAGCTCCTGGGATCCCACGGCGTCGGCCGCCTCCCTGAGGAGCGACAGCATGACCTTCTCGTAGTCTGAGTCGCGCGGCATGGCAGCTATCCTCGACATGGCCTCCCTCAGGACCTCCTCGGACTTCTCGTCGATCAGGCTCAGCGCCTCCCCCCTGGCCCTTATCTCGGCCATACCCAGGAGCCTCGCCCTGGCGGCTTCCGTCCTGGCCGAGTAGTCGCGCTGCAGGTTCTCGAGCTCCCTCAGCGTGGCCTCCTCGAACCTGCGGACCCTCTCCACGGCCTCGGACTCGAGGGAGGATATCATCTCGTCCAGCCTCTTGCCCTCCAAGTCCAGCACGTCGTCGATCACCGAGGCGCGGCGCTCGCCGCCCTCCCCCTGCGCCGCCTGGCTCATGAGCTCATCATCTCCTTCACCATCTGCATGTAATCTATCTCCCTGGGGCTGCCGCCCGGCGACGGGAGCTCGTATATCAGGGGCACCGAGTACTTCCCCTTTATCACGGCGAGCTCGGACTCTATCTCGGACGCGAAGTTGTCGCTGAGAAGTATCAGCCCGACGTCCCTGGACTCCAGGGCGCGCCTCAGTGCATCCAGCATCTCGCGAGGGCCTGAGACTTCCACGCCATCCGCGCCGACGAGCCTGAAGGCGTTCACGAATATCTTATCTCCTATGGCGATAACCCTCACGTTGGGGGCTCGCCGCGTCCCCTATAAAAAATTTAAAATGAGAAGGGGCTGACCCCCGGCGTGCCCGTCGAGCGCAGCCGGCGCGTGGTCCTCGCGGTGAGCAGGGACAGGCTGAACCAGTTCCTGTCGGACCTCATGGCGTTCGAGTACTTCCACTTCGCGGAGGACAGCCAGGACTTCCTGGACTACGCGCTGGCGCAGCGTGTGGACGAGATGTACTCGCGGCTCCTCTCGCTGGCGGAGAGGCTCCACCTTAGGAGGGACGTCGGCGTCATGGACTCATTCCGCGAGGGGTACCCGCCGAGCAAGCGGACCGTCATCGCGGCCACCGACCTGTCCGGGCTCGTCGCGGAGCTCGAGGCGCGCGAGGAGCGCGCGACCCGGGACCTGAGGGAGCTCCTGGATAGGCTGGACCAGGCCAACAAGCGCGCGGAGTCCCTCGAGAGGCTGCGCACGACGGTCGGCGCGTTCTCGAGGCTGGAGCTGGACCTCAGGTCCCTGGCTGGGCTGCGCAGGCTTTACGTGGAGCTATTCGTGGCGAGCAGCACCGACCTGCGGGAGATAGCCAGGAGCCTCGGGGACAAGGGCGAGCTGTACAGCGAGCCGCTGGACGCGAGGAGCGCGCTCTGCGCCGTGGTGGCGCTCAGGGAGAACGCCGACTACGTGGAGCGCGCGATAAGGGCCTTCGAGGTCTCGTACCTGAGGCTCCCCGAGGGATACCCGAGCGTGCCGAGCGAGGCCTACAGGAGGATCTCGGAGGAGCTGGAGGCCGCCAGGAGGGAGGCCGAGGATCTATCGAGGCAAGTGGGGGAGCTGGCCGCCAGGAGGGGCAGGGAGATAGAGGAGCTCCTGGAGGCGGTGGAGCTCGCCAGGACGCAGACCGCGCGCATGAGGTCCAGCAACCTGAAGAGGGTCGCTATAGTCGAGGGGTACGTGCCCTCGGGCATGCTCGGAAAGTTCAGGGAGAGGTTCGGCGGATACTTGGTCGGGGTGGAGAGCCCGTCCGGCGAGGAGCCGGGCATCTTCAGGAACAACAGGTACAGCGCGAACTACGAGGAGATAACGCTCCAGCAGGGGCCACCGTCCGGGCGGGAGGTCGACCCAACCACCATAATCTCGTTCGTGTTCCCCACGTTCTTCGGGTTCATGTTCGGGGACCTTGGGCACGGGATCCTGCTGATAATCCTGGGACTCATACTGAGGCTCAGGGGCTACGAGAGCCTGAGGAGGTGGGGGAACCTGATCGTATCGTTCGGGGTGGGGTCGGCCATAATGGGCGTGCTGGACGGCGAGGTCTTCGGGCTGGAGCTGTGGCGGCTCGTCGGGGTCAGCAGGCTTTACGGGATACCGCTCCCCCTGATACCGGCGCACGACGTGGTCACCGCCAACAGCGCCTACGTGGTGGACCTGCTGCTGGTCATAGCGCTGCTGATAGGCGTGGGGCACCTCCTCTCGGCGTACACCCTGGGGTTCTACCAGGACGCCAGGTGGAAGGGTCTCGGGCACGCCGCGCTGCAGAGAATACCGGTCTACGCCTTCTACATATCCGCGCTCTTCTGGGGCTACGCGTTCATAATGTCGGGGTACAGCTTCAGCGCGGTCATGGGGCCCGTCATGACGCCGCTGGGCGTCACCACGGGCACTATAAGCCGCGTCACCCTCCCCATAGTGCTGGCCGGGTCCATCGGGATGATAGTGACGAAGGCCATGGAGAGCAACTACATGGAGAGCGTCATAGACTGGCTGGTCAACGTGATAGAGATAATCTCGAACTCCATAAGCTACCTGAGGCTCGCCGTGCTCCTGATGGTCCACATAGCGCTGCTCTACATAGTGGACATGTTCTACCCCGCGGGCGTCGCGGGGGCCGCCGCGGCGATGGGGTACGCCGGGTGGATACTGGGCAACGTGGGAGTGGCGGCGCTCGAGGGCCTGATGGTCTACATACAGGACATAAGGCTCCACGCGTACGAGTGGTTCATCAGGTTCTATGAGGGAGGCGGCAGGCTCTTCAGGCCCCTCTCGATGAGGGGGAAGAGGGTGGAGCTGAGGCTGGCGCCGGCCGCGCTGGGCGCTCACTCTGGGAACCTCAGGAGCGAGTAGATCTCGTCCTTCTGGACCCCGTTCTCTATGCCGAACGCGACGGCCGCCAGGTTGCGGACCTCGTTCTCGACCAGGAAGATCAGAGCGACGAGAACCGGCGGCTCCACGGGGGACGCCGCCCACGCGGCGTCAGCGGCCCGCAGCCTGAAGGACGAGACGGCGCCCAGGATGGAGTTGACGTCCTCCCCCTTCAGGTGAGGGCCGTAGGGGGTCCTCCTCAGGAGGTCCGCGTAGGACGCCGGCGGCGCCCCCTCGGACATCAGCCTCCTCAGCTGGTCGGATGGGAGGTACAGGTTCCCGCGCGGCAGGAGGAGCCCGACCGCTTGGGTCGCGGGGATGCCTATCGAGGCGTGCCTGAGGGCGAGCCCCAGGTTGTACTCGTCGACCATTGAGAGGACCAGCCTGCCCATGTACGTGCTGTCGTCATCGTCGCCCTCGCTGATGGCGACGCGGGCGACCCCCTCGACCGTGAAGCGGTCGACCGCCAGGTCGAATGACGCGGGGTCCCCGCTGGACTCGTAGAGCTTGAGGCCCTCCTGCGCCACCTCGTAGTACTCGGTGCCGGAGAACCCCATGACGGCCCCGCCCAGGTCCTTCGCGGCCGCCGCTCTAACGATCAGGTCGCGCCGGCCCAGGAGCTCCTCGGCCCTCATGTAGAGGCCCTCGAGCAGCTGCTCGTAGGGCTGCCCCACGGCCTTCCCCTTGAGCACGGTCTTGACGTCCCAGGACGTGTAGCGCTCGAAGAGGGCGGTGAGCACGCCGCTGGCGGAGTACAGGCGCATCAGGCGGTAGTGGAGCTCTATGAGGCTCCCCACGAGGATCCTCTCGAGGTCCTTCGCCCTGAGGACTCTCTCGCTGCCCAGGTAGCGGGCGTAGCGGGTGGACCTGAGCCTCTCCGCCAGCTCCTCGACGCTCGTGAAGCCCACGGCCAGCCTGAAGAACGTCCTGTCGAGGAGCGTCCCGCGCACGAAGTACGCCTTCGTTATGGCGTAGACGTCGTCCTCGTACTCGGCCAGCCGGGGCAAGGTCACTCATCACCCGGGCCACTCGGGATCAGCATGCCCAGGGCTAGCTGGACGAGCGACTCGCGCATACCGTCGAAGCTGGCGGCCAGCGAGCTCAGCTTCTCCCTCTCCGATCTCAGGATCTCGTCGGCCCTGGCGCGCGCCTCCTCCTCGGCGGCCCTGAGCTGGGCCTCGGCCCTGGCGCGCGCCTCCTCGAGCAGCTTGGCCCTGGCGTCGGACGAGAGCTTGTCTGCCTGGCCTATGAGCTGCTTCCCCCAGGCGCGCGTGTCGGCTTCCAGCTTGTCGAGCTCGGAATCGAGCTCCGAGAACAGCTTGACGGCCCTCTCGACGATCCTCGGCTCGCGCTGCCCCACACCGCGATCGCAAGGCGGGAACCATAAATAGTTATCCCCGAGCATCGATCGGGCCGTCGACGACGCCAAGGGTAAATCCAGCCCCCTCTCACCTCAGGCCGGGCCCGTGGCCCAGCCTGGATGAGGGCGCAGGCCTTCGGAGCCTGAGGTCGCCGGTTCAAACCCGGCCGGGCCCACCAAGAGAATGCCCCATCGTGAGCGGGGGAGGATCTGCGCCCGCGCGCGAAGGGGGACCGCCCGACAGGACGCGCCGTGCCGGCCAGAGAACGATCGCGCGGTGCGGGATGAGAATCATCGGCGGCCGCGCCCCGACGCGCGGGGTTCGCGCCGCGGGGCAGCGCTGCCCCTACTCCTTCGCCTTATCCAGGTAGGACGTGACCTCCTCTACGCTGAGGCGGCGCATGCGCCTCGTCTTGACGTCGATCACGGCCATCTTCACGCTGCGAGGATCCAGCACCTTGTGCTCCTCCGTCCTGCTGGCACCCCTGAGTATCATCAGTATCGCCTGGCTCAAGTCCATGGAGTCCGAGTAGTTGTTCTCGAGGTATTCGTTCAGCTGGTCGCTTCCCCCGCCTATGGCTATGGCGCTGTAGCCCAGATACGTCCCGCTCGGGTCCGTAGTGAAGACGCTGGGCCCGTCCCGGTCCACGCCGGCCAGTATCAGGGAGACGCCGAAGGGCCTGACGCCGGCGTACTGCGTGAACTGCTGCGCGAGGTCGCCCAGGTGCTTCGCGAGGGCCGCCACCGTTATGGGCTCATCGTAGAGTATCCTGTGGTTTTGCGCGGCCACCCTGGCGCTGTCGATGAGGACGCGGGCGTCGGGGACGTACCCGGCCGCCACCGCGCCCACGTGATCGTCGATCTGGAACAGCTTCTGGCTGAGGGATATGTCCTGGAGCTTCCTGAGGCGCTCCTCGGCGAACAGGACGACGCCGTCCACGGTCCTTGCGCCGGCCGCGAGCGTTCCCCTCCTCACGGTCTCTATCGCGTACTCGACCTGGTACAGGCGGCCGTCCGGCGAGAATATGGTCAGTGCCCTGTCGTAACCCGCAGAGGGGGCGAACATGTCCTGAGCTGGTCCATGGACCCCGAATCCTTAAAAGGCTTTACTCTCTACTCGGCCAGCCTTGCCCTTCAGGCACCTGGAGCTCGACGAGGGAAGCCGCAGGCTGAGGGTCCTGGACCAGAGGTACCTGCCCACCAGGATAAGGTGGTACGACGTGGTGGGAGTGGACTCGGCGTACTACGCGATAAAGAACATGATCGTGAGGGGGGCGCCGCTCATAGGCGTCGTGGGGGCGTTCGGCCTGGCTTTCGAGCTCTCCCGGAGGGAGACGAGCCGCGGGGAGGCCGAGGGCCTCGCGAGGCACCTCGCGTCAGCGAGGCCGACGGCAGTGAACCTGCCGCACGCGGTGGACCGCACGCTCAGCGCCTACCTGGAGAGGGGACCACAGGGCGCCCTCGAGGAGGCCAGGGCGATCATGGAGTACGAGCGCAGGTCCTCCCGCATGATAGGGGAGCACGGCGCGAGGCTGCTGGAGGACGGGGACGTCGTCATGACGCACTGCAACGCGGGAGCCCTGGCGACGGTCGAGTACGGCACGGCGCTGGCACCGATAAGGGTGGCGATCGAGGAGGGCAAGAGGATCAGCGTCATAGCCACCGAGACGAGGCCCGTGCTGCAGGGGGCGCGCCTCACCGCGTTCGAGCTCGTGAAGGACGGCATAGACACCACCCTGATCTCCGACACGATGGTCGGATACGCGATGAGCAGGGGCATCGTGAGGAAGGTCATAGTGGGGGCCGACAGGGTCCTGATGGACGGCCACGTGTTCAACAAGATCGGGACGTACCAGGTGGCGATCCTCGCGAGGCAGCACGGCGTGCCGTTCTACGTGGCCATGCCGCTGTCGACGCTGGACCCGAGGAGCCGCCCCGAGGACGTCGTGATAGAGGAGAGGGACCCGAGGGAAGTTCTCTACGTGCGCGGGAGGAGGATAGCCCCGCGCGGCGTCCGCGTCATGAACCCCGCGTTCGACATGACGCCCCCGGAGTACGTGACCGCGATAATAACGGAGAGGGGGGTGGCCGAGCCACCCTACGGGGAGAGCCTGAGGAGGTTGCTCGAGGGCAGCCGAGGGCCTGTCAAAGATTATTATCCTCTTCAACTGAACCCCGTCCCGTGAGTGGAAAGCTGACGGTCGCGCGCCTGGAGATGGGTGGAGAGAGATTCGAGGTCCTGGTCCACCCGGACAAGGCCCTGAGGTACAAGCTCGAGGGCAGGCCGGACATCGAGGAGGTGCTCGCGATAGACGTGATATACACGGACGCCTCGAAGGGCGAGAGGGCGTCAGAGGAGAAGCTCAGGAAGGCCTTCAGGACCACCGACACGGTCAGGATAGCCAAGGAGATACTGGACAAGGGGGACCTGCAGATAACCGCCGAGCAGCGCAGGCAGCTGATCGAGGAGAAGAGGAAGCAGATAATCGCCTACATAACGAAGAACTTCGTGGACCCCAGGACCAACCTGCCCCACCCCGCGGTGAGGATAGAGCAGGCGCTCAAGGAGATCAGGGCCTCAATAGATCCGTTCAAGCCCGCGGAAGAGCAGGTCAAGAGGATAGTGGAGGACCTGAGGCCCGTGCTCCCGCTCAAGACCGGGTCCATAAGGCTGGTGGTCAGCGTGCCCGCGCAGTACGCGAACAGGGTGTACGGGCTCCTCAAGTCCTACGGCGAGGTGAGGGAGGAGAAGTGGCTGGAGGACGGCGGGCTCAGGGCGGTCGTGGAGCTTCCGCTGGCGTCCCAGGGCACGTTTATAGACAAGCTGTCCTCGTTCACGAAGGGAAGCGCGATGGTGACCCCGGAGGAGAAAAGGTGATCGCATGAGGAGCAGGAGGTACGCGGTCCCCGGGGACCTGATAGCCGAGGGAAGGTCCCTGGTGGCCGGCGAGAACACGCACAAGGTGGGCAATGGGGTCTACGCCACTGCTGTCGGCATCGTTGAGGTGAACGGCAACGAGGTGCGCGTCGTGCCGCTCGAGGGGAAGTACGTGCCCAGGCAGGGCGACCTCGTCGTGGGGATAGTCACGGACTACAACGCGGTCGCGTGGACCGTCGACATAAACTCGATATTCTACGGGTTCATATTCGTCAGGGACCTCGTGAGGAGGGGGTCCCTGGAGAAGCTGGCAATATCGGGCGTGCTGAACGTGGGCGACGTCGTGGTCGCTAAGGTGCTCTCGTTCAGCGTGAACAGGGACCCGCTGCTCTCCCTGAGGGGGCCCGGGCTGGGGCGCGTGACGGAGGGCGAGCTTATACGGATCTCGCCGCGCAGCGTCCCGCGCCTCATGGACAGGCGCTCGCGCCTCTACAGGCTGATAGAGGAGGCGACGGGGTGCAAGCTGACGGTCGGGATGAACGGTTTAATAGTGGTGAAGGGGACGCCGGACGCAATATTGCTGGCTGCCAGGGCGCTGAAGGCCGTGGACTCGGAGCCCAGGTACGAGGCGCTGGTGAAGGAAGTGAGGCGCATACTCAACCTGAAGGAGGAGGATAAGGTTGGGGAAGCTGATCGATGAGCAGGGCAGGAGGACCGACGGGCGCGCGCCGCACGAGATGCGGCCGCTGAGGCTCGAGGTCGGGACCCTGAAGAACGCCGACGGGTCGGCTTACATAGAGCTCGGCAAGAACAAGATAGTGGCGGCCGTGTACGGCCCCAAGGAGGTCCACCCGAGGCACCTGGCGCTGCCCGACCGCATGCTGGTCAGGTGCCGCTACCACATGTCGCCGTTCTCGGTGCAGGAGAGGAAGCCCCCGCAGCCCTCCAGGAGGGAGATAGAGATCTCCAAGGTCGTGCGCGAGGCGCTGGAGGCCGCCATAATGGCGGACCAGTTCCCCAGGACAGCCGCGGACGTCTTCATAGAGGTCCTCGAGTCGGACGGGGGATCCAGGGGCGCCAGCATAACGGCGGCCTCCCTGGCGCTGGCCAACGCGGGGATACCGATGAGGGACATGGTCGCCGCCTGCGCCGTCGGCAAGGTGGACGGCCAGATAGTCCTCGACCTGAACGATGTGGAGGACAAGGAGGGGGAGGTCGACATGCCGGTTGCCTACATGCCTAACCTCGACAGGATAACGCTACTCCAGATGGACGGGAAGCTGACGATCGAGGAGTTCAAGGCGGCGCTGGATCTGGCGCTGAAGGGCTGCAGGCAGCTCTACGAGGCGCAGAGGAAAGCGTTATATGATCACTACTTCAGCTCGCCGAAGGAGTAAGGACCATGTCGATAACCAGGAGGAACTTCGTCGTCGAGAGGCTGAGGAAGGAGAAGCTGAAGGAGCTGCTGGCGAAGGGCCAGCGGCTGGACGGCAGGGGGCTGAAGGACTACAGGCCGCTCAGCATAAGGACGTCGATAATCAGCAAGGCCGAGGGATCGGCGCAGGTCTACCTGGGGAACACCGCCGTGATAGCGGGCGTCAAGGCGTCCCTGGACAAGCCCTACAGGGACACGCCGGACAGGGGGAACCTGATAGTGAACGCCGAGATCCTGCCCCTCGCCTCCCCGTACATAGAGCCGGGGCCGCCCAATGAGAACGCGATAGAGCTGGCCAGGGTCGTGGACAGGGGGATCAGGGAGTCCGGCATGGTGGACCTCTCCAAGCTCGTAGTGAAGGTCGGCGAGCTCGTCTACTCGATATTCGTGGACATAAACGTGCTGAACGTGGACGGCAACCTGTTCGACGCGGCGTCCTACGCGGCGGTGGCCGCCCTCGCGACGTCCAGGGTGCCCGAGTACAGGCTGGACGAGGGAGGCAACCCCGTGCAGACGGGCAACCTGATGGCGCTGCCCCTGACAGGGATACCCGTGTCGGTGACGGCCGTCAAGATAGGCGATTACGTGCTCTACGACCCGACCGAGGAGGAGGAGGCCGTGATGGACACCCGCCTCACCATGACTTTCACGGAGGACGGCATCTGCGCGCTCCAGAAGGGGGGGTCGGGCGGGTGGTCGCCGGCCGAGGTCGTGGGGCTGGTCGAGGAATCGTTCGCGAAGGCTAAGGAAATAAGGGAGCAGATCAGGAGGGGCTTGGGCCTTGGTGGGCAAGGAGAGGCCGCTCAGGGGACTGGGTCCTAAGTACGGCGCGACCCTGCGGAAGCGCTACAGCGCCGTCTGGAGGCTCCTCAAGTCCAAGAGGAGCTGCCCGAAGTGCGGTTCGCCCAGGTTCGTGAGGGTCGCGAACGGCATCTGGGAGTGCAGGAAGTGCGGTTATAAGGTGGCGGGCGGCGCCTACTCGCCGGAGTGAAGGGCTCCGGGCTGGAGGCATCCGTCTCCGTGGACGTCGAGCTGGGGAACCCGGGCCTGGCGCGGGCCATTGCGGAGGCCCTCTCGGCGGACGCCGACGACCCGAGGTTCCCGCTGTCGATCGAGGCCAGCGGGGGGCGCGTCACGATCAGGTCTGCCAGGCCGCTCGATCCCGGGGACGCGGAGGCCTTCGTGTACAGCGCCTTAAGCCTTTTAAGGGCCGCGTACTTCAGCGTTGTCTCGGTGGAGCCTTGAGCGAGATATCGCCGTGGCTGCAGGATCAGCTCTCGAAGTACGAGCAGCTGCAGGCCAGCCTCCAGTCCATACTGGTCCAGAAGCAGCAGGTGGAGGTGGAGCTGGCGGAGGTCAGGGCGGCCCTGGAGGAACTGGAGAAGGCGCCGGCGGACGCCGAGGTGTTCAAGCAGGCCGGCATGATACTGGTCAGGGCGGACCGCGAGAGGCTCAAGGCCGAGCTGATGGAGAGGAAGGAGCTGGCGGAGACCAGGAAGAACATCCTGGAGAAGCAGGAGGAGAGGCTGAAGGAGAACCTGAAGGACATACAGAACAAGATCCGCGAGGCGCTGGCGGCGAAGAAGGCCAGCTGACGGGGAAGCCGGATGGTTGTCCTGGAGTACATAGAGGGGCACGATGGACTGGCGATCATCACGCACGCCCTGGCGGACGTGGACGCCGCCGCCAGCGCAGCGGCGCTGGCCATCGTGGCCTCCAGGATGGGGCGGCGGGCGCGCGTGCTGACGCCGGGGGGAGCGACCCACGCGGCCAGGGCCCTGCTCGAGCGCCTGTCGGTCGCGCGCGAGGAGGACGCCGGGGAGGTCCTGCGCGGGGCGGGGGCCGTGATACTCGTGGATGCCGGCTCCCTGGCACGCGCGGGCGCGGAGGTAGAGAGGCTGGTGAGGGAGCGGGGGCTGCCCGTCCTGATAATAGACCACCACCGCCCGCGGGAGGAGGTCGGCGGGGCGCAGCTCCTGGTGGACGAGGGCGCCTCGTCCACGTCCGAGATAATCGCCAGGGAGCTGCTGGGATCGTTCGACGTCAGGGGCGACGTGGCCTGCGCACTGGCCGCCGGCATCCTGACGGATACGGGGGGGCTGGCCGCGGCTGGCTGCAGGACGCTCGAGGTCTACGCCAGGCTCTGCGGCGAGTGCGGCAGGCCTCCGTCCGAGCTCAGGTCCTCGATACACCCCGCGAGGGACCCGTCCGAGGCGGTGGCCGTGCTCAAGGGGCTCCAGAGGACGAGAATCGTTGCGCTCGGGGACTGGATAGTTGCCATATCGAGCTCGGGCAGCCACCACGCCTCGGTGGCCAGGGCGCTCGTGCGGGCGGGGGCCGACGTCGGGATCGCCCTGGGGAGGAGCGACGGGGGAACTGAGGGCAGCCTCAGGTCGTCGCGCGCATTCGCGCGCACCACCGGGATCCACCTGGGGGACCTGGCCGCCGGGCTCGCCGAGGGGCTGGGCGGCTCGGGAGGAGGCCACGCGGGCGCCGCGTCGTTCCGCGCCCGCGCCGGGCCCGGCGCGGTCACGGACAGGCTCCTGGAGCTGCTCGGCAAATCGTTAAATCTGAAGCCGAGGGACGTCGTCTGAGCACCGATGGGCTGCCGGAGGCCCGCCGTTGAGTTCGAGGGCTTCTCGTTCACGTACGAGGGGGGGTCCGTCCCCGCGCTGAGGGGGATCGACCTCTGCCTGGAGGCCGGCGGGTTCCACCTGGTGGTGGGCGCGAGCGGGAGCGGCAAGACGAGCCTCGTCAGGAGCATAGTGGGGCTGATACCGCACTTCTACCGCGGGCGGATGGAGGGCAGCGTGAGCGTGCTGGGGACGCAGGTGGCCAGGAGCTCGATAAGGGAGGTGGCGAGGCGCGTCGGCTACGTTTTCCAGGACCCGGAGAACCAGCTGCTCGCGTCCACGGCGGGGAGGGACGTGGCCATGTCCCTCGAGTCCCTGGGATACCCTCCGGAGGAGGCGGAGCGCATTGCCCGGGACGCGCTGCGGCAGCTGGGCTCGGAGCACCTGTACGACAGGCCCGTCCACCAGCTGTCCGACGGCGAGAAGCAGCGCGTCGCCATAGCCGGCGAGATCGCCAGGTCCCCTGAGGTGCTGGTCCTCGATGAGCCATCGTCCATGCTGGACCCGGAGTCCACCAGGCGGCTGATGGAGCTGCTGGCGGGCCTCAGGGCCGAGCGCGGCCTGACCCTAGTGCTGGTGGAGCACCGCCTGGAACCGGCGCTGCCGTTCGCGGACACGCTGGTGCTGCTGAGCTCCGGGAGGGTGGAGCTCGCGGGCCCACCCAGGGACCTGCTGGGCGATTGGGCCTCGCTGGCCAGGATGAAGTCTGCCGGCGTGGCCCCGCCGGCGGCGGTCCAGGTGTACCACAGGCTCAGGCTCCTGGGGGTGAACCTGGGGGGCGTGCCCCTCAGCGTCGGGGAACTGAGGTCGATGCTGGCCGGCCCGTCGGAACGCTAATAACCGTGCGGGCGGTGCACGGCTCCCGTAGGAAAGGTGCCGGATTGAGGCCGATAGAGCTCGAGCACGTCTGGTACCTCTATCCTGGGGGCAAGCGCGCCCTCGAGGACGTGTCGCTGAGCGTGGAGGCCGGCGAGGTGGTGGCGCTGGTCGGGCGGAACGGCTCGGGCAAGACCACGCTGCTCAAGCACCTGAACGGGCTCCTGAAGCCCACGCGCGGGTCGGTCAGGATCTTCGGCGTCGACACCAGGAGGGCGCGCGTCGGTCAGCTCTCGAGGCACGTGGGGCTGGTCTTCCAGAGCCCGCGCGCGCAGCTGTTCGCCCCCAGCGTCCTGGAGGAGGCGATGTTCGGCCCCCGCAACTTCAGGGTGGAGGACCCTAGGGGAGCGGCGGAGCGCGCCCTGCGCGAGGTCGGGCTGGCCGGCCTCGAGGGGAGGCCGCCGCTGAGCCTCAGCGGTGGGGAGCAGAGGAGGCTCACCCTGGCGGCAGTCCTCGGCTGGGGACCGAGGGTGATCGCGCTCGACGAGCCCACGGTGGGGCAGGACCTGAGGAACAAGATGAGGCTGCTCGGCCTGGTGAGGCTGTGGTCGTCGCGCGGGATGACGGTGATCATGGCGAGCCACGACGTGGAGTTCCTCTGGCTGCTGGGGCCGAGGGTTGTGGCCATGGCCGACGGGAGGGTTGTGGCCGACGGCCCGGCGCGCAGGGTGCTCTCCGACGAGTCCGTGGCCAGGGCGGCCGGGTTCGAGCTGCCGCAGCTGGCAGACCTGGGGAGGCTGATCGGGCGGGACCTGAGCGACGCGGCGGAGGCGGCGAGGGAGATCGCGGGAATGATCCTGAGGTGACGGGCCGTGGCGGGGCGGAGCGGCGCTCTGGCGGGCGCTGATCCCAGGTGCAAGCTGCTGCTCTCGCTGGTGCTGTTCGCGTACCCGCTGGCTTCGCTCGGCCTGGCGCCGCTGCTGGCTGACTACGGCGCGATAATCCTCGTGGCGGCCCTGGGGAGGTTCCTGGGGCCGCTGGCCAGGCTGCAGCTCCCGACCGCGGCGCTCTCGGCGGTCCTGGCGGGATCGGAGGTCCTGGCCGGCTATCCGGCGCCGGCGGCGGCAGCCACCGGAATCAGGTTCCTCGACGTGGTGGCCGCGGCCACCGCCTTCTACCTGATGACGCCGGTCGACGAGGTCGGGGAGGTCATGTCGTGGATGGGGGTGCCGGAGGGGGTCTCGATGTGGGTGGCGATCTCGCTCAGGTTCGTTCCCATACTGGCGCGCGACCTCCGGATGATCGCGGACGCCCAGTCCTCCAGGGGCCTGGGCGCCGGAGGGCTCCTGGACTGGGTCAGGGGGTTGCCGTCGCTCGTGACGCCGGCGATAGTCGCGTCCCTCGTCAGGGGCAGGGAGGTCGCCGAGGCCGTCGAGATAAGGGGATACAGCGTGAGGCGGCGCCCCAGGGGGTCGCGCTGGGCGTGCGCCCTGGCCGCCTCGGCGGCTGTGGCGCTCGCGCTGCTGCTGGCCGCGTGAGGCCGGCCCAACTTTATATGCGGGGCGGGCTTTCCAGCGATCGTGACCGTCAGGATCAAGCTGGACGAGTGGACCCGCCTCCCGAGGCTCGGGACCGAGGCCTTCAAGGAGCTGATGAAGGCGGGCGTGCGGTACGAGACGGGGAAGGGATTCCTGGTGCCGCGGAGCGCGGACCTCACGCGCGTGAAGCGCGCGATATCGGGCGCCCTAAACGGCGCCCCTGTGGAATTCGAGTTCAGGTGCATGCTTTGCGGGCACGAGGTGTCGTGCGAGGACTGCGAGTACAGCGGCGTTTGCTCCATAGAGAGCTCGTCGGGCTCCTGCATATGCGACCAGTGCGCGAGGAGCAGCACGTTCGAGGCGTACGCCGCTGCGTGGAGGGCCGCGCAGGGCCTCGCCTGAGGCGAGGACCAGCGGGCGCTCAGCACTCAAGATCCCGGCCACGTGAAGCCCAGGGCTAGAGTCATCATCGCGTGGTGGAGCGGGACCCGGCCCGGATAAATTCTTTTAGAGGAGGCGCGCACGATCACGACGCATGGTCGCGGTCGTCAAGGTGGACAAGGAGGTGTCGCTGGATAGGTTCAGGAGGTTCCTCATAACCAGCACATGCAAATCGTTCATACCCGAGGAGTACGAGCGCGATCCCCTCGTCTTCCCGGAGAGGTACGGGGACAAGGGGATGATCTACGTGGAGGCCGCCGACAAGTACACGCTGGACAAGATCAGGGACATAACGTTCGTGAGGGTCAAGGACGTCCTCGGGGTCATATACGAGTCGAAGAGCGGGAACACGTCGCTCAGGTGGAGGCAAGTCAGGGGGAGGATCGGGAGGGTCTCGGGGCAGGCATCGACGAACGCGCTCGTGAACCTGATAGCCGCTGGGGTGCTCAGCGAGGAGGACCTGAGGGGCGAGGACCGGGCGCAGCCCAGCTCACAGCGAGAACCTTATCGCGGCGCGGTCTATGGACTCGAAGATCGTCGGGTGCTGGTGCGCCAGCGTCGCCACGTCCTTCACCCTCGCGTTCGTCGCCACGGCCAGCGCCACCTCGTTTATCAGGAGCGAGGCGGCCTCCCCGAATATCAGCCCGCCTATCACCCTCTGGGTCTCCCTCTCTATCGTCAGCTTGACCCAGCCCTTCCTGACGCCCATTATCTGCGCGTACGCGTCGTCCTCCAGGTTGTAACTGACGACGGTGTGGGGCACCCCGAGCTTCTTGGCGGCGGCCGGCGTCAGGCCCACGTACGAGACCTCGGGCTCCGTGAAGAGCGTCGTGGGTATGGAGCTGAAGTTGACCTCGTAGATTGGGTGCCCGTGCAGGATGTTCCATGCTGCTATCGTCGACTCCTTGACGGCGGCGTGGAACAGCATGAACTTCCCCAGCAGGTCGCCGGTCGCGTAGACCCCCTCCAGCCTTGTCCTCATGGTTGGCTCCACCACGACGCGCCTGTTCTCGACTATTCCCAGGTGCTCCAGGCCCTCCACGCGGGGCCTCCTGCCGGCCGCCATCACGACCTCGTCGCCCGTCACGGTTCCCCTCGAGCCGTCCTGCGACGCGAACTCGACGGTCTTCTGGGACCCGTCGCGCCTGATCTCGAGGACCCTCGAGTTCGTGAGTACCCTCACGCCCCTGTTTGCGAGCTCGCCCCTGATAGCGTCGACGACCTCGTCGTCCCACCCGCTCAGTATGTTGGGTAGCATCTCGAGGAGCGTCACGCTCCTGCCGGCGGCCGCGAGCATCATCGAGACCTCGACGCCTATGTAGCCGCCGCCTATCACGACGACGGAGTCCGGCATCGACCTCTGCTTGGTCCTGTAGCCGAAGAGCTCGAGGCTCCCTATGGCCAGCTCGGATCCCTTTATGGGCACCTCCAGGGGCACGGATCCCTGGGCCACGATCAGGTTCCTGCCCCTCACCTCCTTCCTCCAGGAGCCGTTCAGGTCCTCCACCACGACCCGGTGCCCGTCCAGCACGCTGGCCACTCCCTTGACGAACTCGAGGTTCTCGTGCTCCTTGATCTCCCTTATGTGCTGGTGGTACCGTATGGTCTGCACGTCGTCCTTGTGGGAAACGGCGTCCTCCCAGAGCGCCCTCAGGGCCGAGGCGCCGCGGTTCCCCGCGCTCTCGAGGATGCCCCTCACCTTCTCCATCAGGTAAATGGTCATGGCCACGGCCTTCGAGGGTATGCATCCCTCGTAGAGGCAGTTGCCGCCCAAGTTGCCCTTGTCGTCCACCATGAGGACGCGCTTGCCCCCCTTGCTCAGCTCGAAAGATCCGTGGTAGCCGGCGCCGCCCGCGCCAACTATCACCACGTCGTACTCCTCCGATCTCGGAGGATCCAAGAATTCATCATCCGTTGGGGGAAACTCGGGATATTTGCCGAGCATGCCCAGACCCCTCCCTGAGGCAATTTTTTAATTTTATTTCAAATTTTTAACAAAAGGGACGGGTCTGCCGAACTTCGCCGACGATCCCCGAGTGCGGCGGGCGGGATTCGAACCCGCGATCGCTGGCTTGGGAGGCCAGTGTCCTAGACCAGACTAGACGACCGCCGCGCGGGGAGGCTCCGATACGCGGAGGAATAAATACCTTCCCGGAATCCGGGGGCTCCGTCAACTTAAGTCCAATTGATGGATCCAAATTCGGGTGGACCCTCCTCCCGACCCGCCGTGATCACCTACAGGTAGGAAGGAGGATCATGCTCTGCGCCATGCATCGTATTTCTCCGGCCTCTCCCTGGCGCGCCTCGGGGGCCTGGCCGCTATGTGGAGGAGCCACGCCCCGGTGTGGAGGTGGATTCATAGTTACAGGTACTCGCCGGTCCCGGATCGTCCGACCTCGACGCGGATCACAGGAGCGTGCGCGCGATATTCATGGACGGGGATTGTGAACCCCAGCGGCACGCCCACCTGGATATGGGCAGCGCTCGAGCCGGGCCTGCGCGCCACGCCGGGCTTCCGCGCCAGCTGGCGCGGGCCATCCTTCGGGCGGGTCCTGAGCTGGCTCCCGACTACAAGCTCCTCCGCAGCCGCGCGCTAACGAGCTTCGAAGTGGAGAGGGCGCCGGCGGAGCGGGGTCCAGTTCGGCGGGATCCTGGCTGATAGTCTCGCTCGGCTGGGGAGTTATGGTGCGTGGGCGTGCGACCTGAAGTTGACGGAGCCTCTCCCGGGGAACTCACTCCTTGTCGAGGAACTCCTCGGGCGACGGGACCGCCGGCGGGAGCCCCTTGCGTTTGCGTATCGCCTCGACCACCGACTGCAGCATGTTCGACGGCACGGGCCTCCAGGCCTTGAAGTGTGTGGTCCACATGGCCTTGCCGCCAGTGGCGCCGCGCATCACCTCGGATAGGTCCGACGTCTCGGAGGCCGGTATCTCGCCCACCACCACCGAGAGGTACTCCTTCTGCACTATGTCTATGATCCTCCCGCGCTTGGACGTTATCACGCCGGCGACAGTCCCTATCAGCTCGGGCGGGCTGGAGACCTCTATCCCGAGTATCGGCTCCAGGAGGGTCGGCTGCGCCAGCAGGATCGCCCCCATGACCGCCTTCCTCATGGCTGGCATCAGCTGGGCGTAGGTCCTGTGCGCCGGGTCCTCGTGCGGGACGAAGTGGTGCAGCACGACCTTGGTGCCCCTCACGTACTCCTGGGCCAGCGGGCCCGCGTTCATCACGTCGATCCACCCGGCCTTCAGGTAGTCCATGGACTCCTGCAGGAACTGGACGCCCTTCGTGGCGTCGACTAGTATGTTGCCCTTGTCGTCTATGGAGACGACGCCCCTGGCCTCCTCCGCGTCCCACCCGTAGTCCCTGAGCACCTTAGCTATCTCCTTCTTGTCCATGTTCTCGTTGAGCTTGCCCGTCCTGATCAGCTCCACTATCTCCTCGGGCAGCGGCTCCACCCTCACGTAGACCTTGTTGTGGCGGTTGGGGCTCTTGGCCAGCACAGGCCCCGCCTTGCCGAGCACCGTCTCCCTGTAGTTTATCACGGGGCGGCTCGCAATCACGTCCAGGTTCTGCTCCGCCAGCATGGCCAGCACGACCTCCAGGTGGAGGACCCCCATGCCGCTCACGAGCGTCTCGCCGGTCTCCTCGTTTATCGTGACGACCAGGTTCGGGTCCTCTATGTGCATCCTCTGGAGGGCCTCGACGAGCTTGGGCAGGTCCCTCGGGTTCTTGGGCTCGACGGATATCGTGACGACCGGCTCCGCCACGTACTTGAGCGACTCGAACGGGACCATGTCCCTCAGGGACGAGAGGGTCTCGCCGGCCCTGGCCTTGTCGAGCCCCAGGAGGGCGGGTATGTTCCCCGCCGGGAGCATCCCGACCACCTCCCTGTAGGGCCCCATGAACATCTGGACGCTCTGTATCCTCTGGGACGTCCTGGCGCCAACGAGCCACACCGTGTCCCCCTCGTGGACGGTGCCGCTGAAGAGGCGGCCGGTGGCCACTATGCCCGCCTGGGGATCCACCACGGTGTTCGTCACCATCATTATCGTCGGCCCGTCTGGGTCGCACTCCAGCATCGCCCTCCCGACCTCGCTGTTCAGGTCGCCATGCCAGATCTTGGGTATCCTGTACTTCTGGGCGACGTGGGGGGGCGGCGCATGCTGTATTATCATCTTGAGTATGGTCTCGTGCAGCGGGGCCTTCCTCCTCAGCTCCTCCACGTCCCCGCCCGTGTAGATCTCGTAGACGTCCTTGAATGAGAGCCCGGAGCTCTTCGCGACCGACAGGTTGAAGCCCCAGCGGTCCTTGGCGCTCCCGAAGGCAACGCTGTCGTTCTGCACGCTCACCTTCCACTTGTCCCTGTACTCGGGCTCCGCGTAGGTGTCTATGAGCCTGTTGAAGTCGGATATTATGTTGCCCAGCCACTTCTGCATCTTGTCGGGGGTGAGGCGGAGCTCCTTCACCAGCCTGTCTATCTTGTTTATGAACAGCACGGGCTTGACCCTCTCCTCCAGCGCCTGGCGGGTGACGGTCTCCGTCTGGACCATTATGCCCTCGACGGAGTCGACGACGACCACCGCGCCGTCCAGCGCCCTCAGGCTCCTGGTCACCTTGCCCGTGAAGTCTATGTGCCCTGGCGTGTCTATCATGTTGAAGACGTAGGGTTTGTCCTCGTGCTCGTAGTAGAGCGTGACATTGGCCGCCTTTATCGTCATGCTCCTCTTCTGCTCGAGGTCCATGTAGTCCAGCACGAGTGCCTGGCCGGCGAGGTTCGGGGAGACCATGCCGGCCGCCAGCAGGAGGTTGTCCGAGAGCGTCGTCTTCCCGTGGTCCACGTGGGCTATCACGCCGAAGTTCCTGATCTGGTCCCTCTGGTTGACGACCTTCAGGGCCTCGGCCACGGTCTTGAACCTTGGCATGCCGGCGCACCTACTTCAATCGCGATCGGTGGTTTGTTTTTAAACGTTCGCATAGCTGATTCGCACGTGCAGGACGTGAGGCTCGAGGACAACGACAGGCTCCTCAGGGTCAGGGTGGAGACCGAGGAGGACCTGTGGGCGCTCTACTCGATGATAAGGCCGGGCGACGTCGTGTTCGCGAGGACCTCCAGGGAGCTGAGGGGTGACGGGGAGAGTCGCCGGAAGGCCATGACGCTCGGCGTAGCCGTCAAGGAGCTGGAGTACCAGCCCTTCACGGACAGGCTCAGGGTGCGGGGCATCATAGTCTCCTCGCCCAAGGAGCTGGACCTGGAGGGGCAGCACCACACGCTGTCCCTGGAGCCGGGGATGGAGGTGGCCATACGCAGGGAGGACCGCTGGAGGAGGGAGGATCTGGACAGGCTCTCGAGGCTCACGAAGGGCGCCGCGGCCCGCGCGCTCGCGGTGGCGCTGGACGACGAGGAGTTCGCCGTGGCGGTGCTGCGCGGCAACGGGGTGCAGGTGCTGGAGGAGGGCGAGCTGAGGCTGCCGGGCAAGGACCAGCCGGAGGAGAGGGAGCGGAGGCTGGCCGAGGCCATGGGGAGGATAGCGGCCGAGGTGGCGAGGCTCGCCAGGGAGCTCGGCGCCGGGCAGCTGGTGGTCGCGGGCCCCGCGCACTGGAAGGACGACCTGGCGGACCGCCTCAGGGGGCTGCTGCCGAGCGGGGTCCGCATGCTGGTCGACAGCGTCTCCTACGGCGGCGTCAAGGGGGTGCACGAGCTCCTCAGGAGGGACTCCGTGAGGGAGGTCCTCAGGAGGGCCGTATTGGTCGAGGAGCTCGAGGCGATGGATCGCGTTAACGGGGTGGCGGGGCGGGACCCCGACCTGCTGGCCTACGGGCTGGACGGCGTGGAGGAGGCGGTCAGGGAGGGCGCGGCGGAGGAGGTCGTGGTGGACTCGGAGCTGGTGAGGTCGACGGACGCCGAGCTGGGGAGGCGCGCCCTCGAGGTTCTGGAGGAGGCCAGGAGGACCGGGGCCAGGATCACGATACTGGAGTCCAGGCACGCCGAGCTGAGGGCGTGGATATCCGGCCTGGGCGGCGCGGTCGCCGTCCTCAGGTACAGGAGGGGACGTAGATAAAAGGGGAAAGAAGGGGAAAGGCGCGGGGCCTCAGCCGCGCTTCTCTATGGGCACGTACTCCAGGTCCAGGAGCCCCTTGTAGTAGAGCCTGGGCCTCAGTATCCTGTTCCTGGCGACGTACTCCATCAGGTGGGCGGACCAGCCCGCGATCCTGGCGACCGCGAATATCGGCGTGTACTGCTCTATGGGTATCCCCATCGCGTAGTACACGATGCCGCTCCAGTAGTCGACGTTAGTGCAAATGCCCCTGGACTCGCAGAGCTGGCTCATGACGAGGTTCTCCAGGCGCTCCGCGATGCCGTATATGTCCGCCAGCTTGGGGTCGCGGGAGACGTCGACGGACTTCCTGGCGTACTCCCTGAATATCTTGGCCCTGGGATCGTAGGTCTTGTAGACGCGGTGGCCGGCCCCCATGACCCTCTTCTTGCCGGTCAGGATGTTCTCCTTGTACCAGGCGTCGACCTTGTCGGGCGATCCGATCTCGAGGAACTGCTTCATGGCCTCCTCGTTGGCCCCGCCGTGGAGGGGACCCCTGAGGGCCCCGATCCCGGCGACTATGGAGGAGTAGTAGTCGGAGAGGGTCGAGCCGACGACCACGGTCGCGAAGGACGACGCGTTCATCTCGTGCTCCGCGTACAGGACGAGCGAGACGTCCATCGCCCTCTCCCAGAACTTGTCCGGGACATTGCCGCTGAGCATGTAGAGGAAGTTCGCGGCGTGGGAGAGGTCGGAGCGCGGCCTTATCGGCTCCTTGCCATCCCTGGCGCGGGCGAGCGCGGCGACGACTGTGGGCAGCTTGGCGGTGAGCCGGATCGCCTTCGCGGGCATAGAGTCGAGGCCCATCTTGCCCTTCTCGGGATCGACGTTGCCGAGGTAAGACGCGACCGTCCTGAGGGCCTCCATCGGGTGAGTGTCGCGCGGTATCGCCTTTATCAGGTCGTAGGCGCCCTGCGGGATGTCCCTGTTCCTCCTCAGCTCCTCCGAGAACGCGCTGAGCTCGGACTTCGTGGGGAGCTTGCCGTACCATAGGAGGTAGGTGGTCTCCTCGTAGTTGCTGTAGTTCGCCAGGTCCTCTATGCTGTACCCCCTGTAGTACAGCTTGCTGTGGAAGCCGTCTATGAAACAGATCTCGGACTCATCCATGCAGAGGTTCTCCGCGCCCTTGTCTATCTTGGGCTGCCCCTTCTCGTCGAGGCACCACTTCTGCATGTCAGGAGTCGGTTTGGTTGGCATCATGTGCGGCGCGCAACGCCTACTATTTAAGTGAATCTGGCGCAGACCTATAATATGTATTGAACGCGCGGCCGGGGGGATGGACTTGTTCGACGCCGTCGTGGTGCACTACTCGGAGATAGCGCTGAAGGGCGCCAACAGGAGGGTCTTCGAGGAGGCGCTGGCCGAGAACGCGAGGGCCGCGCTGGCCGACGTGGGCGCCGAGGTGACCCGCGTGAGCGGCAGGCTCCTGGTGAGGGTTCCCCCGGGGAGCGCGGGCGCGGCCATCGAGAGGCTGAGGACCGTTTTCGGTGTGGCGTGGCTCTCCCAATGCAGGCTGACGGAGCCGAACGCGGCGAGCCTGCGCGAGGCCGCCGTCGAGGTCGCCAGGGAGTGCCCGGGCGGGGGGAGCTTCAGGGTCGAGGCGAGCCGCGCGGACAAGAGCTTCCCGCTCACCTCGATGCAGATCAACCGCGAGCTGGGGGCGGCCATCGCGGGCGAGCTGGGCCTCAGGGTGGACCTGGAGAACCCGGACCTGCTGGTGAGGGTGGAGGTTCTGAGGGACGTGGCGCTCGTCTGCTGCAACAGGGTCAGGGGGCCCGGGGGGCTGCCGGTGGGCACCATGGGCAGCGCTGTGGCCCTGATCTCGGGCGGCATCGACTCGCCCGTCGCCGCCTGGCTGGTCGCCAAGAGAGGGGTGCGGGTGGACCTGCTGCACCTGTACCCGTTCGACGAGTACGACGAGGGGAAGCTGGACAAGATCGTGAGGCTCGCGCGCGCCCTGACGGTCTACACGATGAGGACGAGGCTGCTGGCCGTGCCCTGCTGGCCCTTCAGGTTCCGCATCACGAGGAGGGAGGGCAGGTACGCCTCGCTCCTCCTGAGGCTGTTCTCGATGCGCCTGGCCGCCAGGCTGGCCGCCGACCGCGGATACCTCGCTGTCGTGACGGGCGACAGCCTGGGACAGGTGGCGTCCCAGACGCTCCACAACATAGCGGCCACGTACTCGAACGCTGGGATAACGGTGCTGGCTCCCCTGATAGGCATGGACAAGGAGGAGATAGTGAGGGCGGCCACCTCGATAGGCACCTACGGCGTGTCGATAGAGCGTTACCCGGACTGCTGCCCAGCCGTGGTCCGGGGGCACCCGGTGACCAGGACCTCGCCCAGGGTGCTGCTCGAGCTCTACGAGGGCGCGGGGCTGGACGGCGCCGTCGAGGAGGCGCTGTACTCGATGAGGGAAATGGAGTTCGAGCGCAGGGGATCCGAGGTCGTGCGCGCGGGTTAGTCCTCGAGGCTCGAGAGGTCCCCGACGCTGAAGATCCCGCCGGCCTGGACTATCCTGGCGATGAGGGCGGGGAACTTCTCCACCCTGTACCTCGCGCTCGTCGTGACGTCGGTGACCACGCTTGAGTCCAGATCGACCTCGACCACGTCGCCGTCGCTTATGCCGCGGTAGGCCTCGTCGGTTATTATCACGGGTATCAGGTGCCCGCCGTCCACGGCGTTCCTGTAGAATATCCTGGCGAAGCTCCTGGCCAGGACCGCCCTGACGCCCGCGTAGCGGAGCGCCATCGGCGCGTGCTCCCTGCTGGACCCGCTGCCGAAGTTCCACCCGGCCACGACGATGTCGCCGGGCCTGATCCTCTTCGGGAACGAGGGATCCGCGCCCTCCAGCACGTGGGACGCTAGGTTCTGGGGACTGAGGTCCTTCAGGTAGGGGGCCGGTATTATCTGGTCCGTGTCGACGTTGTCGCCGAGCTTGTGGACCCTGCCCCGTATCGGTTCCATCCTATCAGCCCCCCAGGAACCTCCTCGGATCCGTTATGCGGCCCTCCAGCGCGGACGCGGCCACGGTCGCGGGACTCGCCAGGTATACCTTGGAAGTCCTGTGGCCCATCCTGCCCGGGAAGTTGCGGTTGGTGGACGAGATGGCCACCTCGTCCGGCCCCAGCACGCCCATGTGCCCGCCTATGCACGCGCCGCAGGTCGGCGGGCCTATGACGGCCCCGGCGTTCAGGAAGACGTCCAGGAGTCCCTCCCTGAGGAGCCTGCGGTAGACGTTGGTCGTCGAGGGCACCACCACGAACCTCGCCCTGGCCCTGCGGCCGGCCCGGGAGAGGATCCTGGCCGCCTGAACCATGTCGTGGTACTTGCCCCCGGTGCAGGATCCCAGGTACGCCTCGTCGATCTCGAGCCCCTCGACCTCGGAGATCTCCACGGCGTTGGCCGGCGAGTGCGGCTTCGCGACCATTGGCTCCATCCTGGCCAGGTCGTACTCGTGGACGTCGCGGTACCCGGCGTCGGGATCGGAGCTGAGCATGGGGATCTCGGGCTTGCCCTTCGACCTGTAGTACTCCGCGACGAGCTCGTCCGGCGCCATTATGCCGTTCTTGGCGCCGGCCTCCACCGTCATGTTGGTCACGGTCATGCGCTCCTCTATCGGCATCGAGCGCACTCCGTCGCCGGAGAACTCCATGGCCATGTAGTTGGCGCCGTCAGCGCCTATGTCGCCCAGGATCCTGAGTATGACGTCCTTCGCCATGACGCCGTCCCTCAGGGCGCCGTTCAGCCTGAAGAGGATCGTCTCGGGCACCCTGAACCAGTTCTTGCCGTGGAGCAGTATGTAGGCCACGTCGGTGTGCCCCATCCCGGTCGCGAACGCGCCGAGCGCGCCAGACGTGACTGTGTGCGAGTCGGTCCCGACGTACACCTGGCCCGGGAGCACGAGCGCCTCCTCGTAGGCCAGCGTGTGGCACACGCCGTAGGTCCCCAGGCCGAAGCGGTAGTACTCCTCTATGCCGTACATCTGCGCCATCATCTCCATCAGCCGCAGGTTCTCGGCCGACTTGGGATCGGGCGGTGGCACGAAGTGATCCTCGGTCATCCAGACCATCCTGGGGTTGAACAGCCTGCTCACGTCGATCCCCCTCCTCTTGAGCTCCTGGAAGACGTCCCAGACGCCCGGAGCCCCGACGTCGTGCATCATGACGCGGTCGACGCGTGCCACGACGACGTCCCCGGGCGAGACGCTCCGCTTGCCCGAGGCGCGCGCGAGTATTTTCTCAGTTATCGTCATACCCATGTCCGTCGCGGTCCAACCACCGGCGGGAGGCCCTAATAACGTTGCCCGATCCTCCCGGACCCCCGTCAACTTGAGCCCAATCGATGGATCCAAATTCGGGTGGACCCTCCTCCCGATCCGCCGTGATCACTATACAAACTAGGAAGGAGGATCATGCTCTGCACTATGCATTGTATTTCCCCGGCCTCTCCCTCAGCGCGCCTCGGGGGCCTGGCCGCGATGGGGAGGAGCCACGCCCCGGTGTGGAAGTGTGTCCACAGGTACAGGTACTCGCCGGTCCCGGATCGTCCGACCTCGACGCGGATCACAGGAGCGTGCGCTCGATATTCATGGACGGGGATGGTGAACCCCGGCGGCACCCCGCGTGGATATGGGCCGCGCCCGAGCGGGCCTGCGCGCCACGCCGGGCTTCCGCGCCAGCTGGCGCGGTGACCCGGTCGACGCGTGCCCCTTCACGGGGCCTGAGGAGATATTGCAGGGCCACCATCCGCGCGGACGGCGCGGGGCGGCGCGCGGGTGGGCCAGCGCGGAGCGCGTGGCCCACGACAGG
>JBMFHR010000002.1:0-73566 GCA_049976725.1 Conexivisphaera sp. | reverse complement strand
GGCCATCTTAAATAGGTATCGCCGGCGCTGCCGCGCCGCACTACGTGGGCAATGGCGCGGCGAGGGAGTCCTCGATTCCAATCTGCACCGGCATCGCCGATGCCCCCGATCCCCCTCAGGCCGCGCGGCCTCCTCGTGCAGCCTCCCCGCGCCCGTGGGGAGGTAAGCGGGTCGAAACGGCGCCGGGTCATCGCCAGCCATAGATTATCGCGCCCCCTCAAGGAGGTGGGAGGCCTCCTGGCCGCCTCATTCACGACGGAGCCCCGCTCGCCCCAGAGGTCCGCCAGCTCCCCGCCCGCCCCCACGCGCACTGGCGTGGGGGCGCGGGAGGCCACGAACGACAAGAGGTCCGCCGGCCTGGGGTTCTCGCGGATCCGCCTCCGAAGCCCCCTCGTCCTCGACGGCGACGTTCCTACGAGGGCCGATGCGTAGCCGCGGATCCGGCGCGCATCCATCGTCGCGGCGCCCGGCCCGCCCTTTAAGCCGTGCGGCCATGTCCGGAATACCGGCAGGCAAGGACCTCGCGCGAGGGTCGAGGCGCGGATCGCCTCCGCCAGTTCCCCCGCCGGATCTACGGGCGCGGGTGATCGATGGAGCAACCCGCGCCCTGACGCCCGCGCGGCACCGTCCGGATAGTCAGTCCGATGTGTAGTAGAAGAGGAGGCCATCGGCGCCCGCGGAGTCCAGCCTGGCGAAGAAGAGCCTCTCGAACTGGACCACCGTGCCCGGCGCCTCGGACGCCGCGGCCGACTCCGCCAGCCCGGCCCTCTCGCTCGCGTCGTCCATCACGACCCTTATGCGCGTGGAGTTCGGAGGGTGCACCCAGTGCACGAAGGCAGCGCCCGCGGACTTGGCCTCCTCGACGCCGCCCGGCACGAGCTCCGCCTCCACGCGCGGGCCGGAGGCCGACTTCACGCGCACGTTGGCCAGCCCCATCAGCCTGAGCAGCGTCCCCGGCGGGGAGGAGGCGTCGGACCTCTCCACGAGCAGCGTCAGGGATCCGCCCTCCGGGACCAACACGTAGGACCTCCTGCCCATCGAGGGGTTCTGCGGGTGCCTGGGCATCTCCGCGCGGAGCTCCCCCGTCACCCCGGTCACCCTCAGCTCGACGGGATCCAGCACCGCGAAGTACCTGGGCGCGATCGGGTCCACGAGCTTCCTGTTGGCGGCGAGCAGGTTGCTCCAGCTCACGGTCGCGTCGGAGGGCTTCAGCCCGACCGAGTATATTATCTCCCTAACAGCGCCGGGGAGTATGCCCCTCCTCCTGAGGGCCCTGAGCGTCGCGAGGCGCGGGTCATCGTAGCCCCTGAACCTCCCCTCCCTTATGCCGCGCTCTATCTCGCTCTTGCTGAGGGACCCTCCCTCCATCATCAGCCTGCCGTAGTGCACGGCGGTCGGGTACTCCCACCCGAAGTACGAGTAGACGTACCTCTGCTTCTCGGCGTTCGTGGCGTGCTCCTGCCCCCTGAACACGTGGGTGATCCCCATGAGGTGATCGTCGATGGCGGAGGCCCAGTTGTAGAGCGGCCAGACCCTGTACTTCGAGCCGGTGATCGGGTGGGGGTACCTCCCGGTGTCGATGATCCTGAAGGCCGGCCAGTCCCTCACGGCCGGATTGGGGTGGGCGAGGTCCGTCTTGACGCGGACGACCGCCTCGCCCTCGCGGTACCTCCCCTCGAGCATCCCCCTCCACCTCTCCAGGTGCTCCTCTGGGGGGAGATCCCTGTCGGGGCAGGGCCTGGAGGACCTGACGAGCCTCCTGAACTCCTCCGGGGGGCACGTGTCGACGTACGCCCCGCCCATGCGGATCAGCCTCTCCGCGTGCTCGTAGTAGACCTCCATGCGCTCGCTCTGCCTGTGGACCTCGTCCGGCTCGCACCCGAGCCACCTGAGGTCCTCCAGGACGGCGTCGTAGAGCTCGAGCCTGGACCTCTTTATCCTGGGATCAGTGTCGTCGAACCTGAGTATGAACTTCCCCCCGTACATCCGGGCGTAGTCGTGGGAAAGCACGGCCGCCCGCGCGGAGCCCACGTGGAGGACGCTGTCGGGGTTTGGCGCGAACCTGGTGACGACGCGGCCGCGCTCGGCGCCGGGCAGCGGCGGGAGCGAAGCCCTCTCTCCCTCCCCGCGGCGGCGCCCCTCCAGCATCTCCGGGGCCAGGGACCCCAGCTCGCGCGCCTGCTCCTCGGGCGACATCGAGGACACAGCCTCGCACACGCGCCTGACCAGCTCGCCGATCTCCCTGGCGCGCGGGCGCAGGTCGGGGCGCTCCGCCAGGACCTTCCCCAGGACGGCGCCGGGGTCGGCCCTGCCGCCGTGCCTGAGGGCGTTGGCCAGGGCGTGCTTGCGCGCGATCAGCTCGACGTCCGGTGCCGGGGGCTCGGGCATGCCCATCCCCTAGTAGTTCCTGGCGACGACGAACTCCGCGAGGGACCTCAGGAGGTCCCTCGGCTCGCCCTCGGGGAAGCGCGACAGGTGCTCGAGCGACCTGCGGATGTGCGACTCCGCTATGCCGCGCACCTCCTCCTCGATGCCCGACTCCCTTATCGCGGCCACCAGCCTCGCCACCGATTCCTCATCGGCCGACCCGCTCCCCCAGAGCCTCCTCAGGAGCCCGGACTCCTCGCCCGGGAGGCGCTCGAGGGCCAGCGCGATGGGCAGCGTCTTCTTGCCCTCCCTCACGTCGCTGCCCACCGGCTTCCCGGTCACCGAGGGATCCCCGATGAGCCCCAGGAGGTCGTCGATGAGCTGGAAGGCTATGCCCAGGTTGTCGGCGAACCCCCTGGCGTCGTCCAGGTACTCGTAGCGCGAGGACGCTATCACCCCGAGCTCGGCGGACGCGATGAAGAGCGCGGATGTCTTGGCCCTGACCAGCCTGTAGTAGTCGTCGGCGCTGAACGAGCCAGACTTGGAGAGCTGGTAGTCGAGGGTCTGGCCCTCGCAGAGAACGACCGTGGCCCTCGTCACGGACTCGACGGCCCTCCTGAAGCCCTCGCCGTCCCTCCTCAGCGCGCTCGACTCGAGGAGCGCCATGTAGGACTTCGCGAACAGGGCGTCGCCCGCGAGTATGGCCATCGGCTCCCCATAGACCCTGTGGACGGTGGGCACGCCGCGCCTGAAATCGTCCCTGTCCATTATGTCGTCGTGCACGAGGGTGAAGTTGTGTATCAGTTCCACCGCCGCCGCGGCCGGTATGACGTCGCGCTCGTCCCCCCCGAACATCCTGTAGAACTCGACGACGACGAACGGGCGCAGCCTCTTGCCGCCGCCCCTTATCAGGTGGTACGCGGCCTCATAGAGGAGGGAGGGCTCGCCCCTCAGGAACGACTCTATGTACTCGTTGACGGCCGCCGCGACCCTGCCGAGCTCGGACCTGAGGTCGACCAATTCCCTCACCACCTGCCCAGGGACCTGGCCCACTCGGCCAGCTCCCCGGTCAGCACGTACCTCGCGCGGGAGAGGTCCCTGATGGTCCGGGACCCCGTCAGGAACATCGCCAGCCTGAGCTCCGACGCCACCTCGCCCACGCGGGCCCTGAGCGCCTCGCGTCCCCCTGCGGAGAGGGCCCTCAGCGCCGGCAGGGCGAACGCTGCCGCGTTGGCGCCTATGGCTATCGACTTCGCCACGTCGAGCCCGCTCCTTATCCCGCCCGACGCTATCACGACGCCGTCGGTCGCGCTCCTGGCCTCCATTATCGACGCGGCCGTCGGTATCCCCCAGTCCCTGAAGACCTCGCCCAGCCTGGCCTTCTCGGCCGCGCCGGCCCTCGAGGACCTTATAGACTCTATCCTCGCCCAGCTGGTCCCGCCCACGCCGGCGACGTTGAAGCCTTTCACCCCGACCGAGTCCAGGAGGGCCACGACCTCCCTGGAGAGGCCGGAGCCGACCTCCTTGACTATCACCGGCACCCCGACCTTCTCCACGACCTCGGCTATCCTCTCGATGACCCCGTCGTACCTGGGATCGCCCTCGGGCTGCACCGCCTCCTGGAGGGGGTTGAGGTGTATCGCCAGGGCGTCGGCCCTGACCATGTCCACGCAAGCCCTGGCGCCATCGACGCCCACCTCGGCGAGCTGCTGCGCGCCTATGTTCGCGTACACGAATATGTCGGGGGCCACGTCCCTGACGACGCTGAACGTGGACCTGAGGCGGCCGTCGCGGAGCGCGGCGCGCTGGCTCCCCACGCCCATTCCTATTCCCATCTCGGCGGCCACGGAGGCAATGTCCTCGTTCACCTTGGCGCCCCTCTCGGACCCGCCTGTCATGCTGTCCACTATCAGCGGTAGGCGGAGCCTCTTCCCGAAGATCTCGATCGAAGTGTCGACGCCGTCCAGGTCCAGCCCAGGGAGGGCCCTGTGCACGAGGTGGACGTGCTCCAGCCACGTGGTCAGCGACTTGGACTCGACGTCCTCGGACACCGCTATGTCCAGGTGCTCGTCCTTCCTCCTCACGATCTCGGCCATTAGTGACCCCTCACCAGCGTTCCCCGGGGCCTACCGCCCGCGGCCGCTTTTAAAACATCCGGAGCGGACCGCCCGGACACGAGGTAAACCTCGGTGCCCAGCTCCGCTATGGACGCGGCGAACGAGAGCTTGGCTGCTATGCCGCCTGTGGCATCGGATCCCGAGAGGCGGGACGCGAGCGACCTCGCTGACCCGGGGTCGAGCTCCTCTATGACGCTGGAGGGATCCCCGGGGTCCCTGAGGACGCCCGGGACGTCCATCAGGAACACCACGCGCCTGGGTCCCAGGCGCTCCGCCAGCCGCAGGCTTATCTCGTCTCCCCCCACGACGCGGAAGCCGCCGGCCGCGGAGATCCCGACGTCGCCGTGCGTCAGCGGTGTGGCGCCCAGCTCGAGGAGGTCGCGGGCGAGCGAGGCCGCGGAGTCCCAGAACTCCGGGGAGTCCGGGCGCGACGCGTGGAAGAGGAAGGGCCTGAGGCCGGCGGCCGACAGCTCCCTCATGAACATCAGGGACAGCTCGTGCATGGCCAGCCTGGTGGCGCTGGCGGCCGACGCGTCGCCCGAGGAGGACGCGGAGCTGAGGCCGCGGGCGAGCGCCACGTGGTGCCCGAAGGAGCCCCCGCCGTGGACGAGCACCAGGCGGGGCACCCGGGAGAGCGAGCGGGCGACGGAGGACATCGCCTCCCTGTCGGGCGACATCGGCTCAGACTTCCTGGTTATCAGGGAGCCGCCGACCTTCACTATCACGGGAGCCTCCAAGCCTCGACTCCCCCCGAAGGGTACTCCACCACCCTCACTATGGGCGCGGGGCACGGGAACCCGGAGGTGGACGGCGGGGCGGGGATCCCGAGCGCGCAGCCGCCTCCCCCCGCTCCCGTGAGCTTCGCGGCCATCCCCCTGGATTCCATCGATGAGACGTAAGTCTCCAGCTCCTCGCTGGACACCCCGAGTATCCTGAGCGCCCCCTGGTGCCACCTCAGTATGGGCGCCAGGGATCCGGAGTCGCCCGCCTCGAGGGCGGAGGCCGCGGCGAGCACGAGGTCCGATGAGGATTCGGTCAGGGCCTCGAAGAGCTCCCTCCTGGCGCTGCCGAACGCCGCGACGGACCGCACCATGGCGGCGGTGCTCCTCTGTGAGGCGCCGCAGCACACCAGCAGCCTGCCGCGCTGGACCCTGAGGCGGCGGATCCCCTCGGACCTGGAGTAGAGGATGGCGCCGCCGTAGGTCGAGGCGGCCGGGTCGACGCCGGACGGGTTCCCGTGCACGAGCCTCTCGGAGATCATCGCGTACTCGTAGACGCGGTCCCTGGGCGCCTCCCCCTCGGCGAGCGCCAGGGCGGCCGCCGCGAGCGACACGGCAGTGGCGGCCGAGGACCCCAGGCCCCTGGCCTGGGGGATCCCGCTCTCCACGCGGTACCTCCCGACGGCCCCCGGGTGGTCGCGGGCTATCTCGTCCAGCATGGAGTACAGGGGGAGCAGGTGGCGCGCGCACTCGCCGGCCCCTGCGCAGCGCCCCGGCGGGTCCGCGGACTCCAGCACGAGGGACCCCCCTGACTCGGCGGTCGCGCGGGCCCACATGTCCACGGAGACCGCGAGGGCCCTGCCCCCGTGGACCACGAAGTGCTCCCCCGCTATTATGACCTTGGCGGGGGCCCTGGACTCGGCCCTCACGGTGCCGCCGTTCGACGATCCCCCTTTTAACCTAGTGGGCCGGGGGCCTCTCGCCGGGCCGAGAGTATCGCCAGGGAGCCGTAGCCGACCACCATGCTCCTGTCGCCGGAGGTGTCGCCGCTCGTCGCGTACTTCAGGAGCTCGACGCGCGCCGCGCCGAGCCTCCTGGCGGCCGCCAGCACGGCGGCCACGGCGCCGTAGCCGCACATGGACACTTTGTGGGCCTCGATCACCCTGTAGAGCTCCGAGATGTCCATGCTCCTTATCGCCTCTATGGCCTTCGCGTCCCTCCTGTAGGCCTCGTCGTAGGGCTCGTAGTGGGTGAAGTCGGTGGAGGCCACGAGGAGCGGCCTCCTGCCGAGCTCCTGCACCGCCCTGGCGATCGCGTCCCCCACCTCGACCGCCGTCAGCTCGTCCTGCATCATCATGCTTATCGGCACGATCCTGAAGCCCGGCGCGAGCGAGAACTGCGCGAATGGCACCTGAACCTCTATCGAGTGCTCCTTCCAGTGGGCCAGGTCATCGAAGTCGACTATCGACGAGAGCCTCACGATCCTGGACGCGAGCTCCCGGTCGACCTCGACGCTCCCGAGCGGCGTCTCCCACGAGTCGCTCTCCGAGACCGCGACCCCGCTGCCTATCCCGTGGTGGTTGGGCCCCAGCACGATCACGGTGTCGGGGCGGGTGCCCGAGGCCGCGTAGTACCCGTGGGCGGCGACCGGGCCCGAGTACTCGTACCCCGCGTGCGGGCTGATTATGCCTATCAGATCCTCGGACGGCGGGGCAGGTGGGAGTTTGCCCGGGCCGAGCTGGTGGAGGAAGAGGGACCTGAGGAGCTTCGAGAGCTCCTCCGTGGACGCGGGGTAGAAGTAGCCCGCCACGGCGGGCCTCCTAACCTTCAACGGGCTGCTCCTCCAGCCTGGTCTCGAAGTCCTCTATCGAGTACTTCATAGGCTGCTCCGGCGAAAGCGCGCCGGAGTGTATGAGGGTGCTCCTGGCGAGCAGCCAGAAGACCGCGGCCAGGGCCTTCCTCCCCCTGTTGTTCGCGGGTATTATCAGGTCGACGTCGCTCGGCACGCAGTCGGTGTCGCAGAGCGCCACGACCGGTATCCCCATCCTGGACGCCTCCGCGACAGCCTGCGAGTCCAGGAGGGGATCCACGACCAGGACGGCCTCGGCCTCCAGGTAGTAGGGCAGCTGCGGGTTCGTCAGCATGCCGGGCATGAAGCGGCCGGTCACCGCCCTGCAGCCGACGAGCTCGCAGAACTTCTCTATCGGGGTCCTGGCGAACTCCCTGGATGAGTACACGAGAAGCTTGCCCGGCTCGATCCTGGCCAGGAAGCGCCCGGCCACGTCGATCCTGTAGAGTATCTTGTTCATGTCGAGTATGTAGAGGCCATCGGGCCTCATCCTGGCTATGAACTGCTCCATGAACTTCGTCCTGACGGTCGTGCCTATCCTTATTCCCGTGGCCACGAGCGCCTTTGTCGACATCTGGTCCTCCTGCTGCGGCTCCTTCTCCTCGGGCCCCTCGGACATACTGCGCACCTCGCGCCGACCCTTCTAAAATAATTTTCCTCAGCCCAGCCCGGCCATCCTCATGCCGGGGTGTGACTCGGCTATCCTGAGGATCTCCATGTGCTTCGCCATCCTCTCCCCGCCGACGACCCCCGACTTCATCATGATCGCGCCGGTCCCCACCGCGACGTGCGCCAGGTGCGAGTCCCACGTGTCCCCCGACCTGTGCGACGCAATTATTGAGTAGCCCCTGGAGCGGCAGGCCCTCGCGAACTCCATCGCCTCCCCCAGGCTCCCGGCCTGGTTCACCTTCAGTATCGCCCCGGCCGCCGCCCCCATCCCGGCCGCCCTCTCCAGCCTGGAGGCGCTCGTGACCAGGAGGTCATCCCCGACCACGAGCACTCCCCTGCCCCTCGCCCAGCGGGTTATCTCGGAGAACCCCTCGAAGTCGTCCTCGTGCAGGGGGTCCTCCAGGTACCTCAGCCCGTACTTATCGGCGAGCTCCTCCATGAACGATATCTGCTCCTCCGGACTCAGCCTCCTCCCCTCCCTCGAGTAAACGTACGCGCGATCGGAGGGGCTCCATAGGCTCGAGGCCGCGACGTCCATCCCCAGGGCGACCCTCACCCCGAGCTCGTCGGAGGCCTCCGCGGCCGCCTGGGACACGACGTCGAGCGCCTCGAGCGTGTTCATCCTGGGGGCCCACGCGCCCTCGTCGCCCTTCCCGGCCGGAAACGTGGGATCCCTGCGCTCTATCCCCTTCCTGACGAGGGCGTGAACCCTGAGGTTCACCCTTATCGCGTCCAGGGGCGTCGCGGGATCGAGCGGGAACACGAGGAACTCCTGGACGTCGGGGGCGCCGCCCCCGGCGTGCTTCCCCCCACCCAGCACGTTGCCCAGCGGGAGCGGCAGCCTTGGCTCGGTGTACAGGCCTATGAGCTCGTACATCGGCTTGCCGAGGTGCGCGGAGGCTGCCTCCAGCGCCGCGACGCTCACTGCGTAGGCCGTGGCGCCTCCTATCCTGGAGTAGTTGGGGGTCGCGTCCATGGACCTGAGGGCGCCGGTGACCGCGCGGGGATCGGACGCGTCCACCCCCAGCAGGCGCGACGCATCGAAGTTCCTCAGGGCCTCCGCCGCGCCCCCCGGCGGCAGGTGCACGGCCTCGTGCCTGCCGGCGCTCGCCCCGGCCGGCGCGGTAGCCCTGCCCCGGTGAGGGCCGACGCTGACGACAGCCTCCACGGTCTCATCGCCCCGGCCCGTGAAGGCCGGCCTCAGCCTGACCTCCGATATGGGAGCGGACAACCCTCCGGCCATCGGGCGGCCGATTAGTTATCCTTTCCGCCGCCCGGCTCACTCAACCTTGAACCTCTCCCTGGCGCCGTAGTACTCGAGGACCATGTCGATCGGCTCGACGGTCGACAGGAGCGTGCGCCTGCAGCAGTACCTCTTCACGCCCAGGTCATCCAGCACCTTGCCGGGATCCTCGCCGGCCGAGACCCTCCTGGAGAACTCGTAGTACTTGTCGGCGAGGAGCGCCCCGCACGTGAAGCACCTCACGGGCACCAGCACGCGCCATCGGACCACCGGGTGCTTATTAAATGGATCGCAGGGATCCGCTCACCTGAACGACTTCTGGTACCTGCGCCTGGGCCCGGGACCGCCGAACTTCTTGGGCTCGGTCCTCCTCGGGTCGCCGACCAGCAGGTGGCGGTCGTACTCCATTATGCGCGCCTTCAGCTCCGCCGACTTGAAGTAGCCGACCAGCGCCCTCGAGATGGCGATCGCCGACGCGTAGGCCTGGCCCATCACGCCTCCCCCGCGCACGTGCACGTCTATGTCGACCTTGAACCTCAGCTCGCCCGCCAGCCTCAGTGGGATAGTCACTATCTCGCGCTGCAGGTAGTTCGGCAGGGCCTCGACGAGGAACCCGTTTACCCTGACCCTGCCCTGGCCGGGCCTGATTATCGCCCTCGCGCGGGCGGTCTTCCTCGAGCCCTCGAAGACCATCGCGGATCTCTGTGACACCACGGCGCATCACCCCTCCCAACCCAGCTCGCGGGCCACCTCGCCGAGGGTTATATAAAACAGGCGGGGCCTCCTGGGCTCGGCCTCCCTGAACCTGATGGCGGCGGGTCCCCCCCTCAGCTCCTCCGGGTAATCGTTGTAGACCCTCAGCCTGCGCAGCGCCTCCCTCCCGCGCGGCTTTGACATGGGCAACATGCCGCGTATCACGCCCTTCAGTATGCGATCGGGGCGGCGCCAGTGGTACGGGCCGTGCTCCGGGTTCACTATGCTGCCGACTCCGAGGAACTCCTTCCACTCCTCTATTACGCTGCGCCTGTCGCCTGATATCAGCGCCTCCGGGGCGTTGACCACGTGGACCGCGTAGCCCTCGAGCAGCATCTTGGCGACCCTGGAGGCGAGCCTGCCCAGCACCTGGCCGCTGGCGTCGACGACCGCCACGAGCTCCTCAGCCGCCAATCAGCTTCACCCCCCTGGCGCCCGAGTACTTCTCCACGAGCTCCGGTATCGAGAGCGCCTCGCCGCCCGCGGACTCTATCTTCCTCCTCGCCTCAGCGGAGAAGGCGAGGGCCCCCACCACGACGCGCTTCTCGATGAGGCCGGCGCCCAGCACCTTCCCGGGCACGACGACCACGTCGCCGTCGGAGGCCAGCCTGTTTATCTTGCCGACGTTGACCCTGGCGAGCCTGGAGCGGCTGGCTTCCCTTATTGCCTCGCGCAGGGCGCTCCATATGGGCCTCCTGGTCTCCCTGTAGGCCCTCCTGAGGGCCCTCTCCGCGGCCAACCTCAGGCTCGAACTCATTGCCCCAGCGCCTCCACTTGCCTGGACAGCTCCTCCAGCTGCCCGAGGAGCTCCCTGACCGCCATATAAATTATCCTCCTGGGCTCTATGCCGCCGACGCTCTCGAGGTATATTATGTGATCGTCGTCGCGCTCCTCGACCTTCACCGCGCTTGGGCAAGCCCTCGCGCAGTCCATGCAGAGCCTGCACCGGTGCTCGTCCTTCACCCTGAGCGTCCCCTTGTGGTACCTCAGGACCCCCGGCGCGCACGCCTCGGCCGCCGCCTGGGCGCACTCCGACTTCGGATCCAGAATGGTCACGTGCGGGTATGGCTTCAGAACCGACACGGAGACCGGCTGCCACTTCGCGTGCTCCTTCCCCCGCCCGACCCTCGCGTAAGCCTCGAGCTTGATCCTCTGGCCCGGCGCCAGCTTGGCTATCGGTATGTTGGGCGACACCGGCCTCACCTCCTGGTCGCCCGAGGCTATCTCCCCCGACGTGACGACGCGCGGCTCGTCCCCGGCCTGGGCGTCGAGGACCAGCAGGACCTGGCACGGGGAACCCCCGCAGTCGCCCGAGTACTTGTAAGGATCGGCCTTGAGGGGTATCAGCCCGAGCCTGTGCGCGAGCACCTCATCGTAGACGGGCGAGGTGTTCTCCACGATCGCGACGCTGTCTATCGCGAGCGTGGGCACCTCCGATATCATGAAGCGGCGTATGGCGTTGGCGTACTCGAGGGGGATGCCCCGCACCCTGACCTTGATGCTGGAGGCGTCCTCCTCGAGCACGCTGACCTCAGGAACCTGGGACATCACGCCCTCCTTCCCCTTCTGCCGCCCGGCTTCCTGGTCGTGTCGTGGGGTATGGGCGTCACGTCCTCTATCCTGCCTATCTTGAAGCCGGCCCTCACGAGCGCCCTTATCGCGGCCTGCGCCCCCGGCCCGGGGGTCCTGGGGCCTGTCCCGCCGACCCCCCTCACCTTTATGTGGAGGGCGGTTATCCCCTTCATCTTCGCGACCTCCGCTGCCGCCTGGGCGGCCTTCATCGCGGCGTACGGGGACCCCTCCAGCCTGTCCGCGTCCACGTGCCTCCCGCCGCTGCTGAACGCGATGGTCTCGGCGCCCGACAGGTCGGTTATGTGAACTATCGTATTGTTGAAGCTGCTGTATATGTGGGCGACCCCCCACTTCTCCTGCTGTTGCTGGCCCTGCTGCTCGGAGGACATCACGCGGTCACCTCGCTCGGGCCCCTGGCCACCTGGCCGACCTCGTCCACCGTCACCAGCTGCTCCTCCTCCCGGGGGACGAGGTAGCCGGGCCTGTCGACTATCCTACCCCTCACTCTCACGTGCCCGTGGACGACCAGCTGGCGGGACTGGTGTATGGTCTTGGCCAGGTTCCTCCTCCAGACGATCGTCTGGAGCCTCCGCTCGAGTATGTCCTCCACCCTGAGGCTCAGCACGTCGTCGAGCGTGGCACCCTCCTTCAGGAGGCCGAGCCTGACCAGCCTGTCCAGGAGTGCGGACTCCTGCCTGCTCCTCACGTCGGGCGGCGCTGCCAGGAGCCCCCTGGCCTGCGCCCTTATGCGGGAGAGCATTGTCTCGGCCCTCCAGAGCTCCCTCTTGTTCCTGAGACCATAGGTGCCCAGCAGGTATATCTCCCTCTGCAGCCTCTCCGAGTCCCAGGGACGCTTCGGGGTCACGTACTTCTTCTTGGGCTTCTTGGGATCGCCCATCCGCCCTCACCTCACGACTGCTGCTGCTGGCCGCCGGGCACGGCCGCCCTCTTCCTCACCCCTATCGTCTTGCCCTTCCTGCCGGTGGTCCTGGTCCTCTGGCCCCTGACCTTCAGGCCGAGCGCATGCCTGACGCCCCTCCAGCTCCCGGCCCGCTTCTCCCTCTCTATGTCCATCTTTATGGCGAAGTCCAGGTCGGACTCCAGCAGGTGCGCGTCCTTGCCGGTCTCCGGGTCCCTCCTGCGGTTCAGGAGCCACGCGGGCAACCCCGCGGCCGCCGGGTTCCTCAGGACCCTCTCTATCGCCGCTATCTGGCCCTCGCTGAGCTGCCCCAGCCTGAGGTTGGAGCCTATCTTGAGGTGGGCGAGGATCGCGTGCGCGAGCGGCAGCCCCACGCCGACCAGGTCCTTCAGCGCGGCGACTACCTTCTTGTTGCCGTCCAGGTCCCTGCCGGCCAGCCTGATGACGGATCTGGTCTCCGACAAGCCCTACCCCTTTGACGACCCATGGCCGGGAGACCGGGATTTAACCTTTATGAGCGGTGCCCGTCCCGCTACTCCGCGGCGCCCGAGTAGTAGCGCAGGGGCTCCACGGTGTCGACCTTCCCGTCCCCGTCCACATCGTAGCCCCTCACCACGACCGCGAAGGGAGCGCCCCCCTCGTAGGGACCGAGCACGCGCTCGTGGTCCGTGCTCAGGGCCAGGACCGCCGACTTCGTGCCCACGTGGCGGACGCCCGCCACCAGCACCGCGAACCTGCCCGGGCTGAACGGGTTGGGGATCTTGGCTATGACGGCGTCCGTAGGCTGGTCGAACGCCCGGCCCTCGCCGTCGGAGAGCCCGCGCCAGTAGTTGTCCTCCATGAACCTGACGGGGAGGTGGGGGTTCAGCTCGGACGCCACCAGGTTCGTGCCCGGTCCCCCGACCACTATCAGGTTGTCCTCGTAGGATCTCTCCGCGCGGACGTCGACGTCGAGCTTCACGGCGAACGCGCTGGGGGGAGCCGCGAGCGCGCCCAGGGCGAGGGCCAGCTGCACGGCGTAGTGGCCGTCGCGGGCCGCTGCCCTGAATGGCCCGTGCGGCTCGGGAGAGCCGACGACGAACGAGGCGTTCAGCGTCCCGCCGCGGACGAACTCGTCGAAGAACGCCAGCAGCTTGCGCGGGATCGGGCGCGCGCGTGGCTGGCGCTCCGGAGGGGCCGAGAAGAGCTGGGCGTAGCCATCGTACGATGCGGCGTAGATGTGGGCGGAGGCTCCCCTCACGCGGAGGGAGCCCAGCCGCCTGATGAGGCCCATGCCCTCCAGCCTCCTGACGTGGTAGTAGACAACCTGCTCGCCCACCCCCAGCTCGCGCGCCAGCTCCCTGGGGTACATGGGCCTTGACCTCAGTTTCCCGAGGATCCTGAGCGGTATCTCGCTGGCGAACGGGGGTCCGCCGTCGGAGCCGAACACGGCGACCCTCCTCAGGTCGCCGTCGAGGTCCAGCACGCCGTCGCGGGCGGGCGCAGGCACGCGCTATCCAGTGTTAATGTGATTTTAATGGTTTCCCCCGCAGCCCCGCAGCAGACCCGGCACCATGAAAGGCACGTTCACAATGGTTGGGCGCGGGGACGTGTGGGAGTTAAATACGGCCCTGGCGCTCATGCGTAGCGTGTGCGGGATAATAGGCTACGCGGGCGATGGGAACGCCGCCTGGGTGCTGATCGAGGGGCTCCGCAGGCTGGAGTACCGCGGCTACGACTCGGCGGGCGCCGCCGTCGTGGCGGACGGGCACCTCGAGGTGGTCAAGCGCGCGGGCAGGGTGGACGCGATAGCGCCCGCCGTCTCTAGCCTGAGGGGGAGGGTGGGGATAGCCCACACCAGGTGGGCCACCCACGGGAAGGTCACCGACAGCAACGCACACCCGCACCTCTCGTGCGATGGCCGCCTGGCGATAGTGCACAACGGGATCATCGAGAACCACGCGGAGCTGAGGTCCGAGCTGGAGGCCCGGGGCCACAGGTTCAGGAGCGAGACCGACAGCGAGGTGATAGCGCACCTGCTGGAGGAGGCGCTGGAGGACGCCGCGGACCCCCTCGAGGCCGCGCTGAGGGTCGCCGGGAGGCTCAGGGGATCGTTCGCGGTGCTGGCGGCCGGCCCCGCCCTCGGGAACGCGCTCCTGGCCATCAGGAAGGACTCCCCGCTCGTCCTGGGGTTCGCCGACGGATCGGTCTACGCCTCGAGCGACGTCTACGGGTTCATAGAGTGGACGGACTCGGCGTACTTCATGGAGAACGGGAGCGTCGCCCTGCTCAGGCCCGGGGAGGTCCGCGCGGCGCTCCTGGACGGGACCCCGATCGAGGTGAGGCCGGTCAAGGTCGCGTTCGAGATGGCCGCCACGGAGGCCACCGAGTACGTGCACCACACGCTGCGCGAGATAATGGAGCAGCCCGAGGCGATAGCCAGGGCGCTGGCCCCCCGGGACGAGATTGACGCGGCCGCCCGGGAGATCGGGAGGGCCGGGAGGCTCTTCGCGGTCGGCGCCGGCACGAGCTACCACGCGGCGGTCGTGGCGCGCTACGCTTTCGCGGAGGTCGCGGGGGTGGACCTGCAGCCGATCCTGGCGAGCGAGCACCAGCTCTTCTCCAGGTGGATGGGGCCGGGCAGCCTCGTGATGGCCATCAGCCAGAGCGGGGAGACCGCCGACGTCCTGGAGGCTGTCAGGGAGGCCAGGGCCAGGGGGGCGAGGGTGCTGGCGGTGGTCAACGTGCCGCACTCCACGCTCGAGAGGGAGAGCGACCTCAGCGTGAGCGTGCGCGCGGGCCCCGAGGTGGGGGTGGCGGCGACCAAGAGCTTCACGGCGCAGCTCGCCACGCTGTTCTCGATGGCGCTGAGGGTCGCCGGGAGGCCGGGGCTGGACCCGGAGAGGATCAGGCGGCTGGCGGCTGGCGCGCTGAGGACCGAGGAGGTCGTCAGGAGGGCCGCGGGGGAGCTGAAGGACTCCGCGGACGTCTACGTGGTGGGGAGGGGGATCCACTACCCGATAGCGCTCGAGGGCGCGCTCAAGATCAAGGAGCTGGCGTACGTGCACGCGGAGGGGTTGGCCGCCGGGGAGCTGAAGCACGGCACGCTGGCCATGGTGGAGGAGGGGACGCCGGTCGTGCTCATCAACCCGGCCGACGAGACGCACACGGCGACGCTGTCCAACGGCGAGGAGATGAAGGCGCGCGGGGCCCGCATCCTGGGGATCTCCGAGAGGCGGGAGGACCTGTACGACGTGCACGTGAAGCTACCGGACGCCTCCGGCCTCGAGCTGCCGATCGTCGAGGTGATCCCGCTGCAGCTGCTGGCCTACTACCTGGCGCTCTTCCGGGGCGCGGAGATCGATCGCCCGAGGAACCTGGCAAAGTCAGTGACCGTGAAGTAACGTGCTAGTGGCTGAAGGAGCCTATTATCTCATCCCTGCCCCTGAGGTAGGCGTTCACGCCCCTCTTCCTCAGGTAGTGCACCGCCTTCATGGAGTCCGCGTACACCGTGCGGGCGCCGAGCCACTCCTCGGCCGGCGCGAGGGGATAGCAGGCGCACCTCAGGAGCGTCGCGCCGGACCCCCTCACAGCATCGGCCGCGCGCGGCGCGGAGCCCTCGACCCCGCGGGAGATCTGCACGAAGAGCGCCGGGGAGATCCTCCTGCCCCGCAGCTCGTCGGCCAGGGCGCGCAGCTCGTCGGGACCGTAGAAGGGGCACCCCAGGATCGCCATGGAGCCGTCCCTCTCCACTGGCCCCGATCCCGACGCGTCGCGCCTGAGGCGCGCCAGGTCCTCCCGGGAGAGGGACTCGACCTCCGCGCCCGCGGGCGCGGAGTCCGCGAACACGAACATTGAGGAGGGGCCCGCGGCGCCGACCGCCGCCGCCATGAGCTTGACGACGGAGCGCGGGGGCCTCCTCGGGCCGACGAACGCTATCACGTCGGCGGACGTCCTGGACGCGGCGTAGTACGCCATCAGCTGGTAGTCCAGGTGGACGTCGTCGATGGCCGCCGGATCAACCCTCAGCGCGTATCCCGGGACGCGGTTCGCCTCCAGGTGCATTCCGCCCTCGGGGGTCTTGCCGGCTATTGCGGCCGCCAGCGCGCTGATGCCGCTCTCCCTGTTGGTTACGAGACCGAGCTCCGAGTTGGCGAATATTGCAGCGGAGCTCTCCGCCCAGCTGACGTGGCTCCCGGGAGGTGGCAGGTTCTCCAGCTCGTAGGGGGCGCACGTGAACGAATCCACGCAGCCCATCCTGAGGTAGGCGTCCCTTATCTTGGCCTGCTTGTCCAGGAAGTCGCGCGGAACGTGGACCGGGGGGTCATAGAGGTCCGCGCCGCACGGGTTCACGGTGGTCCTGACCGAGACCCTCGCGGAGGCGCTGAAGCGCTCCAGGAACTCCAGCCCCGCGTCGCCCATGTTCGCGTAGTTGACGCCCGACAGGTGGGCCGATGATATTGGGATGAGCCTCCTGGCGCCGAGGAGCTCCCCCACCGCGACGAGCACCCTGTAGGCCGCGGCGACGGTTTCGCCCATCTCGCCGGAGAGCGCCCTCTCTTCCTCCCTGCTCAGGTCCACGCCTCCGGCTGGGCTCCATCGAGAAATAAAACGATGCCCCTAGGGACGCGGCCCTCAGGGTGGATTGATCTTTATCGCGCTGACGGGGCACGAGGTCTCGCACGCCATGCAGAATATGCAATCGTTCTCCCTGACGGGATCGGCCTTGTCGGTCCTGTACTTCTCGTGCAGGTCCGGCGGCAGCGGCCAGAGGTCGTTCCCGCTACCGCTCTTGCCTGGGTTGAGGAGCCACTCGAATACGTTGACAGGGCACACGTCGTGGCAGACGCCGTCGGCGACGCAGCAGTCGAAGTCGACGGCCACTATGGTCCCGTGGATTCCGAGCTTGGTGGGGTAGGGCTTGCCCTCCGCGTCGAGCCTCTGCTTGCCCTCCGCGTAGACCTTGTGGCCCTTGTGCTCCCCGGTGACCGGGTACTCGTCGGGCTTCTTCAGGAAGTCCGGGTCGATTGGCTTCGACTTGAAGTCAACCTCCCTCACAGGTCCTCCACCTCGCTGGTCCCCCCTCGCTGGAACGTTAATAAACGTTAGCCGCGCGGGACGCTCAGCGTTCCCGGGATATCCGTGGCCCCACGTAGCGGGGCCTCGGTATGACCCCCTGCGCGAAGAGCTCCCTCACGCGCTCGTACTCGTCGATGCTCCCCACGTCGAACCAGTAGCCGTTGAACCTGAAGCCGTAGACGGGCTCGATGGAGATGAGCCACGACACGAAGTGGCCTATGGCGTCGCGGGGACGGCCCCCGGCGACGTAATCCGACACGCGCCTCAGGCTGCCCCAGGGGAGCGCGTAGATCGCTGTGGAGATCAGCGTCGATCCGGGACTGGGCGGCTTCTCGACCAGCGACAGGACCCTCCAGTCCGGCCCCACCTCGACGACCCCGTATCTCCTGGCGAGCTCGAGGGAGCCCACGTCGTAGAGCGCTATGGCCGGGGATCCGCGCGACCTCATGACGCCCACCAGCTCCGGGTAGTTCACTGAGGTGACGTTGTCGCCCGCCACTATCAGGTAATCGTCGCGCGCCAGGGAGCCGAGCATAGCCGCGAGGGCGCCAACGGCCCCGGGCTTCTCCTCCTCCCTAGTCGCGCCCTCCTCCACGATCCTCAGCCCGAGGCCGCGCGACTCCATCCACCTCCTGAAGTCGCCGGAGAACCTCGCGTTAACGCTGAGCAGTATTTCGTCGAGATCCATGCCGAGTAGGCCGTCCACCACGAGGTCGAGTATCACGTAGCCGTCGGCCAGAGGGAGGAGCTGCTTCGGCGTGTTGGCCGTGAGGGGCCACATTCTGCGCGCGAAGCCGCCGGCCAGCACTATCGCTCTCAACGCGCCCCATACGTTAAGTCCCGGAATAAAGGCTGCGGGCTGCGGCGGCTGGACGGGCCGGAGCGCTACTGCTTCTGCTGTGCCGGGGCCCCTCCTCCCTTCTCGCCCTCATTGACCTTCTTGAGCTCCTCCTCCAGCTCCTTCTCTATCTCGGCTATGGGCTTGGGGGGAGGCGTCGTGGCGAGCGTGTAGCCTATCCACGCCACTATCCCGAGGACGGCCGCCACGATTATGAACGCGGTCACCTGGAGGGTCCTTATGGGATAGGCCCAGTCGAGCCAGCCGTACACGATTATCACGACGACGCCGAGCACCAGCATCAGGACGCCCAGGTACTGATCCCTGCTCATCCCCCAGCGCCTCGGCGGCTCATCTATAAATTGTTTCGGCCCCCTGTCCCCTCCGCGGGGATTTTGACTGGTTGGTGGCCGCCGCTGATCCCCACGCGATTTTAGGCGGCGGTGGGCCCCTGTGCGTGTGGCGGCGGTGGCGAGGAGATCCCTCGAACGGCGCTCGAGGGACGCCTTCGAGGTCATGCGCCGCCTGAGCGAGGCCGCCGGCGCCGCCGCCGACGGCGTCGCCAAGATCAGGCGCCGCGACGCGCGCTACCTGAAGGTGGTCGCCGCCGCTCTGATAGCGGCCCCTGATCCCTTCACGGACGTCGCCGGCGTGGGCCTGCTCCTGGCCGCTAGGGCCATGGCGCGCTCCGGGATAGAGGACCTCGTGGAGGAGTACCACAGGCTCCAGAGGAGCTTTCGAGTAAACGCCGGGGGTGGGATTCGAACCCACGAGGGCTTTCGCCCACAGGCTCTCGGTCGCAGCCGTCTCCAGGCCTGCCCCTTGACCACTCGGGCACCCCGGCTCGCACACCGCAGAGGCCTCCCGGAATAAAAGTTTAGGGTCCCGGGGGCTCGCGGGGACCCGGTTCGCCGCCCTGGCCGGGACCATGCTCGCCCTCGCCGCGCTCGCCCCTGCTCCTCCAGGAGCGCGGGTAGATGCCGGGCGGCATCACGACCCTCAGCGGCTTCATAGCGATCCCCCTGCCCAGCTCCTCGACCTCCTCGTACCCCATCTGGGCGGAGGCTATCGCCACGAGCTCGCCCTTGTTCGTGAAGATTGCCACGACGTCGCCCTTCACGATCCCCGGGTGCATCCTGGCTATTCCGGGCGCAGCCAGGTAGGATCCGTGGGCGACGGCGTCCACGGCGCTGTCCTTAGCGACGACCGGTTTGAGGTGGGTCATGCCGGCCTCTATCGGCAGCACGAGCTTCCTGAGCTCCGAGTCGTCTCCGTCCTTCCACGCCCTCGCGGCGTAGGCCAGGTCGTGGAGCCTCACCAGATGGTCCCTCTCGGTCAGGTTGCACACCCTGGTCCTCCTCAGCTCGACCATCGTGGCGCCGGGGCCGAGTACCTCGCCCATGTCGTAGATGAGCTTCCTGATGTACGTGCCGGCCTGCACGAGCGACCTCAGCAGCACTAAGTTCCCCTTCCTCTCCACTATCTCCAGCTCGTAGACGTTCCTGATCCTCCTCTCCCTCTTCACGCGCGACCTGACCGGGGGGCGCTGGTATATCGGTCCCGTGAACTCGGACACCACGGCGCGCAGCTGGTCATCCGGCACCGGGTCGTGCAGCCGCATGACCGAGTAGTACTCCTTCGGCCCCAGGAGAAGCGCCTGGAGGACCTTCGTCGCCCTCCCCGTGGCCACGGGGAGCAGGCCGGTGGCCAGCGGGTCCAGCGTCCCGCTGTGCCCGGCCCTCTCCACCCCCAGCATCCTCTTGACCCAGGCGGTCACTTGGTGGCTCGTCTGACCAGCCGGCTTGTCAACGGGTATGAGGCCGTACTCGAGGAGCTCCCGGGTGGGCCTGTCCTCCGGCTCCTTGCCATACTCGCCCTCCGACTCCTCCCCGACGACCGCGGTGGACTCGACGAGCCAGTCCCTGATCCTCCTGCCGGGCGGGAAGCCCACGCGGCGCGGCGGATCGCGGGACCTAAAAGATTTCCCGGCGCTCCCGGTCGCCCGTTGCCGGGCGAACCCCCCAGAGCGCCTCCGCGTACCTCACCACGATCTCCGCGATGTCCTCGGGCGGCACGGAGTCCGTGTCGACTATCAGGTGGAAGACGTCCGCGTCCGGCGCCAGCTCGTAGCCGTACAGCTCCCTGTAGAGCTTCGCGTTCTCCCCGTCGCGGAAGGAGACCACGCGCTCCGCCTCCTCTAGCGGTATACCGTCCCTCCTGGACATCCTCAGCGCGCGGACCCTCGGGGACGCCTTGAGCCACACCTTGAGGACCTCCGGGCCCAGCAGCCACGGCATGGCGTAGCTGGTGACAACGTAGCCGCCAGACTCCACGAGCTCCCTCAGCCTGCGGTCGACCTCGCGGTCGAACTCGGGGTTCTCCATCCTCTCCATCAGGAACCTCCTGCCCTCCTCGGAGTCCCACCATCCGTCGCCCTCCGGCCTGTACCCCCTCTCCCTGGCGATCTCGCGCAGTATGTCGCCGCCTGCCACGTACCTCAGGCCGAGCCTCGAGGCGACGAGCCTGGCCACGGTCGTCTTGCCGGAGGCTGGCATGCCCGCTATAACCACGCTGCGCACGCGACGCATCGCCCTACACCTGGAGCCCGAAGAGCCTCGTCACCACTACGCTGAAGGCGATCGACGTGAAGATGTACCAGGTGACCATGTTCATCGCGAAGCCGGGGCCGCAGGGCATCGTGGTCGACACTATGAGCAGGTCGAAGCTATAGGGCGACACGGCCACCGGGACCTGCCCCATGAACCACGCCAGTATGTAGTATAGTATAATAAATGGTATAAGGTAGTACAGGCTGATCTTCATCCTGTCCAACTGGAGCCTGAGCATCTGCTCCTCGACGGGCTTGTACCTCTTCCTCACCTTCTCGGCCTTCCCGGGATCCCCCTCCCTGAGCGCTGCCCTGAGCTGCCTCTGATACTCCTGGTACTCGCGCTGCACCCTCCTGTACATCTCCACATCCATGGTCGCGCGGGTCACCGCGTTGGCCACGACGTTGAGCGCCAGCGCTACTGCGGCCACGAAGAGCGTAGAGTAGGGCATCACGCGCAGGACATCGGGCGAGATCCACAGGGTCACACCCCCATAACTGCTGCCAGCTCGAGCGCGGCCCTCTCTGCCTCGCCCTGCCTGTTGATCACCAGGGCGAGGGGGGCGCCGCTCTCGTTTGAGGCGGCGACCGCGAAGAGCCTCTCCATCTCGAGCTCCTCCCTCACGGAGTCCAGCGAGGAGTCCCTCACCCTGCTGGCGTCGGCCGCCCTGCGCGCCGATATCTCCTCCGGAGACGCCGTTAGCACCACGAGCAGGTCAGGCGACAGGGCAGACACCACGTGAGAGGGCATTCCCGGGAGGTAACCCTGGGGAGTCTTTATCGAGAAGTGAGTGTCCACTATCAGGTACTCCACCTGCATGGACGCTATCCTGCGGGCGGCCGATGACTGTATCTCCCTCTGCAGGTGGGCCGGCAGCCTCCTCATCTCGTCGCGGTTCGCGACCCCCACGGAGCGGGCCTCGTCCATCATCACGGTGCCGTAATTGACTATTTGGAGCCGGGCGCCGAGCCTCGCCTTCAGAGCGTCCAGGACAGTGCTCTTGCCCACTCCGGGTATCCCGCCCACGATGACCCTCATCAGCGACCGAAGATCCCTGCGAGCCTGGGCATTATAAACTCTAACTCCTCCCGCATCAGTGCCTGGTAATACTGTATGGCTATGTCCACCATCAGCAGCAAGCCTATGCCGCCGCCGAAGACCCCCAGGAACTGCGACACGCCCGCCACCAGCCCCACGAGGGCGCCGCCCAGCAGCGTGACCGTGGGTATCCACCTGCCCAGGACCATGCCGACCGTGGACCTGGTCGACCTGAAGCCGGGTATGGCGACCTGCGCCTTTATGAGGCCGTCGGCGGCCTTCTCGGCCGTCATGCCGCTCATCTCGACCCACACCTTGGCGAATGCCGTGCTGAGGACGACCATCACAGCCACGAAGAGCACGGCCAGCAGGGGGTTCGCCACGGCCTGCTGGACGTCCTGGGGGCCTATCAGGTAGTACAGGATGCCGCCGACCAGCTGGCCCTGCGCGTCGTACTGGGCCAGCGCGCTGGCGTACCAGACGCCGGACGTCCTGGCCCAGCTGGCCCACCAGGAGGCGATCATCTGGAAGTTCGCCAGCAGTGCCGCGACGAGTATCACCGGCACGTTCGAGACGTAGAGCAGCTTTATGGGGTACGTCCCTGCTATCCCCCTGTACTGGGACGATGCGACGGGGACCTCGATCCTTATCCCCTCCAGGTATATCAGGAGCAGTATGAACCCGACGGTGGCCCCCAGGCCCACGAGCGACGGATATCCGTTGGGCCTCACGACGGCCTGCCAGACGTTGCCGGAGAGCGCCGCCTGCACAAGGAACGGTATCACGCCGAAGTACTGTCCGGCCACCTTGACGGGGTTGAACAGGTCGACCATCACGAGGAGCGCCACGTTCGCCAGTATGAACAGGCTGATCCCGCTACCGATGCCCCACCCCTTCTGTATGGCCTGATCGAGCATGTAGACGACGAACCCGGCGACTATCAGCTGCAGGGCGTCGACCGGGAGGGCCGACAGGGGAACGTGGTAGAAGAAGCCGAGCATCCCGACAGTGTAGGCGACCGACTCTATGACTATGAAGACGACTGTGAAGACCTTCACCATCGCCGTGAACGCGGCCTTGTCCTCGGGCCTCGAGAAGTCCATCCTGACTATGTCCGATCCGACGAGTATCTCCGCCAGCAGGCCGCCCGTCACTATTGGCCCGATGCCCAGCGACGTCAGGGTTCCCTGCTGCGCCGCGAAGACTATCTGGTAGAGTGGGAGAACCTGGGCGCTCACGGTGACCCTGTAGAGGGGCACGAAGCCCATGGTGACGTAGATGACCAGTATCAGGAGGGTCCAGAGGAGCCTTATCCTCAGCGATGGCTTGCGCGCCGGCTTGCGGACCTCGGGTAAGTACTGCGCGATCCTGGTGATTGTGGGAAAGCGCTCAGAGCTCAACTCGCAGCGGCCTGCGACGGGGCCACCACGGAGCCGCCGGCCCCTTTAACCTTTTCCACGGCTGAGGGAGTGGCGCTCCCCACTATCACCTTGTAGGCCCTGCTCACCGAGCCGCCCCCGAGGAGCTTCTCGATGCCCATGGACGCCAGGTCTATCACCGGGACCCCGCCCTCGGTCGCGCGCGAGCCGGAGCCCTCGTATATCTCGTCGAGGTCGCGCACGTTGACCCAGCGCCTGACCTTGTTCGGGGCCGGGTGCCTGTAGAAGCCGTGGTAGCCGAAGTGATCGGGCTCGTACTTGAGCATCCAGCTGCGCTTGTGCCTCTTGAGGCCTCCCCTGCCTCCCGTCCTGCCGCTCTTCCTGTGCTGGCCCACCCTGCCCCAGCCGACGACCCTTGTGCCCCTCTTCCACCTGGTCTTCCTGAGCCTCGTGGGCATGGCTAACGCCGGGCGCTGGCCCCCATCGTTAAATAAGTTTTCACGGGAACGGCGGCGGGTCTCCGGCGATCAGATCATGCGCGCTACCAGGTCCGGCAGCCCCTCGTTGAACCCCAGCACCCCGCCCTCCCTGGCGTTCCTCTTCACGGAGAGCCTGTAGCCACCCCTGGGGGGATGGAGCGCGAAGTAGGGCTTGACCCACCCGAGCTCGCTGAGCCTGACCCTCCCCTCTACGATCGCGTCGGCCAGCTCCTCGAAGCTCGAGAACCCGTGTTGCCTGAGGACTTCCTCCGTGAGCGGCCTCCAGCCCGGCGTCCGGGCCCTCCTCCTGAGCAGGCTGATCACCGTGTCCCTCCCGGCGGGACACCACGCCACGTAGTCCTTGACGCCCATCAGCATGCCGCGGTACTCGGGGGTGTCGGGGACCAGCGTGGCGTTGTGCCTCCTCCTCAGGTTGAGGCGCTTGAGCGCCTCCTCGGCGGCGTGCCTGGTGCCCACGTCCCCCCGGACCCTGAGGACCAGCAGCACCCCCATCAGCCCTCGAACCTCCTGAGGTCAGACATCGCGTGCATGCTGCGGAAGGCGTTGTAGACCGCCTGCGCCTTGGAGAGCAGCGTGGACGTCATCCCGAAGGAGCGCGTCCAGGCGTCCTGCACGCCGGCCAGCGAGAGCAGCTTCTTGACAACGTCGTCGGCCACGAGCCCCAGGCCCCTGGGCCCGGGTATTATCTCGACGGTGACGCTCCCGGCCTTGCCGACCAGCTTGTAGGGCACGGAGTGGGGCCTCCCGCACCTGCACTCCCAGCTGCCGCACCCCAGGTGCACCGGTATCACGTTCATCATGGCCACGTTTGTGGCCTTGTCTATCGCGCTCCTCATCTGGTAGGCCTTGGCGTGCCCCAGCCCCAGCCATCCCGGGGATCCCACGGCGACTATCGCGCTGAACCTGGTCACCTCGCCCGACTCCGTCTGCTTCTGGACCACCCTCACGCCGAGGACCTCCTGCTTCAGGTCCGGGAGAAGCCTCCTTACTATCTCGACCTCCTTGATCCTGAGGCCGGACTCCAGTATCTCCGAGAGAGACGTTATCTTGCCCTCCAGCACGGCCCGGCCTACCTTGGTCCTTGGGACCCACTCTGCCTCCTGCCTCTGCCTGCCCTGGGGCGCGCTCAACCCGCCACCGCCTCCCTCAGCTTGGCTTTAACGTCTTCCACCAGCCTCGGGTAGTCGGAGGGATCGAACCCCGCCCGCGCGTAACCCGAGAAGCGCCGCGCGTACAGGTCGGGATCGGACTCCCTCAGCGACCTGGCGTACTCCGCAATGTGCTCGCCCCTGAGCCTCGACTGGTCCGGGAGCACCTCCTCCGAGGCCGCGACGTTCAGGCCCGCGTCCCTCGCGCCGGCCACCACTGCGGCGACCCTGGAGCCGGGCACGAAGGACCTGACGCCCGTGTAGAGCACGGCCTCGCTAACCCCGGCCTTGAGCGCCCTGAGGCCCAGCAGGTACCCGACGAGGTACGCGGCCGGCGTCGACTTCCTGCTGGCGCTCCAGCCGTGCCCGATCAGCTCCCTGGAGTTTGCCTGCGCTATCACCTCGTCGCCGGACTTCCTGGCCACGTGCAGCTGCGCGCTGACGTTCCTGTTTGAGACGAAGACCGTGATGAAGGGCTTCCTGCTGGCGACCACCACCCTCCGGCGGTGGTAGTTCGTCTTGCCCTCCCTGCGGCGCCTGTAGATGGGCACGTAATCAGCTCCCCGCGGCATGCCTCTCAGCCTCCAGTATCTCCATGAGGCGCCTCCTCGTGCGCACGGCGCCTCCCTTCACCAGCGCGTAGAGCCTCCTGTAGAGCTTGGAGTCCACCTCGCCGCGCTCCCTGAGGGCCCGCAGCGTCCTCCTGAGCGCCCTGACCTGGCGCACCCACCTCTCCTTGCCGCTCTCCCTGGTGCCCTTCCTGCTCCCGGGGCCGCGCCTCCCGCTCCGCGCCCTGGCCCTCCCGCGGGACGTGCCGCGCGGCGGCAGGACCTCTATTGCCCCCTCCCTGTAAAGCCTCCTTATCTCGTCCCTGGTTATCGCGTCCTCGATGTCCTCCAGCCTGTCCGGGTTGAACCTGATCCTACCCTTGCCCACGCCGAGCACCTTGGCGGCGAGCTCCCTCTGGAACGACAGGTTGGTCATGCTGCCCACCTCACGCGTTCAGTATTCTGAGCCCGAGGGCGCGCGCCCTCCTTATTATCTCCTCCCTCTTCCTGCCGCCCACGGTCGACGCTATCCTCACGGCGTGCCTGCGCGGGTCGAGGCCGGCCAGCTCCCCGGGGTTGTGGACCAGCGCCTCCTCGTACCCGGATGGATGGAGGCCCCTGACCGCCCTCGGGGACCCGTAGCCGACCCTGACGAGCGGTAAGTGCCCCCCGACGCCCTCCCTCATCTTAGAGTGTATGCCGCGGGGACGGCGCCAGCTGGGCCTTATCCTAAGGTACCTCCAGCTCTCCTGCCTCACGAACCTCGGCTTCCTGGCCTTGGAGGACCTCCTTATATCCAGGAGCCTCCTCAGGTCCTCAGCTCCTTGCCGGTAGCTTCCGCTCATATATGTACACCCCGTCCAGGAACGCCCTGGGATCCTTCTCCTTTATCCTGGTGGACTGCTCGATGTTGGCTGCAGTCTGGCTGACCGCGTCCAGGCAAGGCCCCCTGACCACTATGTCGTCGCCCTCCACGGACACCTCGGTGTTGCCGATTATCTTGGCCCTGCGCGGGGTCTTCTCGCCTATGAAGTTCTCTATCTGGACCTCGTCGCCCTTCACCTTAACGGTCATGGGGAAGTGCGAGTAGACTATCTTGAGCTTGTAGGCGTAGCCGCGGACCACGCCGATCGCCATGTTCTTCACGTGGCTGGATATCGTCCCCAGCATCGCCCTCCCCCTCTTCTTGCGCAGCAGCGGAACTATCCTGACGCGGTTGCCCTCCACGGACACCTCGACGGGGATCCTGGAGAGGTCGCGCTCGCAGGACCCGAGGGGACCTGAGATCCTCAGGCGGCTCCCCTCCACGGAGGCGGAGACGCCGCTGGGGAGCACCACCTCGACGTACCCGTCCCCGGCGACCGTCTGCACGAGCTCAGTAGACATAGCCCAGCAGCCTCCCTCCCAGCCGCTTCTCGCGCGCCTCCACGTGGGACATCACGCCGGAGTTCGTGGAGACGACCAGTATCCCGGTACCGTAGGCCGGCAGGAACCGGCGCTCCCACGCGTAGTACCCGTCGGCGCCCACGGGATACCTCGGCTTTATCGCGCCGCACGCGTGTATCCTGCCGAGCAGCTGGACCCTGAGCTTCCCGGACCTGCCGTCGTCTATGAACTCGAACTCCCCTACGTAGCCGTATTTCTGGAGGACCCTCAGGACCTCCTGGGAGAGCCTGGAGGCGGGCGTCACGAGGCACCACCCCTTGTTCCTCCTCTCGTTGTTGTAGAGGGTCGAGAAGAGGTTAGATAGGACGTCCTGGGCCGGCATCGCCCATCACCTCACTGGTACTTCTTGAAGCCCATGTCCTCGGCGACCTCCCTGAAGCACTGCCTGCAGAGCATCAGGCCGTACTTCTGTATCACTGGCCCCATCTGGCCGCACCTTATGCACACCCTGGATCCCTTCCCGTACCTCCTGGGCTTACCGCTCCTCAGCTTAGCCAACTTCCCGCGCCACCTCCACGTTTAGCTGGGTCCTGAAGAAGTTTATCGCCTCGTCCCTGCTCACCACGTGCCTCTTGCCTATGGATGACCTGGCGCGCCTCCTGAGGGCCACCCGGTACCCCGGCCTCCTGAGCGACACGCTGACGTCCATGCCGAATATGCCTATCTCGGGATCGTACTTGACGCCCGGTATGTCTATGTGCTCCCTTATGCCGAAGGACACGTTTCCCCTCTCGTCGAACGACCTCTCGGGTATGACCCTGCCGCGCGCGTCCAGCAGCCTGTTGAGCAGCTCCAGGGCCCTCCTGCCGCGCAGGGTGACCACGACCGCTATGGGCTCCCCCCTGTGGATCCCGAAGCCCCTTATGGTCTTCCTGGCCGTCCTGACGGAGGGCGACTGGCCCGTGAGCTGCTCCAGCAGCCTCGAGGCCTTCTCGAGCCTCTCGCCGGAGGTGCCGACCCCTATGTTGAGCACGACCTTGTCCAGCCTGATCGCCCTCATGGGGTTCTCGGCGGGAGCCGGCTGCTCGGGCTGCTGAACGACTGATGCCTCCGGCCCGCTCATTCTACCCACCTCACGGTTATCGGGGGCTCGGGGAAGCCCACCGGCATGACCATGTCCTTGGGCACCAGGACCCTCCTGCCCTCCAGGTCCAGCTCCACGGCGGGCCTGACGTTGAAGGACCCGGGTATCACCCTCACGACCTTGCCGAGCGCCGAGAGCCTCTCCCCGCCTACGACGAGCGCGGTCGAGCCCTCGTCGAGCGGTATGCGCGCGACCACCTCCTGGCTGGGCACGCGTATGAGCAGGCTGTCCCCGATGCGGTAGGAACCGGGGTCGTCCACGAGGAAGCTCCTGCCGTCGTGGGTCCCCAGCTGGATGCGCCCTCCCCTGACGGTGACCTTGGACTTTATCACCGAGATCTTGAGCCCCTTCTCGGACTCGGGGATCGGGGCCGGATAGAGGAGCCTCCCGACCGCCGGGACCATCCTGAACGATCTGCCCTCCCTCGGCACCTCGACCACGTCCATCAGACCTATCGGGAAGGACTTGTCCGTCCTCGCCACGCCGTCGACCAGGAGGTAGCGGTTCCTCAGGACGTAGAGGGCCTCGCGCGCGTTCCTCACGAGCCCCAGGTAGTCCCTGAGGAGGGTCACTGGATCCAGGCTCAGGGACCTGGGGTGCGGCCCCGGCCCCGTCCTGGTCACGAACCTCCCGTGGCGCGGCTTCCTGGGCACCGCGTAGACGCGCGGCGCCGAGAGCCTCTTCTGGACCTTGGTGTGGCCCATCCTAGCCATGCGCCTCGCCCTCCGCCTTCTTGGACTTCAGCGACTCTAGGCGCTCCCTTCTAATTTTATCGTCGAGATTGAGCTTCGTGACGATCACCTTCGATGCGTGGACCTTGACCGGCACGTTCTCCCCCCTGGAGTTCTGCCTGGTGAGGCCCTCCACCGCCAGGCGCCCCTCCTCGGGGTACACTCTCAGGACCTTGCCCTCGACCCCCCTGTAGGAGCCCCTCACGACCTTGACCACGTCGCCCACCCTCACGCGGATCGACCTCAGCCCGTACTCCTCGGCGAGGTCGTCCGCTAGGTGCGCGCTCAGCGCGCGCCTGACGTCAGCACCGGAACCAGAGCCGCGTCCCAAGCTACCTCACCCACCTATATTATGCTCGAGGCGATGCTGGCTATCCTGGGCCAGCGCTCGGCCGCCTCCGCGGCCACGGGGCCCCTTATGTCCGTCCCCTTCACGTCGCCCTCCGGCGTTATGAGCACGGCCGCGTTGTCCTCGAACGATATCCTGAGGCCGGATGGCCTCCTGAAGGGGTAACGCTGCCTGATCAGCACGGCGAAGAATATCTGCTTCTTCATCTCCGGAGGCCCCCTGCGCACGACGACGACCAGCTTGTCCCCGACGGTCGCCGCCGGCCTGCGCCTCAGCCTCCCCTTGTGCCCCACGACTTGGATCACCCTGAGCTCCTTGGCGCCGCTGTTGTCGGCGCAAGTGACGGACGAGTTGACGGGCACGCCCCTCGAGGTGCGCGGGATCCACTCCGCAGCTCCCGCCGTGCCTCCCCCTCTCTTCGGCATCTAGGAGCCACCCCCCGACTTGCCCAGGACGACGAACGCGACCGACTTGCCCAGAGGCCTCGTCTCACCTATGATCACTGTATCGCCCTCCTTGACGTCCACGCAGGGCGGCACGTACGCGTGCAACCTGCTCCTCCTCCTCTCGTACCTCATGTACTTGGGCCTGTAATGGTAGTAGACGCGCTCCACGACCACCATGCGGCGGGCCCTGAGCCTGGCGACGCTCGCCTCCATGAGCCTCCCCCTGACGGGCAGCGAGCCGTGCCACGGACACCTGTCGTCGTCGCACGACCTGCTGGGCGGCTTGATCCACGGTATCCCAATGTTCCTGGCCGGCCTCGCGCTCAACTCGCCCTCACCAGCCTCTCAGCCGGATTGCCGACGAGCGCCGACCCTGGTACCGCGTGCCTGCCGTCGAGCATGAACACAGAACCCTCCTTGGGCACTTTAATTATCTTTCCCCCCACGTCGAGCAGCACCATATTTTTCGTCTCGACGACGAGCTCGCCAGGCCTGCGGAAGGGTTCCAGCACCTCGAGCCGAGCGCCGGGAATCAGGGAGCGCGCGACCTCGCGCGGGACCTTGGGCCTCGGCCACCTCATGCCTTGACACCCCTCTCCCTGAGGATGGTCAGGATGCGCGCTATGTCCCTCCGCACCTCCCTGACGACGCCGGACTCCTTGCCTATCGTGCCCCTCTCCGACATGGCCCGGAGGCGCATCAGCTCGCTCCTCAGCTCCAGGAGCTTCTCCCTGAGCTCATCGTCGCTCATCTTCCTGAGCTCCGAGGGCTTGAGCGTCAGCTCTGCCCACCTCCCTGCTGTCCGGCGGCCGCCTGCTCCCTTATCACGATGGGGGGCCTGAGGCGCGCGGGATCCACGATCCTGACCTTTATGCCGTAGGTCCCGAGCTTGAGGGTCACGCTGACCCTGGCCTCCCTGACGGCGACGTCCGCCGGGTGCCCACTCTTGGGCACGACGCCGGCCCTGAACTTCTCCACGTGCGACCTCTCGGTCCTCAGCTTGCCGGCGACCGTTATCTCGCAGCCCAGAGCGCCTCTCTCCATGATCGCGTTGAGCGCGTTGGTTGCGGCCCTCCTGAAGGGGATCCCCCTCTCGACCATCTGGACGATGCGGGATGCCATTATGCGGGGGTTGAGCTCAGGGGTAGTCACCTCGCTCACGCTCAGGGCCAGGTTCTCCAGGTGGAACTTCTTGGACAGCTCGTCCGTCAGCGCCCTTATGCCGGTGCCCCTGTGGCCTATCACGAGGCCCGGCCTGAGGGCGAATATCGTCAGCTTGTAGCTCAGGGGGGTCTTCTCGAGGGTCATTCCCCCGTAGCCGGCGTCCCTGAGCTTGGAGGACAGGTATTCGTCCAGCTCCACCTCGAGCTCCTTCCTGTCGAGCATGGCCTTGTAGGACATCAGGCCTCAGCCCCCACTACCTCTATGTGGACCAGCACCTTGTCCTTGGGCGAGGCGCGGCCGAACGCCCTGGGCATGTACCTCTTGAGCCGGCGGCCGGGGTACGCGGCCGCGTGCACCAGCTTGAGCCGGCCGGGATCCAGGCCCCTGTACTCGGCGTTGGCCTCCAGGCTCTCCAGCAGCTTCAGGACGGCCTTGGCGACCTTGACGGGGTAGCGGCCAGCGTAGAAGCCCTGGAGGCCCGACTTGTGCCCGACCTTCCCGTGATGCCTCCTGAAGGGCACCGGCCGCCTCATCTCGAGGACGTCGTTGAGGAGCGACTTTGCCCTGCCGATGGGCAGCCCCCTTATGGCGGCGCAGACCTCGCGCGCCTCCTTGGGACTCACGTCGACCTCGCGCAGACTGGCCCGTACGTGCACGACCGGATTGTACCCCTGGAAGCTGTAGTCGAACCTCGGCATGCCAGCTCACTCGTTATAGGGGCGCCCCGGGGGGATGCCGTTAAAATACCTTTCCGATGCGGCGCGCCGGGATCCCATCCCCCGACCCTCAGGCGCCGGGAGGCACCCTCCGCGGTGCCGCGGCGGCCAGCGCGTTCAGGATGGCCAGCACGGCGATCATTGCCTCCTCAGTCCTCACGGTCTCGACGCCCTGCCCGGGAATGAAGTTGGCGATGAGCGCCCCCAGCGACTCGTACTCCCTCCGCTCGTGCATCTCGAGGAGCCCTCTGCGGGAACCGAATGCCACGAGGACCGTCCCGTCCGACGAGGCGATCCCCGCCACGCGGTCCCAGGCCTCGCTGAGGGGGATTCCCAGCCTCGACGTGACCACGAAGTGGGAGGGGCGCGCCGACCTCACGAGCTTGGGCAGCACGTCCACCACGCTCACGCTGAACCCCCAGTACTCGCTGGGCGACGACTCCTCGCAGTAGTAGTCGCCGTTCCTCTCCCTGACGGTCACGGTGACCCTGTGCCCGGCCTGCCCGCGGCCGACGTACTCGATGAGCCTCCCTACGCCGACGTCGGCGTAGAGCCTGCCGCCCACGAGCTCCAGGACTCCCTCCCTGACCTCGCCGGGCCTGAGCTCCCTGGAGCGCCTGTGCGGCGGTATGCCGAGGGGATGCAGCAGCCCGACCTTCTCGAGGTCCTCGGCTATCGGGAAAAGCTTCCTTCGCAGGTAGGGCGGTGTGGCGGCGTACTCGAGAACCCTGGCTATGAAATCCGCGTCGTGCGGCCTCTCGCTCAGCGGATCCCTGAACACGAAGACCTTCTCCGCCCTGAAGATGGCCGCCGCCCTGGCCACGAGCCCCACCTTCCTGGTCCTCTCGTCCTTCGAGGCAGCATCCTCCACCAGCGAGGACGGAACCGCTATCCAGAGCCTCAACGGGACGTGGCCCGCGGCGCCGACAAATAATGGTTCCGCCCGTTTTCAGCGTGAAAGGGACGTGAAAATGCGCGGTGAGGGTGGTGGCGGGCCGGGCCCTGGACCACGCCGGACGCCCGCGGCGTGCCCAGGAGCGCCCGGCGGGACCGATCACCAGATCGCGCCGCCTCGACGCGGTTCGAAATTGATGGATCAATCTTATTAAACGGTGGGTGATCGTACTTCCGGCCATGAGCGACGATCCTGAGCTCGAGATGATACTCGCGAGGAAGAGGCGCGAGCTGCTGGCGATGGCGGCGCGCAGGGAGGTAGGCGGGACGGAGGCCGAGCAGAGGAGGGATCCCGTGGAGGTAGTCCGCGAGGTGCTCGTGGACAGGGGCGACGAGGTCCTCGAGGCGGCGCTCTCCCAGTACCCGGAGGACGCCCGCAGGATCGTCGGGAGGCTCGCCGAGCTCGTGCGGCGCGGCGCCATATCCGGCAAGATAACCGGCAGGCAGCTCCTCTGGCTGTTCAGGCAGCTGGGGCTCGACGTGAGGCTGGAGACGAGGGTGTACGTGGAGCAGGACGGAAGGTTCGTGCCGCTGATGGACGCGATGAGGAAGCGCGACGAGTGAGCTCACTTGAGCGGCACGTAGAGCGAGCTCCTGGTGGCGCCTATGCCGGGCTCGCCGTGTACCACGCGCTTGCACGTCTGAACGTACTCCCCCAGGAAGTGCCCTATCATCTCGGGCTTGATCTCCACGGACACGTACTCCTTCCCGTTGTAGACCTGAATCGTCCTGCCGACCATGAACGGCAGTATCACCATGTCCCTGAGGTGCGTCTTGATCGGCTTGCCGTCGCCGCTGGACCTGAGCTTCTCCAGGAGCTTCCTCTTGGGGGCGCTCAGGCCCCTGTTGAGGCTCCGCCTGGCGCGCGAGGGCAGCATCTGTATTACCTGGTCCAGCGGCATATTCATCAGCTGGTCGAGCGTGTAGCCCCTGTACCTGAATTCCTTCGGCATACGGGCCCGATCGGCGGCATGAGGGTATTAAAATTTAGCGGGCGATCACTTGCCGCGCACGCCGCCCCTGCCGGTCTTCCTGGCGGCTATGTTGCCCACCTTGGCGCCCGGCGGAGCGTTCCTGGGCACGGTCGTCGGATGACCCGGATGCTGGTGCCTGCCGCCGCCGAATGGATGGTACACGGTGGTCATGGCGACTCCCCTCACGAGCGGATATTTCCTGCCCCTGGCGCGCATCAGGTACCACTTGTTTCCGGCCTTCAGGAGCGGCTTCTCGCCCTTGCCGCCGCCGGCGACCACGCCGAGCGTCGCGCGGGAGCGCCTATCGAGCTCCACAGTCCTACCCGAGGGCAGCTTCACCAGGACTGAGTCCTGCGCCTGCGTCAGGACGACGGCGGAGGCGCCAGGAGCGCGGACCAGCTTCCCGCCATCGCCCGCAACGATCTCCAGGTTCGACACGAGCGTTCCCTCGGGGATCCTCCAGAGCGGCAGCACGTTGCCGTTGGCGAGGGGCGCGTCGGGTCCGATGTGCACGATTGCGCCCCTCTCGAGGCCCACGACGGCCGGCAGGTACGCGACGGTCCCGTTGTCGAACCTTATGCGCGCCAGCGGGGCCTGGCGGCCGCGCTCGTGGACCAGGTCCTCCACCAATCCCTGATGGGTCTCGTCCAGCGGGAGGGCGGGGTACGCCGCGGGCGCTATCTTCCCGACCTTGCGGGCCCTGAACTGGGAGCCCCCGCGACCGCGGCGCTGCACGAGTATCCTCTTTCCCATGCCGACCACCTACACGAGGCCCAATTTAGACACTACGTCCAGCGCCTTGTACTCGGGCGACAGCTTCACGTAGGCCTTCTTGCCCTCCGGCGCGTTCAGCACGTTCACCTTGACGACCTTCACGCCGAAGAGGACCTCCACGGCGTCCTTCACGTCGCTCTTCGTGGCGCGGCGGTCCACCAGGAACGTCAGCTTGTTCTCCCTCTCCATCAGCAGGTAAGTCTTCTCGGTCACCAGCGGCGTCCTGATGATCCTGAAGGCCCTCTCACGATCCACTACCCGCCACCTCCTCCAACGCTCTGGGCAGCGACCTGAGCGCCCCCTCGCTCCAGATGGTCAGCCTGCCCGGGTGCCCCCCGGGCGCCAGGTCGAGCACGGAGACGTCCTTCGCCAGCACGACATCGATCCCGGGTATGTTGCCGGCCGCCCTCGATATTCCCCTGTCCTCAGAGACCACGATGAGCGGCCCCTTCCCCACGCTGCGCGGCCTCCCCCTCCACCTCGCCTTGCCGGCCCTCAGGCTGCGGCTCGCGGCCCTCTCCACGTCGGGCCAGATCCCCAGCCGGTCTAGCAGCGCCCTGAGGTCCCTCGCCCTCGACAGGGACTCTATGTCGTTCGAGACGACCACCGGCAGCTCCAGCGACTCCGGCACCACGTGGCCCCTCGCCCTGACGAGCTCCACGCGCGAGGACGCCGCTATCGCCGAGGCGGTGGCCAGCCTGCGCTCCTTGACGTTAATGCGCTTGTAGACCACCTTGTCGACCCTGGGGGGGTGCGCGGCCCTGCCCTTGACGACACCCGCGACGCCGGCTGCCTGGCCCGCCCTCGGGTACCCCCTGCCCTTCACCCTGGCGAGCCTGGCTATTCCCAGCCCCACGCCGAACGACTCGGCTGAAGTGCGCTTGCCGGCCATGGGGTCCCTGCCCTGGGGCTGAAGGCCGTGCGTGAACTCCGCCCAGAAAGCCCTGCTTATCAGGTCGCGCCTCACGGGCACGTCGAAGATGCGCGGCAGCTCCACCTTGCCGACAATCTCGCCGTTCACCGAGTAGAGGGGCACGCTGCGGCTCAAGGCCTGGCGCCTCCAGTGCTGTCCACGTAGACCACGGTGGGGGCCCCCAGCCGCGCGGCCGGCGGCCTGAGCGGATACCTCAGGATCACGGGCCTCTTGGCGGGGCCCGGCACCGACCCGCTGAGCAGGACGTACTTGCCGCGGATGACGCCGAAGTGCGGGAACCCGCCGGGCGGCGTCACCGGGACCTCGGACTCGTCGCCGATCGCGATGATCCTCTTGTTGTACTCGACCCTCTGGTGGAATCCCGTCTGGCCGGCCATGGGCACGCTGCGCATGACGGCCGCCGGATGCCACGGGCCAAGGGTCCCAGGCTCCCTCACGCTCTTCCTGGACTTGTGCTGCTTGCGCTTTATGCCGAACCTCTTGACGGGCCCCTGGAACCCCTTCCCCTTGCTGACCGATATGACGTCCACGAAGGCGCCGGGCTTCACCAGATCGTCCACTTGGACGCTGCCCCCTATGAGGCCCGAGACGTACTCGAAGCGCTGCTTCAGGTCGCCTCCCCCGACCGCGACCTCCATCACGAAGGGCCTCCTCTGGGGGAGGCCGACGTCCCTGGGTATGCTGTAGGCTATCGCCCTGACCTCCACGGCCGAGTCCAGGACCGATCCCAGGTCCTTGAGGGCGGACTCGAGCGGCCTGTAATTCTTGGGCCTGCCCCCGAAGACGCGGCCGTCGGCGTAGTTGAGCGCGTCGCCCAGAACGTAGCGGTAGCCGTCCCTGTAGCCGTAGAGCCTGAGTCCCACCACGTACAGGGGGGGAGCCGCCAGGGCCGTGACGGCGGAGAACAGCGGCTTGCCAGCGTTCGGCACGGTCTGCCGATCGTCCAGCATGATCACGTGCGTCATCCCAGCCTTGTAAGCCACGGTGCCGAGTAGCCGTGGCTTATCGCTGGCGGGCAGCTGGGGCCACGTGCGGATCCTGGGCAGCAGACCCGCCGCCCTGGACCTCGGCATGAACGCCAGCGAGCCTCTCCTGGGTGCGTGTTGCTTTCTGTGCCCGATAGGCCCTCCCCCCTCTGACGGGGTGCCTCCCTGAGGTCCTATGGTTATAAGATTTGCGTGGGCCCGGTGGGATTCGAACCCACGGCCTTTCGGTTATCAGCCTCGCCGCCGGCGTCGGCCGGGCGCCGGCTCGAACGCTCTGCCAAGCTGAGCTACGGGCCCGCTCCGGAGGTCTCGCGTGGGATATTTTATCCTTACCCGGCCCGCGAGCCTGTGGATCCGCGCGCCAAGCTCCGTCTCCTCGGGTCACGCGGCGCCTCCGGGAATTGGCCCGGATCCCGGGGCGCCCGGACCGGGCTCCGCGGGCAAATAGCTTTTATAATGAATCGGCGCGTCGGGGAGGGGTTGAGCGATCCGTCGACCTTCCTCAGGAATTACATAAGGGATATCCCGGACTATCCCGTCAAGGGCGTCATCTTCAGGGATCTGACGCCGCTCTTCAGGGACGCGGTGGCCTTCAGGACCGCCGTCAACGGGCTGGCAGATCGCCTGCGCGACCTGGGGGCTGACGTGGTCGCGGGCATAGAGGCCAGGGGATTCATAGTGGGGGCGCCCATCGCCCTGGCCCTGGGCACGGGCTTCGTGCCCCTGAGGAAGCCCGGCAAGCTCCCCTGGAGGAAGAGGTCCAAGTCGTACCAGCTCGAGTACGGCTCCGAGTCAATAGAGATCCACGAGGATGCGATATCGAGGGGCCAGAGGGTGATCGTGGTAGACGACCTCCTGGCCACGGGGGGCACCGCGAGCGCCGCGGCCAAGCTCGTGGAGGAGGTGGGCGGAGTCGTCGCCGGGATCGGCTTCCTGGTCGAGCTGAGGTACCTTAACGGCAGGGAGAAGCTGCGGGGCTACCGCGTCGAGTCGCTGGTTGCCATAGACCGAGAACGATGGGCTCAGCGCGCGGCCCAGGCGTAGCGCCGCCACTTGGGATCGGGATACCCGCAGTAAGCGCAGCGCTTCTTCTTCACGTTGTAGGACTTGTGGCCGCACCTCCTGCACACTATGTGGACCACGTGCCTGCTGTGCCTGCCGCGCGAGGGCGTGCCCTTCAAGCCGCACCACCAACCTTGCCCCCGGGAACCGGGGTGAATTTAAACGTGAGGACGGCGCCCGGCATCAATCGGCCGGCGGCGATATCAGGACCACGTTATCGCCGCGTATGACTATGATGCCCAGCTTGCTGGACGTGCCGTCGTCCCTGAGCTCCTCGGATCCCTCGAGCAGCAGGTTCATGTGGTGATCGTACCCCCGCAGGGTCCCGCGTATCGTGCGCCCGCCCTTCAGCTTTATGAGGACAGTCCTCCCGATGCTGCCCTGCAGGACGTTGAGGGTGACGTCGGCATCCGACATATCGACGGACGGGAAGCTCAGCCCCATATTTAGGTTTCGCCGCGGGCAGCCGCCGCACAGGCGGCCTCTAATTTATAAACCGAGGGACCCCGCGTGAGCACGTGCCGGAACTCAAGCTCAGGTACTTCTCGAAGCGGGAGGCGCGCGAGGTCTCCGAGGCCATCTCCCGCGCGCTGGGGCGCGAGCTGACGCCGCTAGCCGAACTGAGCTCGGGGAAGGTCGCGGTCGTCGTGACGAGGGAGGGTGCGCTGCTGCTCAGGGTGCCGGGTAGCAACGCGTACGTGCCGGCGCTGGTGGACGCCGACTCCGTGTCCCGCGTGAGGGGATACGTGGTGGTCGACGAGGGCGCCATCAGGCACGTGGTGAACGGCGCCAACATCATGAGGCCCGGGATCGTGGAGTACTCAGAGTTCGGGCGCGACGAGGTCGTGGTGGTGAGGGAGGGAACCTACAGGAAGCCGATAGCCGTCGGGATAGCGTTGGTGGCCTCCGAGGAGCTCCGGGGGATGTCCAGGGGGCAGGTTGTGAGGAACGTGCACCACCTGAGGGACGAGGCGTGGGAGCTGCTGCGCGACGAGGAGACCCAGAGGTTCATAAACAAATTAATCAAATAGTTGAATATAATATTATAAATGACAAAACTAATATAACAACCCGGCGCCGATCAGGCCCATAAGATGAGCGGGACGGAGGGGAAGCACGCGGAGGAACAGAGGGTACTGTACTACGTCACCAGCTACTCGATCAGGAGCGAGGAGGACGTGAGGAAGGTCAAGGAGGACGTGAGGAATAACTTCATAGTGATACTCAGGATAACGCCCCTCCTGGAGAAGGGACGCGAAATAACTATTAAAGTTATAAATCAGATATATGAGTATGTTATATCAATGGGCGGTGACATGGCGAGGCTCGGGGAGGACAGGATAGTCCTCACGCCGCCCGGCGTCAGGATATGGCGCGAGATGGGCCCCTGAGCGGTCCCGCGTGATTCAGTAGAGCCTCAGCGAGTCCAGCAGCTGAGGCGCGTATGCGTTGACCTTCATCTGCTGCTGCAGATAATGCGCGAGCTCCTCCGACTTCCTGTGCTCGCCGTGGACCACGACGATCCTCCTGACCTTCCTCTGGAGCCTCGACACGTACCTAGTCAGCTGGTTAAAGTCGCTGTGCCCGCTGAAGCCCTCTATGCGGTCCACGGCGGCATTCACGTGGATTATGCGCATCCTGCCGCTCGATGGATCGAACAGGCTGACCTCCCTGGAGGGGCTATCCAGCACGCGGCGCCCCGTGGTGCCCGACACCTGGTAGGAGACGAACAGGATCTTGTTGGCGGGGTTCTCGGCCAGCTCGGAGAAGTAGTAGACCGAGGGCCCACCCTCCAGCATTCCGGATGTTGCCAGTATTATCGAGGGCGAGCGCTCCTGAACGATCTCGGACCTTCTCTTGGGGCTGTCGACTATCGTGTACCACTCCTCGAGGAACGGATTGGCGCCGTTCTCCTTGATCTCCGACCTGAGCGAGGGCGACATGTAGTCCGGGTACAGGAGGTGTATCCCGGTCGCCTCCTTCAGCATGCCCTCGAGGTAGACCGGGACCTCCGGCACGGCGCCGCTCCTCACCAAGTCGTTTATCACCAGCATTATCTCCTGGGCCCTTCCGACCGCGGGCACGGGAATCAGGACCTTGCCGCCGCCCTCGAGGGTCTGCCTGAGCGACGAGGCGAAGGCCTGCTCTGTCTCCGCGCGGGGCGGCATCACGTCCGATCTCGAGCCGTACGTGCTCTCCATGACGAGCGTCTCAGCGCGCACGAAGTTGAAGAACGCGGCCTGGAAGAGGCGTGTGTTATCGAACTTGAAGTCGCCGGTGTAGACCACGTTGTGCGCGCCATCGCCGACGTGCAGGTGCACTATCGCGGATCCCAGTATGTGGCCGGCGTTGTAGAGCGTCAGCTTCACGTCGGGCGTTATGTCGGTCACCAGGTTGTAGGGCAGGGTTATCGTGTGAGCTATCATCGTCCTCAGGTCGTCGCCGCTGTAAGGCGCGGACTTGCCCTCCGACTGGGCGACCTTGAGGGCGTCCATGAGCAGGAGCGTGGAGAGGGCGAGGGTCGGCTCCGTCATGTAGACGGGACCCCTGTAACCGTGCTTGAAGAGGACCGGCAGGAACCCGACGTGATCCAGGTGGGCGTGGGATATGACCACTGCGTCTATGTCGTCGACCGACAGGTCGAGCCAGTCCAACCTCGGGTAGGAGTTCAGCGGGCCCCTGGCGCCGGGATGCACCCCGCAGTCCATCAGGATCCTGCTCTCCGGGGTGGAGACCAGGAGGCACGACCTGCCCACCTCGCGCGCGCCGCCCAGCACCGTGAGGACGACCTCGGAGCGAGGGTACACGCGATCGCGGAATATGCGCTCGCCCGTCCTGCGGAGGAAAGTCATGCGCTCGTCGCTGTCGGTCAACGCGTAGTACACCTGCTCGACCGCCGGGGAGGATATGGGCGACGACTGCCTGATCCTGATCTTCCAGCCGGTCCTCGCGAAGAACTCCTGCTCCGACAGCTCAGGAATCTGCAGCAGCCTGGCGTTGGAGGCCTCGACGAGTACCTCGCCCATCACGCTGTCGAAGAAAACCCTGTTGACGCCGGCGTCCCTGGGTGCGACGGATATTATGTAGTCCCTGACCTCCTCGGGCGGCTTCCTGACGGACTCGGATGCCTTCACGATTATCCGCTTGCGCAGCTCGACCACGAGCTGCCCTATCACGTTGCCGTTGTCCACGAAGTACCTGGGATTGTCCGTGTAGATGGCGATCCTGGGACCCTCGTACTCTATCCTGGAGACCTTGGCCTCCGGCCTCAGCTCCGACAGGATCTTGGCGACTAGTGCCCTGCTGCCTCCCAGTGACTGGTTCATGCCTGAGCCCCGACGCCCCTCATTCTAGCGAGGACACTATGCGGCTCTTAACCTCGGGATCCACTTCCCTGTACCCGCGCGCGTCCACGATCACCGCGTCTATCCCGTCGCCCGATGCCGAGTCGCGCTTCATGGCGTAGTGGACGGCCTTCACGGCCAGCGAGACGGCTTCGTCCTCGGAGAGGCCGTCGCGGTAGCCCGACTCCAGCACCCCGTAGGCCACCGGGGAGCCGCTCCCGGTCGAGACGTACCTCTCGCTGCTCACCGCCCCGAAGAAATCTATGTTGTAGAGCCCGGGGGAACCATCGAAGCCGCCCACGAGCACGTCGGCGATGAGTGGGAAGAGCCTGTAGGAGAAGAACAGGTTTGCCGCCATCGAGGCCGCGGACCTGACCGGCATGGGGCGGCCGTGCTCCACCCTGTAGTACCTCGAGGCGTACCTGAGGACGTCTATGACGGCCTGCGCGTCGGCCACCACCCCCGAGATCGTCACCCCCAAGTGATCGTCTATCTGGTAGATCTTCCTGCCCTGGCGATGCGCTATGAAGTACCCCATCGTCACCCTCCTGTCGGTCGCGAGCACCACCCCGCCGCTGAAGACGAGCCCGACCGTGGTGGTGCCCGTGGTCCTGGCTGCGACGCCGTTCATGCCCCTCCCAATGCTGGGAAGCAATGCTACTACCTCCTCAGAAACCGGGTGACGCTCTCATTGGGGGTATTAATAAGGATTGTTTCAGGTGCGACCGGCCGCGGGAGCCCCGGCTAAAGCTTAATTCGGAACGCGCGCGGCGATGTCGCCCGTTGTCGACCGGAGGGAGCCGGCACCTGATGAGGCTGCCCGAGCGCGTCGTGATCGGCACGGGCCTGCTGGACAAGATAGGGAGCGAGATACTGGAGGTCGGAAGCGCGAGGAGCGCGCTCGTGGTCACCGGCCCCCACGTCTGGAGCGCCTTCGGGGGAGCCGTGGGGAGGGGATTGGAGAGGAGCGGGATAAGGTTCGAGGTCCTGACGGTGGACGCGCCGACGAAGGAGGAGGCCAGGAGGGCCGCGGAGGCCGGCAGGGAGTTCGACGTTATAGTGGGGCTCGGGGGAGGGAAGCCCATAGACGTCGCCAAGTACGCGGCACACTTGGCCGGCGCGTGGTTCGTGAGCGTCCCCACCAGCGCGGCGCATGACGGAATAGCCAGCCCCATGGCGTCGCTCAGGGGATCGGACGTCCCCTACAGCGAGATGGTGTCCCCCCCGAAGGCGATAGTGGCCGATATATCGGCCATCGCCTCGTCACCCGGGAGGCTGTCCAGGAGCGGATTCGGGGACCTGCTGGCGAAGGTGACGGCGACTCGCGACTGGAAGCTGGCCAAGGTGGAGCGCGGCGAGTACTACGGTGAGTACGCGGCGCATCTGGCGCTGCTCAGCGCGAGGGTCGCGATATCGAACAGGAGGCGCATAGGGAGGATGGACGCCGATGGCGTCAGGGTCCTGGTGGAGGCTCTCATAAGCGCGGGCGTGGCAGCCGGCATCGCGGGAAGCAGCAGGCCCTGCAGCGGGGCGGAGCACCTGGTGAGCCACGCACTGGACGTCATATCGCCCGGCGCGGGGCTGCACGGGGAGAAGGTGGGTGTGGCGACGCTCATCGCGGCCAGGCTGCACGGGCTTAACTGGAGGCGCCTGGCCGGGGCGCTGAAAGACGTGGGCGCGCCCACGTCCTTCAGGGAGATCGGACTGTCGAGGGATCAGGTCTGCAGGGCGGTGGTTATGGCCCCCTCCCTGAGGCCGGATAGGTACACGATACTGCACAAGGTGAAACCCAGCTACGATTACGCCTGCTCGCTGGTGGACGAACTCGGGGTCGCCTGAGGACCGGGCGCCTCGCCCTCGGACCGCTGGCGCCTCGCCCGCGCGTTTCCAGCCTCGGATTCCGAGGGGGCGGCCTCGGGCTTGGGCTGAGATTCCTCAGGCGGACGCTCGTAAATCTCCTGGAACACCACGCGCCTCAGTTCAGGCACGTACTTGAACACGTAGCTGGCCGCGATCCTCCGCAGGAGGTGGGATCCCTCCTCCTGCTTCTCCGCCGGGAGCGTGACGGTGGCCGAGCTGCCGTCTATCGAGACGCTGACGTCACTCTCGCGCATCCTGAGCGCGTAGGCCACGAGCGCCTTGACCTTCTCGCCCGCATCCTTCAGCAGCCTCACGATCTCGACGTCGTAAACCAGGGTCTTCCCGGCCAGCCTGTGATTGAAGTCGATCGCGACGCGGCCCGATCCCACGTAGCTGACCACGCCCACCTGGCCGTCCACGTCGACCTGATCACCGACGCGGATCCTGGAGGCGTCCTCGCCGAACTTCCTGAGCGGTATCAGCTTTACCTTGGCGGGATCCCTCTGGCCATACCCCTTCTCGGGCGGAACCTCGAGCGTCCTCTTCTCGCCCTCGGACATCCCGAGGAGGGCGTCGTCGAGGCCCGGCACCACCCACCTCTCACCCACGGCCACGAGCACCGGCTCGTACCTCATCTCGGGATTGTGCACCCCGGCCTGCTTCGCCACGTCCTCGTAGGTGGTCTCGATGACTTTGTCCTCGCCCTTTATCCTAAGAGTGTAATTAATGTAGACGAGAGAGCCCCTCTCCAAGGCGACCGGCCGTGAGTTGCCGGATTATTTTATAAAGGTTGTCCAATCAGAGCGACCTGAGCTCCTCGCGCGCGGCCGCCAGCATGGCTGCCGCGTCGATCCTGACGCCCAGCTCGGAGAACGCGCCGGCTATGCCCATCAGGGTCTGCGCGATGTTTATCGGACTGATGTCGCCCATGTTGCCTATCCTGAATATCTTGCCCCTCAGGCTGCCGAAGCCGCCGGCGACCACCACGCCGAACTCCCTGTCGAGCAGGTCCCTGAAGGCCGAGTCCTGGACTCCCGGCGGGTACTCCACCGTTATGACTACGTTGGACCTCACGCGGGGTTCCACGAACGGTTTCAGCCCGACGGCCTCCAGCGCCTTGTAGTAGGCCCTGGCGGCCACACGGTGCCGCTCTATCCTCCTGTCGAGCCCCTCCTCCAGCACCATGTTCAGCGACTCGTCGAGCGCGTAGAATATCGGTATGGCGGGCGTGAAGGGTATCTCGAGCTTCTTGTTGAACTCGAAGTACTTGCTCAGATCGAAGTATATCGTCGAGGAGGGAGGATTCTTGGTTATGTAGTCCTTCAGCTCCTTGCTCACGGAGAGCAGCGTTATCCCGGGGGGCAGGCTGAGGCACTTCTGGGCGCCCGCTATCACTATGTCCAGACCCCACTCGTCCTGGGGTAGCTCGTCGCCGCCGAAGACGGAGATCGCGTCGACGACCACGAAGGCACCCGCCTCCTTGGCGATCCTGGAGACGTCCCTCAGCCACCTGTAGGTCACCCCGGGCGACGTGTCGTTGTAGACCACGAAGAGCGCCTTGACCTTCCCGGCGGACTTTATCGCCCTCTCGATCTCCGAGGGCTCGGGAGCGGTGCCGTAGGGGGACCTCACCTCCACTACGTCGCCGCCCGCGCGCTTCACGTGCTCGACCATCCTCTCGCCGAACTCGCCGAAGACCGGCACGACCACCTTATCGTGCGGCCTCACGACGTTGAGGGCCGCGGCCTCGACGCCGCCGGTCCCCGAGGCGGAGACGACGACGACCTCGCCGTCCTTCGTCTTGAAGACCTCGCGGGACTTCCTGAGTATGCCCTCGTACAGCTGGTGGAACTCGGGGCCCCTGTGATTTATCATGGGCCTGGCCATCGCCAGAAGTATCCTCTCGGGAACGTTCGTGGGGCCCGGTAGCATGACCAGCTTGTGCCTAGGGTAGAACGAGCCGCTTTCCGGCATTCCCGCCGCCGACTACAAAGCGGAGCCCTTAAAAGCGTTCTTAGGGACGGCTTCGCTCCCCGCCGAGCAGGCGCTTGACCCTCTCCACCGCGCCGATGGACCTCAGGTACTCGGCGACCTGGGGAGGGACCAGGTCCTCCCAGTTGCCGCCGTTCGCCATCCTCTGGCGCACCTCGGTGGCCATGTAGAGTGGACGGTTTAGCAGCGGGACCTCCACGGCCTCGTACCCCTCCGCCCTGAAGAGCTCCAGCGTGAGCGGGTCGTTCGAGAAGACGATGGAGAACACGGGGACCGACGTCTCCACGAACCTGACCCAGGTGGCGTGGTTCTCCACGTCGGGCACGGGCACCATCAGGACCCTGTCGAGGAGGCCCTCGGCCCTGAGGACGCGCCATATCATCTCGATCCTCTCCCCGAGGGTGAAGGGGTTGCGCGGCTCGTAGTTCCTCTGAGCGCTCCCTATGACCACGACCAGCCTGTCGACCCTCCCCAGCGCGTACCTCACGGCCTCCAGGTGGCCCTTGTGAAACGGCTGGAACCTGCCGACGAAGAGGCCGGTGCGCACGTTGCGCGTCACCCCCCGGCGCTTAATAATGTTCGCCCAGCGACGGCAGAACGTTTAATATTGGGAGAAGTGGCGGTTGATGTATGGCGTACGAGTACCTGATTCCCGGCGCGACCGCCGTCGGCATAGCCTTCAAGGACGGCGTGGTGCTGGCTGCCGAGAAGCGCTTCGCGTACGGCAACTTCATAATAAGCAGGAGCGGCAAGAAGGTGTTCCGCATAACCGACGGCGTGGGAGCAGCATTCGCCGGCATGATAGGGGACATGCAGGTGCTCGTGAAGTACGTGCAGTCGCTCGTGAAGCTCAAGGAGGTCGAGGAGCTCAGGCCCGTCACCCCCAGGTCCGTGGCGAAGCTCATGGGCGTGATCCTGTACGAGCAGAGGCTGACCCCCATGCTGACGCAGGTGATACTGGGTGGGCTGGGCGAGGCGCCCGAGATCTACGTGCTGGATCCGCTGGGCTCGGTCATACCCGACAGGTACGCGTCCGTCGGGACGGGGGCGGAGACCGCCATCAGCGTGATAGAATCCGGGTACCGCGAGGGGCTCGACGCGGAGAGCGCGGTGGACCTGGCCGTGCGCTCCATAAGGTCGGCGATCCTGCGCGACACGGCCAGCGGGGACGGCGCGGACGTGCTGATCATAAGGGGCTCCGGCGCCGAGGAGCGCAGCCTCACGTTCTGACCGGCGGGTGGCCGGCCGATGCAGGGCGACGCGCTCGGTCCGGAGAGCGTCGAGTTCCTGGAGTCGGAGCTCAGGAGGCTGGAGGAGGCCAGGGAGGCGCTGCTCAAGGACGGCAGGGACGCAATGCTGGCGATAAGGAGGGCCATAACGAGCGTTCACTCGGGCGACGAGGAGGGGGCCGAGAGGAAGCTGGAGGAGGCGCGCCGCGTGCTCTCAGGGATGAGGAACGCCGCTGCCGGTGATCTCGTGAGGTACGTCATCCCGATCGAGGCGGAGTACGTGGAGGCGAGCGCCTTCAGGGACCTGGCCTTCGGCCACCACCTGAGGAGCGCCAGGGACCTCGGGGTCGATCCGAGATCCTACGTCCTGGGCGTCCTGGACGCGCTGGGCGAGTGCAGGAGGCTGATATATGACCGCGTCCGCGAGGGCAGGATCGAGGACGCCGAGAGGATCTTCAGGGCGGCCGACGATATATATTCCAAGGTGGCGCACTTGGCGGTGTACGACCGCGTGGCCGGCGGCCTCAAGAGGAAGCTGGACACCGCCAAGGTGGTGCTGGACGACGCGGCGAGGGTCCTCACGGAGGCGCGCCTGAGGTGCGATGACCGCTAGATGCCCAGCTTGGACCTTATGGAGCTAGTCTTTATGTCTGGGTAGGGGCTGTCGAGCCTGACGACCCTGAAGCGCAGGCCCCTGGATGAACCGGCCTTCAGGAGCGCCTCCTCGCTGTGTATCTGATCGTAACCCAGAGCGATTATGTCGGGGGACACGAGCTCCACGGTATCCATGATGTCGGAGGTACTGCCCAGCAGGGCCACGTCGACCATCCTCAGCGCCGAGACCAGGCGGAGCCTGAGCTCCTCGCCGTGGAGGGGAGGGCGACCCTTGTTCCTCTGGACCGTGACGTCGCGCGCCACGACCACCACGAGCACGTCTCCGAGCGCCCTCGCCCTCTCTAGCGTGTATACGTGGCCCGGGTGTATCAGGTCGAACACGCCGCCCGTGAGCACGACCGTTATGCTGGACCTGCCGGCGTCGCTCAGCTCGTACCCGGAACTGGACCCGCGAACGAGCCCCCTGGACTCCAGCGAGCCCAGCCAGCCCTCCAGCACGTCGGCCGGGAGGCTCAGGTCTTCCGAGAGCTGCCCGATGCCGACCGGCCCGCGACCCAGGCCGCTCCTGAAGATGCTTCTCAGGACTAGGATCTCGTGCGCCGGAAGGGATGGGCGCGTCATCCGATCAACCGATCCTCGAGCCCAGAGCTCTCCGGAGCTTGGAGTCCCCGCGCACGGCCGGATGGTTGGGGTCGGCCATCACGACCTCGTACCAGTAATATCTCCCGTCCTCCGCCAGATAGTACGACCCGAGGACCTCCATGTTCGGGAATGCCTCCTTGGCCCTCCTCTCCGCCACCTCCCTGGAGCTGTAGTTCCCCTTTATCTTGACGGTGCCGAGCGCCTTCTGGCGCCTGCCTGAATTCGGCCTCTTGCGGCGCATGCCGCCCTTGGGCACCCTGGCCCTCACCACTATTATCCCCTGCTTCGCGCGGTAACCGACCTTCCTGGCCTTATCGAGGCGGGTGGGGCGCTCCACGCGGATTACCCTGGGCTCCCTCCTCCACTTCACCAGCCTCTCCTTCAGCTCCTGAGGCCTCTCGGAGTAGAGGGTGTGCCACTGCTCGCTTATGTACTGGTAGACGCCCATGCCCCGTCAGCTTAGCCCCTTCGACCTGAGTATACTTATTATCTTTTCGGCGAGCATCGTTATGGACTTCCTCTGCGCCTCGTACGTCTGCGCGCCTATGTGCGGTGTGTGCACGACGTTCGGCAGGGAGAGCAGCTTCGACGCGGGATCCGGCGGCTCCTTGTCGTAGACGTCCAGCGCGGCGCCGGCTATCCAGCCGGACTCCAGAGCCTTCACCAGCGCCGCGGTGTCGAAGACCTCGCCCCTCGAGGTGTTCACTATTATTGCGTTCCTCCTGGCCCTGCTGAGGAGCTGTTCGCCGATCATGCCCCTTGTCTGGGGGGTCAGGGTCACGTGGACCGATATGAAGTCCGAGGACGTGAACAGCTCCTCCAGGCTGACGAGCCTCACGCCCAGTGCCCTGACCACGTCGTCCGGCGGCCTGACGATGTCGTAGGCTATGACGTCCATCCCGAGGCACCTGGCGAGCTCGGCGAGCCTGCGCCCTATCCTGCCGAAGCCTATTATGCCGAGGGTCTTGCCGTAGAGCTCGTACCCCATTGACTCCTCCTTGGCCCACTTCCCGGAGCTCAGCTGCTGATGGGCGTAGGCGATCTTCCTTGCGGCGGCCAGCATTAGGCCGAGGGCCAGCTCGGCCGTCGAGTTGGTGAGGGCCTCCGGCGAATTGACGACCTCTATGCCGCGGGAGCGCGCTGCCTCAACGTCGATGTTGTCGAGGCCGACGCCGGAGCGCCCTATGACCACCAGGTTCCTGCCGCGCTCTATTACGTCCCTCGTCACCTTGGTACGGCTCCTGACGATCAGGGCATGGTACTGCTCCACGATCTTCAGCAGCTCGTCCTTCCCTATTCCCGGGCGGTAGTCCACCTCGAGGCCAGCCCCGCGGAGCATTTCCAGGCCGGCCTCGTCGACCTCGTCCGTAACCAGGACCCTCGCGGTCAAACCGCTGGACACTTCGTGTACGCTTATTTTTGTTTTGTCATCGCGCGACGCCCCACCGGGCGCGGACACGGCGGCCGAGGGAATGCGTTTAAGAGCAGGGCCACGCAGCCGCGGCACGTAGCTAGGCACGGGCGGTGTGGTGGGATGGAGCAGGTATCGATAGGGCTCATAGGGAAGCCGAACAGCGGCAAGTCGACGTTCTTCTCCGCCGCGACGCTCGTGGACGTGGCGATCGCGAATTATCCGTTCACGACCATAGAGCCGAACGTGGGGGTGGCGTACGTCTCGTCGCCCTGCGTGTGCAGGGAGCTCGGGGTGAAGGACGATCCGGTGAACTCCATCTGCCTGGACGGCACCAGGTACATACCGGTGAAGCTGATAGACGTGGCGGGCCTGATACCGGGAGCATCGAGGGGCCTCGGCCTGGGGAACAAGTTCCTGGACGACGTGAGGAGGGCCGACGTGATAATACACGTGGTGGACGCCTCGGGATCCACCGACGAGGAGGGGAGGATCGTGGAGCCGGGTTCCCACGATCCGCTGGTCGACGTGGAGTTCGTGGCGCGGGAGTACGAGCTGTGGATGCGCGGGATACTGGAGAGGGACTGGCCGCGCATAACGAGGATGCAGGATTCCCGGGAGGCGCTGGGCGAGCTTGAGAAGAGGCTCAGCGGGCTCGGGATAACGTCCAAGGACGTGAGGGAGGCGCTGGGCAGGCTCGGGCTCCTGGGCAAGGCCCCCCACGGGTGGGCGGATCACCTGGACGCGTTCGTCCACGAGCTGCGCGTCGTTGCTAAGCCAATGCTGATAGCGGCAAACAAGGCAGACCTGCCGGCGGCGCGCGGGAACCTGGAGAGGCTGCGCGCGACGGGGCTCAGGGTTGTGCCCACGTCGGCTCTTTCGGAGCTCGTGCTGAGGAAGGCGGCGAAGCAGGGCCTGATAAGGTACAAGCCCGGGGACGCCGACTTCGAGCTGGTGGAGGGGGCTGCGCTGAGCCCGGAGCAGGAGAGGGCCCTGAGGTACATCAGGGAGCGCGTGCTGAGCGTCTACGGCGGAACGGGAGTCCAGCAGTCGCTCAACGCGGCGGTCTTCGAGCTGCTGGACATGATAGTGGTCTACCCGGTCGAGAACGAGGAGAAGCTGACCGACAAGGAGGGGCACGTCCTCCCGGACGCCTACCTGATCCGCAGGGGATCGAACGCCAGGGATCTCGCCTACAGGGTCCACACGGAGCTGGGCGAGACCTTCCTGTACGCGGTCGACGCCAAGCGCAGGGTGAGGCTCGGGGCGGACTACCAGCTGAGGAACAACGACGTGATCAAGATAGTGGCCGCGGCCCAGCGCAGGTAGCGCGTCACTGCTCGGCCGCGGCTGGGGCGCTCGGACCTTCCCCGGTCTGGTAGGGCAGCTCCAGCGGTGGCCTCTCCTCGAGCTTCGTGAGCAGCTTGGTCTTCCTGATGCCCACGTGCCTCAGGACAGCTATCTTCTTGGCCCTGTTGTACACGTCGGACGCCAGCTTCCCGAGCACTGCCTCCTGCGCGTACTGCGCGAGGGTCATCTCCGGTATGCGCGACTGGAGGACCTCGTGCGCCACGAGCCTCAGCGCGTGCTTGCGCGAGGTGTTTATGCGGTACTGGGTGAACATGACGGTGTAAACGCGCAGGTCGAGGCCGTCCTTGGTCCTGTAATCGTGTATCCAGTTGACCATCGAGGTACCGCGCCTTATGAGGCTGTTCAGGTATTCCACGGTGTACTCGTGCCCCTTGTACCTCGTGTACGCGCCCTCGCCCTCGACCCTCTCCACCTGGAAGTACAGCTTTATCACGTACTGGGATGGGTCCAGCTTGAGCAGGTCGTAGAGGGTTATCTCGACGACGCGGCCGATCGCCGACTCCGGGCGGCTCGTCGGTATCGTGGCTATGGGGCCGCCGCCGAAGTAGGGCGGGGCGTACACGGTCAACCAGACCTTCTCGCGCTTCTGCTTGGCCGACAACTGCGACGAGGTTAGCGGTCAGAGGCAGCGTTAATAAATGTTTAACCCGAGCGAGCCCCGTCAGGAGTTCCCAGGCCGCGGAGGACGAGGGCCGCGGCCCTGATGTGGTCCAGGATCTCCCCCACGGTGGACGCCAGCGTGTCCGCGCGCTCTAGATCGCAGGAGACGGATACTATGAGGCGCGTGGAGTCCACCCCCATGGAGAGCTCCATGCAGCCCGGCACTCCCACGTTGTCGGGAGTCAGGGCCGCGAGGAGGGACTCTGCGGCGCCGCGGGACCCCAGCTCCACGGAGACGCTGACGCTCGCCCTGGCCATTTCCGGGACCTCACGATACGAGCGACTGGAACCTCCTGTCCTCCTCCTGCGGCACCCAGAGCCTGACGAGCGCGCCACACCTCACATGGTGGGCGCCCATGTCCTCCGCCTCGGATATCAGCGAGTCCAGGGGCTCCCTGCGCCTGGCCCCCACGACGTACGTCCCGCCCGATCCCAATCTGAGCCTGATCACCAGGAGCTGATCCCCCTCGGTCATCGTGAACGCGGCCGACTTGGCGAAGACCTCGGCCGCGGCCTGGCCCGGCACGTTGGCGTCCTCCACAAGCACGGCCCTGGAGCTCTTCGCGGCGCCCTTCGCGGCCTGCGAGGCCATCCGAGGGATGGACTTGGAGATCTCCAGCAGGTACCTCAGGCCGTGCCTGAGCGCCCTGGGATAGGACGAGAGGGAGTCCGCCAGGGATGACTGCGGCCCCTCCCGGAACATGAGGGCCTCCTCGAGGAGCGATAGGTCGCTGAGATCCGAGAGCACCCCGGCGTCCTGGCGCAGCGTGACGCGCTTGGAGGTCAGCCTGGGGAGGAGATCCTGGGGAAGCGCGCTGGAGAGGTACGATCTGAGCGCCGACATGCGGTCGCGCTTGCCCTCCACCTCCTCGAGCGTGGGGCACGCTTCATCGCAGACCCCGGCCCCCCTGAGGGACTCCGCCACTGCCTGCCTGTCGCCGAGGATCGACGCCATGCTCGGATAAAGCGTCGCGCTCACCGCGGCGTCCAGCGGAACCTGCCTCCTGAGGGCCAGCATGAGGGTCTCGGGCGACGCGGCGAACAATTCGCCGCCCCTGGATGCAACCGCCAGGGCGGCGTCGCCGCATCCCTGGTCGAGCAGGTAGCATCTGGTGGCGTAGTGCCCCACAATGGCCCTGATCGTCTGGAGGATCGAGCGGTCACCGAGCAGCTCCAGGGCGGCCAGCGCCGAGGATCCCGGGATGCCGCGCAGCAGGAAATTCTCCATGATGGGGTAATCGCCGGGCTCTATGAGGAGCATGTCGTCCAGCCCCAGGGCCGAGGGCTCGCCCTTCACCAGCAGTCCCACGGCCACAAGGAGGTCGCCCTCCGATACCTCGTGCCTGACGCGCGCGAGGTCCAGGATGACCCCGTACGGCCTGGCGACCGCCCTAGCGCCTAACCTGAGCGCCTCCGAGAACAGAATCGCGGCCGCGGAGACGCTGTCGATGTCCGAGCCGTACGCTATCCTCAGGGTGCCGCCCCTCTCGGCGACCCTCCGGAGCCTGTCGAAGGCCTCATCGCGCCCTACTGTCAACAGCTGCTACGCCAGCTGTGCGACAACTGCCTTATATTGCCAATCCTCGGGGAGGATCCCGAGCCTCTTGTAGTACTTGGAGAGGCGGTGTATCTTGGCCTCAACGAGCTCGAGCGCGTGCTTGCTCTTCCTGTCCGAGCGGTACGTGCTCAGGTGATCCATTATCCTGCGGGCCTTCCTCAGCAGGTTGTTCAGGTCCTCCGGAAGCGGGGGCGCGACGTTGCCGTCCCTGAGCACGTCAACGATCGACTTGCCTATCAGCTTTTTAACGCTGGGTATCCCGTACTCGTCCCGGAGCCTCTCGCCTATTATGCTGGGCGGAAGGCCCTCGTGGGCCAGCTTGATTATGAGGTCCTCGATCTCCTTCTGGGACATCGTTATCCATGAGGTCGACTTCAGGGCCGGCGGCCTGGTGGAGTGCGACTTCCCCCTCTTGTGCGAGTGGATCCTGGCCAACCTCGACTGTTGCGATGCGGTCTACTTATTAAGGTTTGTGCGGCGTGCCGTAGGCCTCTATCCACCTGAGCAGCCTGGACGTTGCCAGCCCGCGGTGCGATATCCAGGATTTCTCGCGCAGGTCCATCTCGGCGAACGTCCTGGAGTAGCCGGCTGGTATGAAGACTGGATCGAAGCCGAATCCACCGGAGCCGGCGGGCTCCTCCGCTATCATCCCGTACACGCGGCCAGTGAAGACCCTGATGCGCCCCTCCGGATCGGTGTACGCGACCGCGGACTCGAAGTAGGCCCCGCGATCCTCCGAGCCCTCCAGGAGCCTGAGGAGGCCGCGGTATCCCACGGTGGACATCACGTACGATGAGTAGGGTCCCGGGAACCCGCGGAGCGAGGCGACGAACAGCCCGCTGTCCTCGACTATCGATCCTGGCACTCCGGCGGAGCGCGCGGCCAGGTACGCTATCTCCGCCAGGCTGTCGGACTGCACCTCCACCTTGGCCCTGCCCTCGCATGGGACCAGCTTCCAGCCCATGGCGCCCGCCACCACGGACATCTCGAGCAGCTTGTGGCGGTTCCCGCTGAGCAGGCACAGCGTCCTCGATTCGCCCCCGCTCAACCCCCCTTGTACCTCCCGCTGGCCTCGAGCCTCCCCAGCCACCTGAGGGACTCGCGGGCGCCGTCGAATGTCCGCGAGTACCCCTCCAGGAGCCGGCCCAGCGCGCCTTCGGGGAGATCCCCGTGGTAGCTCTCAAGGGCCTCCTTTATCACGTGGAGGTCGGTGGCCTGGTCGCGCGGTGACCTCGACCTGAGGGACAGGCCGAAGTCTATCGCGTAGAGCCTGCCGGCGGAGAGTATGAAGTTGGAGGTCGTGGGATCGCCGTGGATTATCCCATTGCGATGGAGGATCCCCAGGTACTCGCCGACCGTGCCCAGCAGGTCGACGCGCCGCTCGGCCTCCAGGAGCTCCTTGAGCCGGCGGCCGACCACCATCTCCATGAATATCTCTGCCCTCATGGGATCCACGAAGTAGACCGCGGGTGTCGGGACGCCCGCCGACTTGGCGTCGTGCAGCGCCCTGGCCTCCCTCACGGTGCGGCGGTAGCGCACGCGGAAATCCAGCTGGGGGTTAAGGTAAGCCCTGGGCGGGCGCCTCTTGATCACGACGCGCATCCCCATCCACTCGGCCTCCAGTATGTCGGCCTCCGCGCCCCTGGCCAGCACGCGGATCTCGGTCGCGCCGATCGCTCCACCCAAGGCAGCACCACCTCGTCCAGCCTCCACCTCTGGATCACCCGGGCGGCCCGGGGTTCGACGGAGAGACCGTGCCTGTAGTGGAGGAGCCCGGTCCACGCTATCTGAGCGCCGCAGTCCCCAGCGTAGCGCTGCGGCACGACCCTGAGGCTCGCGCCCTGGCGGCGCGCGACGGATCCCAGCATCTCGCTGAGCCTGGAGTTGGCCGCCACGCCGCCGACCACCATTAGCTCCCCGCTGCCGGAGAACGCGAGCGCCCTCTCGGAGACCTCGCACAGCATGGCGAAGGCAGTCTCCTGCAGGCTGAACGCGACGTCCTCCCGCCTCGCGCCGGCGGCCAGGTATCGCTTGGCGGCGGTCAGCATGCCAGAGAACGAGAGGTCGTTCCCCCTTATCACGTAGGGCAGGTCGAGGAGGCTCGATCCTCCCCTCGCGAGCGACTCGACCTCGGGTCCGGCCGGGCTCGGGAGTCCCATGCTCCTCCCCAGCTGGTCTATAAGCTGCCCCACGGTTATGTCCAGGGTCTCCCCGAACACGCGCCAGCGCCCGAGCTTGGGCAGCAGTATGGAGGTGTGCCCGCCCGATACGAGGAGGGCCACTGGGCGGCTTGCCCCTGTGAGGAGCCTGCCCAGTTCCAGGTGACCGATGGCGTGGTGCACCGGGACCAGCGGCTTCGAGTAGTACGCCGAGAGGGTCCTGGCGACGACCGCCCCCACGCGGAGGGCTGGCCCGAGGCCGGGCCCGGCCGAGTAGGCTATGCAGTCCACGTCGCCGATGCCCAGCGACGCGGAGGAGAGCGCCTCCCGAATCAACCTGGGGGCCTCCGACGCGTGATGCCTGGAGGCATCGCGGGGGTGTATGCCGAATCCGGGGGGAGGCCTGTAGGTTGACTTGACGTCGGACAGTATCCTGCCTCCGTCGTCGACGATCGATGCCCCGAAGGTGTGCGCGGTACTCTCTATCCCCAGGCAGATCGTCATCGCGGTCCCGCCCACGCCACGCATCAGCTGGCCGGGCCGAGCTTATAGGGATGATGCCGGCTGCCACTGGGGTCGCTCACTCGAAGGCCTGCGGCGGCGCCACATCCCCGAGCTCGTCCCTGAGCCTCAGGAGCCTCCGCTCCTGATCGTCCAGCACCTCGAAGAACCTCCTGGGGGTCGTCGGTATCCCGGAGTAGATGCCCCTTATCCTCGAGATCTTCTCGAGCAGCTTGGCGGTCCTGATCGCGAACTGCGCCGCGTAGTCCTGGGGCTTGTACTCCCGCCCGAGTACGTCCGAGAACAGCGCCCTCAGGTCATCATACTTGGGCAGGTAGCCCACGGGGGTGCGCACGGCGGCCAGCTCGCGGTTGACCCTCATCTCCATCCAACGCAGCCAGACCCTCTTGTCCTCCTTGCTGTTGAGAAACGCGCCGCGCTCGTCCCTGAGGAAGTAGTTCACGCCAAAGATCCTCGGGGGATCCCTGAGGCCCTCGCCGAACCTCAGGTAGTTGGCGACGTACACCCCGAGGTCGACCGACAGGAAGTCCAGGTTGGCCATGGGATTGAACTCCCTCGCGCCAGATTTCCCTATCACGGCCGCGGTGCGCTCGGACTCCAGGGAGGCGGCTATCGTCACCACGCCTCAGCAGGGAGAGGACCTCCTCGAGGCCCCGCTCGCGATCCCGCACGTTCACGAAGGGGAGCCTGGCGCCGCCCGGCAGCAGTATGGCCGTGTCCTCGCGGGCCCTCGCCTGATCGAGCGGGCTGTCGTAGTGCGCGGTGTGCCCCCGCAGCTTGAGCTGGATTTCCTCGCCGCTCTCCAGAGCCCTCCTCCTGACGTACTCGAGGTCTTCCGGGCTGCCCGTGGACACGAATATGGATTTGGGCTCGCAGAGCTCGGCAATCCGCGAGATGAAGGCGTTCAGTTCGGCGTTCCCCACGCGCTCCAGCCTCTCGTAACTCCCGCGGCCCATCTTCGGACGGAGACCCTCCAGGCCGCCGCGAGCCCCCCGGCTCCCCCATGGAAGGGAGGCCGCGCGCATGATATTTATCTGATTTGGCGCCTCGGCCGCGCCACGCGGCGCAGCGCGCGATAGGTTAAAGCAAGCCAGGGCCTAGTGACCCAGGTTGAGGGGAGGCTCCAGAGGGCGCCTGAGGCTGGAGGTCAGCCTGCACGTGCACGCTACCGAGGACGAGGAGGGCGTGCGCAGAAGCCTCGAGAGGATCCTGGGCATAAGGCGGGATGAGGTCGAGCGCGTCCAGCTGACGGGGCACCACGGCAATCCGGTCGTGGTGCTCAGCGCAACGCTGATGGACGAGAGGGCGCTAGACGTGCTCCGCAGCGTTCTCCGCGGCATGGACGCGGCTGAGAGGGACATCGTGAGGAGATCGCTGGAAGAGATGTCGGACGAGCGCGGGAGGATCTACATAAGGTTGGACAAGCAAGGGCTGGTCCTCGGCAGGATCAGAATGGGCCGCGAGGACCCAGTCAGGATAGTCCTGTCCTCCGGTTCAGGGAGGGCCGAGGCGGCCGAGCTGGTGCTGGGGATGCTGGACGAGGTGAGCCGGGAATGATGCCGGTCGATGCGTACGTGGAGCTGGGCGAGGGATGCGGGCAGGTGCTCGAGAAGCTCAGGATCCTGGGCTTCAAGCTGGCGCTGGCCAGGATCCTCAGCGGGTGCGGCGCGGCGATGGCACCGCAGGGAGTTCCCAGGATAGCCAGGTACTCGGATGGCGCCCGCGGGATAGGGCTAGCTGAGTTCGGCCACGGGATAGCCGAGGTGCTGCTGGTGAGGCTGGGGACGCTGAGGCTGGACGCGCTCGGGGAGCTCCTGGGGAAGCGCCCCAACGTGGTGAGGGCCATCGTGATCAGGTTCTCGGAGATCAGGGAGCTCGCGGGCCAGGGCAGGCTGAGCATCCGCGAGATAGGCGACCTCTTCGAGCTGGCCCTGGACTACCACGCGCCGCTCCTCGTGGGATCGGGCGCGAGGCGCCCCGAGGAGCTGCTCGGTCCCCGCGCGCTCTACAGCGCGCTGAGGCTGATAGATCCTGACCTGTGGGCGAGGAGCGACTACAGGAGGGCGATCAGGTACCTCTACGAGAGGGCGGTGATCGGCTGATTGCGCGGCGCGAAGGTCAGGTACATCGCGGTGGCCGGCTGCGAGGGGCGCGAGGACGAGGCGCTCGCCGAGGTAGAGCGCAATCTGAACTGGCTGCTCGGCGCACTGGGCGAGCACGAGGTGCGGTTAGGTTTCACGCGCCTCGGCGACCTCTGCGTGGCCAGGGTCGAGATGCGCCACGGACGCCTCCTAGACGCCGTGATCTTCTCGATCTCGCTGTCGAGGGTGGGGGGAACCTACCTGAGGCCCATCCGGTCCTCGGGGACCATGCGCGGGCTCCTGGAAAGGTTAAAGGCGATGGGATGCCCAGCGCGGCTGGGGGATGAGGGCAAACCGTCCCAGTCTGATGAATGATGTGCTCGCGACGAACCGACCCCATCACGGTTGCCTGTTGTGGCGCGAGTAGAGCAGGCGCAGAGACTCCTTGAGCACGTCCACGCTCAGGAGGTACTCGTTGAGGTCGAGGCGCTCGTGGTTCGTGTGAGAGAGCTTGGGGTCCCCCGGACCGTACGTCGCGGCGGGGACGCTCAGCGAGAAACCGAGTATGTTCATGTCCCCGGTTCCCGTCTTCCTGACCAGCTGCGCGCTCCTCCCGGTTATCTTGCGTATCGCCGCCGAGAGGGCGCTCACGAGCGGGTTCGACTTGTCGACCAGGAAAGCCTCCGTTATCTCCTCCGGCACGACCTGCACGTCCACGCCGTGCTCCGTGGACTCCACGTACTCCTTGACCAGGGATAGGAGGTCGTTGACGACCTTGTAGGAGCGCAGCCTCGGGGGCACCCTGATGTCCAGGGTGAACGAGCAGTTCGGGGGCGCGACGTTGGTGGCCACGCCCGCCTGCATCATGGTGACGCACAGTGTGAGAGAGTCGAACGGGCTCTCCCCGCCCTCCTTCGACACGTAATCCCGCATCTTGCCTATTATCTCCAGCGAGTGCGAGAACGCGCTCTTGCCCAGCCAGGGCGAGCTCGCGTGGAAGCCCTCGGTCTCGACGTTCACCCTGAGCTGGATGCGGCCCTTGTAGCCGACCGTTATCTGGTGGATGCCGCTCGGCTCCCCCAGCAGCACGTAGTCGACGCTCAGGCCGCTCCTGGCCAGGTGCTTGGCACCGCTGCCCCTGCCCTCCTCGTCGACGACGGCCGCCAGCACTATCTCGCCCTCGTACCCGCTCTCCTTCAGGGCGTGGGCCGCCAGCACCATCGCGGCCAACGAGCCCTTCGCGTCCACGGACCCGCGCCCCAGGAGGTACCCGTCCTCGATCCTCACGGGCAGCCTGCCGGGCACGGTGTCCATGTGGCCGCAAAGGAGCACCGAGGGACGCTTCCCCCTGTAGGTCGCTATGACGTTGCCCACGTCGTCGAGCTTGACGTCGTCGAAGGAGAAGTCGGAGGTCAGCCTCTCGTAGAGGTACCTCGCTATCCTGGCCTCGCGCCCCGAGGGCGAGTATATGTTGACCAGGTCCATGAGGAACTTTATCTCCTCGCGGTTCTCGATGCTCATGACTATTACCTCTTAGCCAGACCCGCGACATACTCTATCATGTGGCCGGCAATATCTATGCCGGTCACCCGGACGCTGTTCCTGAACTCCGGGTTATGGTTCACCTCGTGGACCAGCAGCCCCTCTTCGGTCTCCATCGCGTCCACCCCCAGCACGCCGCCGCCCACGGCCTCCGCCGCCTTCAGGGACACGTCCTCCAGCTCGCGGGTGATCGGGCACGGCTCGGCCCTCCCTCCCCTGGAGGTGTTGGTCCTCCAGTCGTCGGGGGGCTGGTAGCGGTAGATGGCCGCCACGACCTGATCGCCGACGACGAACGCGCGGATGTCCCTGGGGGGCCTCCTGACGTACTCCTGCATGTAGTACACCTGGTAGATCGGCCCCATCTCCTCGCGGTCCTCGAGCACGGCCTGGGCAGCGGCCCTCGAGTCGAGCAGCGCCACGAGCCTGCCCCAGCTGCCCAGCACGGGCTTCAGCACGGCCCTGCCGCCGAGCGACTCGTACGCGCCCATCGCACGCTCCTTGGAGAAGGTCACGATCGTCCTGGGCGTCGGAACCCCCCTCCTCATGAGCGCCATCGTGGTCAGCATCTTGTTGCCCGCAATGATGACCGTCTGCAGCCCGTTGACCACGGTCACCCCGCTGTACTCCAGGTACGCCGTAGCGTGGAGGTGACGGTAGTAGCTGACGCTGCGCTGGAAGGCCACCCCCTCCACCAGGCCGTCCGCACCGGCGCGCGTGTCTAGGCTCAGCTCGCGCGTGTCCAGCATCTTGACCTCCACGTTGCGCTTGGAGGCGGACTCGACCAGCATCTTCTCCTCCAGCCTGATCACGTCGTGCAGCATCGTGATCCGGACCATCCGTCACCCCTCCACGCCCCTCTGGGACTCCACGAAGAGCCTCTCGAGGCGCTCATCCATCTCCAGCTCGAAGAGGTCGCCCCTCTGCAGCCTCTTCACGGCTTCCGCGAACGACCGCGCGCTCCTCTCGTCCGGCTCGAGGCCCATCAGCTTCAGGAAGAACGCTGCCCCGTTCTTCCCCAGGAGCTCGCCGAAGACCAGCCTTCTCTTGGCGCCCACCAGGCGCGGGGGCACCACCTCGTAGGCCGCGGGGTTCCTCAGCACGGCCGCTATGTGCGTGCCAGCCTTGTGCTTGTAGGCGTTCTCGCCGAGAAGCGGCATGAACTGGAAGGGCCTGAAGCCCAGGTAGTCGAACACGAGGTCGTAGAGGTCCTTGAGCATGTTCATCCTCACGTTCAGGCGGGCCCCGTATATCACGTGCAGCGTGACGGCGAGCTGCGCCAGGTCGGTGATCCCCGACCTCTCGCCTATGCCGCCGACCGTCGCGTGCACCTGGTCAGCCCCCGCCTCCAGCCCGGCGAGCGCGTTCGCCAGCGAGAGGCCAAGGTCGTTGTGGCAGTGCACGTCCAGCGGAACCCTGACAGCGTCCCTCACGGTCCTCACGAGCCTGTACATGCCGCCGGGCGTCATGGCGCCGACGGTATCGGGTATGCTTATGCGGTCGGCCCCCGCCTCCTCCACGGCCCTGGCGTACTCCACGAGGCGGCCGGGGGAAGTCCGGCTCGCGTCCTCCAGGGTGAACCTCAGCCTGAGCCCGTGCGACTTGGCGTACTCGACGGCCTCGACGCCCCTGCTGAGCGCCTCCTCGAAGCTCACCTTCAGCTTGTACTTCAGGTGTATGTCGGAGACCGAGTGGTAGATCGCGCCGTAGCTGGCATCGCACTTCAGTATGACGTCTATGTCCTGCTTAAGGGCCCTCGCGTGCGCCACTATCTGGGCCCCAAGGCCCGCCCTCACCATCTCGCTGCAGCTCTCGAAGTGCGACGCTGAGATCACGGGGCTTATCTCTATGGAGTCGACGCCGAAGTAATCCAGCATCCACGCGATCTGCAGGCGCTGCCTCGTAGTGAACGAGACGCCCGCGCCCTGCTCGCCCTCGCGCAGCGTGCTGTCGAGTATGCTGATCCTCCGGCCCTCCAGCGAGGAGACTGACTGCGAGTTGTAGTCCATCGAGTGCCCGAGGCCGGGCCACTCCGCCCGTTGATCCAGCCTCTCAGTCCTCCTTCAGTATTATTATCGTGTTGGTGCCGATCACGCCCTCCATCGAGCGTATCTTGTCTATCGTCGAGTTGACCTCGGTTATGCTGTCGCCCCCGACGAACACGGCCATATCGTACTGGCCGGTTATCTCGTAAACGCGGTCGACGCCCTCCAGCGCCTTCACGCGCTCCGCTATCGCCTTTATCTGCGCCCCGGGCTCCACGGCCACCAGCGTTATCGCGTTGGCGCCCCCGGTTCTCCCGAGCTCCACGGTGAACCTCCTTATGACGCCGGTCTCCACGAGCCGCCTGACGCGCCTCCTGACCGCGGCCTCCGAAACGCCGAGCTCCTTGGCTATCTCAACGAACGGCTTCCTGGCGTCAGCCTTCAGTATCCCTATCAGTTTGGAATCTAGTTCGTCTTGCGGCATGCGGCGCACTTTTCAAGGAGATGGATTAATCCTTTTCGCCGGCACTCGCGCGCTTAGCCTGTTCTATTTTCAGCAAAGTATCGTCGATTATCGACAGAGCCCTGTCAACCTCCTCCTCGCCGACCGTGATGGGCGGGAGGAACCTGAGGGTCCTGAGGCCCGAGTAAGTCGATATGAAGCCGTTCGCTATGAGCGCCGGCACAGCCTCGGCCACGCTGATCCTGAGGTCAAGCGCGTCCATGAGGCCGAGACCCCTGCTGGGGCCCGCCAGGCGGCGCGAGGACGATATGCGGGCGAGGCCGCGCAGGAACCTCGATCCCATCCTCTCCGCGTTCTCCCAGAGCCTTCCCTCCCTCAGGACCCTGAGGACGGCGGCGCCCGCGGCCGAGGCCAGGGGGTTCCCCCCGAACGTCGAGGTCTGCTCGCCCAGCTTCAGGGCATCGGATAGCTCCGACGACACGACGGTGACGCCCATGGGTATCCCGCCGCCTATTCCCTTGCCGATGGTCATGATGTCGGGCCTCACGCCCCAGTGCTCGTGGGCCCACATCCTGCCGGTCCTCCCGAGGCCCGACTGTATTTCGTCGATCACGAGGACGCAGCCGCTCGCCCGGCAGCGCCTCTCGGCCTCCGCCATGAACTCGGGGCCGGGGAGGTTTATGCCGCCCTCCCCCTGCACGGGCTCCAGGAACAGGGCCGCGGCCTCCTCGAATGGGGCGTCCGCGAGCGATTTGGGATCGCCGTACTCGACGAAGTGGACGCGCGGCAGGAGCTGCGAGAACGGCTTCCTGTACTTCTCTCCCCACGTCAGCGAGAGCGCCCCGAGCGTCTTGCCGTGGTAGGATCCCTTGGCGGCCATGAGCAGCGAGCGGCCCGTGGCCTTCACAGCCACCTTGATGGCGGCCTCCACGGCCTCCGCGCCGCTGCTGGCCATGTACGCCGCCGACATGTTCCCGGGGACCAAGCTGAACAGCTCCTCCAGGAACTCCGCTCTGGCCGGACTGTAGAGTGATCCGTGGCATATGGCGTTGAGCTCCAGCTGCCTCCTGATGGCCTCGGTGACCTCCCTCCTGCCGTGCCCCAGTATGGCGACGCCGTACCCGGCCATGAAGTCCAGGTATGCGCGCCCCTGAGCGTCCCACAGGTAGGCGCCCTCCGCGCGCCCCACGACGAGGCCGAACTTCTGGAACGTCCTGAGGAGCCTCGAGTCCTCGACCTCGACGACGCGCCCGGGGTCCATTCAGCTGCCCCTCCTGATCGCGGTGTGGGGTGCCCCCCCGAGCGCGCCCGTTATCGGGGACCCGGACCTGCCGTCGGCTATCAGCACCTCGCCCACGCCGCCGTCGAGGGCCTCGGTGGCCGCCAGCAGCTTCTTGTCCATCCCGGGCCCCACGCGCTTCATGCGCTCCCTCGCATCCTCGACCGTGAGCTCCCTCACAAGCTCGCCGCGCTCGTCCAGCAGCCCCGGCACGTTCGTCAGGATGACCAGCCTCTCCGCCCCGAGGGCCATCGCGACGTACGCGGCCGCCCTGTCCGCGTCCACGTTGAGGACCTCGTTCTCGATCCCGATTGCCACCGGGGAGACGACCGGGGTGAACCCGGCGCCCAGGAGCGCCTTCAGGACCTCGGCCCTGACCTGTACTATCCTGCCGGTGTAGCCCCCGTCTATCGCGCGCTTCCTCCCCCTCTCATCGAGCACTATGAGGCGCTTCTTGCGCTCGGCCACTATCAGCCCGCCGTCGACGCCCGACAGGCCGAAGGCGTCGACGCCCCTCGCGCGCAGCGATGCCACGATCTCCGTATTTATCTTGCCGGCCATCACCATGGCGAACACCTCGGCGGTCTCCCTGTCGGTGTAGCGGCTCCTTATGCCGGTGGGGGAGGTGATGAACTGCTGCTTCACGCCGAGCTTCTCAGCGACCTCCGTGACCACCGCGCCGCCGCCGTGGACCAGCACCAACCCCTCGCTCCTCGAAAGGCGCGCGATGTCGTCCAGTATGCCGCCGAGGAAGCCGCCGTGGACGAGGCTGCCGCCCACCTTGACGACTATCAGCGGCGGTCACCTCATATCGGGTGAAGCGCGGCCGCGTCCAGGGCTGTCCTCTCGTCGAAGCCGAGCATCAGGTTCATCGCCTGCACGGCGCTCCCCGCGGCCCCCTTCATGAGGTTATCTATTGCGGAGAGCACGACTATCCTGTTCGTGTGCTGGTCCAGCTCGAACCCTATGTCGACGAAGTTGGAGCCCACCACCACCTTGGGATCCGGGTACCTGAAGACCCCCTTCTTGTCGCGCACGAACCTCACGAAGGGTTCGCCGCGGTACGTCTCCCTGTAAGCCCTCCAGATCGCGGCCTGATCCATCCTGTCAGGCTCGGTGAAGGCGTGGGATGTGGCTAGTATCCCACGGACTATGTTGACGGCGTGGGCGCTCATGGCCACCCTGTAGTCGCGCCCGGATACCAGGCGCAGCTCCTGCTCTATCTCGGCGACGTGCCTGTGGCCCGCGGGAGCGTAGGGTCTTATGACGCCGAAGCGCTCCGAGAAGTGCGTAGCGAGGGACGGCTTGCCGCCGGCGCCAGATGAGCCGACCTTCACGTCCACCACCAGCGTGCCGTCCGATATCAGGCCGTGGCGCACCAGCGGCGCGAGGCCCAGTATGGCGGCTGCCGCGTTGCACCCGGGCGCCGACGCGTAGCGGGCTCCCCTGAGCTCCTCCCTGTGGAGCTCCGCCAGCCCGTACACGAACTTGCCGAGCAGGTCCGGGTAGGGGTGCTTGTAGTGGTACCAGAGCTCGTACGCGGATGGATCCTTCAGCCTGAAGTCCGCGCTCATGTCGATTACCCTGACCCCCAGCTCCACGAGCTTCGGCGTGACCTTGACGGATGCCCCGTGGGGGACGGAAAGGAAGACCAGGTCGGACCTCGAGGCGATCCTGATGGGATCCTCGCCGGTGAACTGCATCGTGAGCACCCCCCTCAGGTTGGGGTGCACCCTGTGCACGTACTCACCCGCGTACTGGCGCGAGTGCGCGGCGATCAGCTCCACGCCGGGGTGGCGCGAGAGCAGCCTGAGGAGCTCCCCGCCGACGTACCCCGACGCGCCTATCACAGAGACCTTGACGGCCGTGGCGCGCTCACCTCCTGGCGAGCTTCCTCGCGTACTCGATTATCTTGGAGGCTATGTCGACGCCGGTGGCCCTCGCGGCGCCGTGGAACTCGACGCCCCCGTTCACCTCGTGGACCAGCAGCCCCTCTTCGGTCTCCATCGCGTCCACCCCCAGCACGCCGCCGCCCACGGCCTCCGCCGCCTTTAACACTATCTCGCGTTCGGCGCTGCTCAGCCTGGCCGGCTCGACCCTCCCTCCCCTCGCGACGTTGGTCCTCCAGTCGTCGGGGGGCTGGTAGCGGTACTCGGCGGCGACCACCTCGTCGCCGACGACGACCGCGCGGAGGTCCCTGGGAGGCCTCCTGACGTACTCCTGCATGTAGTACACCTGGTAGGTCGGGTCCTGGAGCATCCTCCTGAACTCGACGACCATGTTGGCGTCGTCCTTGTCGTCCAGCTTCGCGACCATGCGCCCCCAGCTGCCGACTATCGGCTTCAGCACTATGGGATAACCGTGGCGATCCATGAACTCGAGGGCGGACTCGTCGGAGAACGAGACGTAGGTCCTGGGCGTCGGGACACCCCTCTTGACCAGCTCCAGCGACGTGAGCAGCTTGTTGCCGCTTATGAGCGACGTGGTGAACGAGTTCACGACCGTGAGGCCGAAGCGCTCCAGCACGGCGGTGTAGTACAGCCCGCGGTAGTGGCTGACGCACCGCTGCAGCACGACGTCGGAATCCCTGAGCTCGGCGGGCACGCTGGACGCGTCGGATATGTCCAGGCTGTGGCTCTTCACGTCCAGTATGCTGGCCTTGAGGCCCATGTTCAGGGCGCTGGTGTAGAGTGCCTTCTCCTCCCACCTGAGCCGGTCGGAGAGTATCGCTATGCTACTCGCCAATCGTGTCTACTCGCCCCAGTCCTCCTTAACTTCCTCAGCCGGTTTGAGTTCCGCACGGCCGGCCTTGGCGTCGACCGAGACGACCTCGTACTCGGTGCCGCAGTCCGGGCACGAGACTATCTCGCCGGGAAGAGCGTCCTCCGGCACGTCGATCGTGCCGCCGCACTCCGGACACTGAACCTTTATCGGCAACTCAGACACCTCCCATTATCGCGCGCGCCCGCTCCTCTAGGAGAGATTGGGATTTTTTAAGCTCTTCCATCACCACGTCCCTCCAGGCCAGGACGTGGCGCAGCTTGGCCTCCAGGTCGCTCGCGATCAGCTCGTAGCCCTCGCCGCTCATGCCGACGTGCCCCCTCCGCCTCACCGCCTCGGCGGGGTCCAGCACGGAGGCCAGCTCTGCCTCCGGGATCTCTACCGCGTAGCCCTCCTCAGCGGCGTAGGACTCCAGGAGTCCCCTGAGCGCCGGGCCCCACTGCAGGCCCTCGTCCACCGCGCGCCTGACGACCCTGCCGACTATCCTGTGGGCCGTCCTGAACGGCACGCCGAACTTCGTGGTGAGGTACTCGGCTAGGTCGCTGCCCGTGACGAATCCGGCCACGGCGTCCCGCGCCATCTTCTCGCGGTTCACCCTCATGCCCTCCACCGCGCCCGCCAGCACGCTGACCGTGGACAGGACGTCCCTCGACGCCCTCCAGAGGTAGGGCGTCGCGTCCTGCAGGTCCAGGTTGTACGAGTAGGGCAGCGACTTGAGTATTGTGGACACCGCCACGAGCGAGGAGAGGGGCGACGCCGCCTTGGCCCTCACGAGCTCCGCCACCACAGGGTTCTTCTTGTGCGGCATTATGCTGCTGGTGGCCGTGTACTCATCCGGCATGTCGACGTAGGCGAACCCCTGCGAGGACCAAAGCACCAGGTGCTCGGCCAGCCTGGAGGCCTCGAGGGCCAGCGAGAGCATGGCGGCGAGCGCCTCGATCATGTAGTCCCTCGATGACACGGCGTCCACGGCGTTGCGCAGGACGTCCTTGAACCCGAGCATGCTGGCCAGGGCGTGGCGGTTCAGCCTGACGGTCGATCCGGCCATCGCGGCGGCCCCCAGCGGCGACAGGTTGACCCTGTTGTAGGACTCGACCAGGCGGTGCAGGTCCCTGAGCACCTCCTCCGCGTGGGCTAGCAGCACGTAGCCCAGGGTCACGGGCTGCGCGGGCTGGAGGTGCGTGAACCCCGGCATGACGGCGTCCCCGAACTCCCTCGCCTTGCCCACCAAGCTCAGCCCCAGCCTGGCGCCGGACCCCACGATGTCGATTATGTACTCCCTGAGGCGCATGCGTATGGCCGCGGCGACCTGATCGTTCCTGCTCTTGCCCAGGTTCAGGTTCTCCCCCGCCCGGCCGGCGCCCTCTATGACCTTGGCCTCGATCGCCATGTGTGCGTCCTCCATCTTGGGCATCGAAGCCAGCATCCCGGGATCCAGGCCCAGCAGGACCTTCAGGATTGCCGCGGCGTCCTCCCTGCTGATGTAACCGGCCGAGTGGAGCGCCACCACGTGAGCCGCGTTGACCCTGACTATTGCGTCGAATATTTCAACGTCGTCCGAGTAGCTGCTTATGTAGTTCACTACGTCGGCCAGGACGCCGGATCCGAGCCTGCCCTCCCTGTAGATGTCTGACGCCATTCCCTAGCTGGCCACCCTGGACCTGACGGAGTTGGCGGTTATCGTCTGAAGGCCCCACAGCTCTATGAACCCTACGGCCAGCTGCTGGTTGAACTTGGATTCCTTCGCGTAGGTCGACATGTCGAGCCGGTACAGCGAGTTCTCGGAGCGCCTGCCGACGACCGACAGGTGGCCCTTGTAGAGCTTGACCCTCACGTCGCCGCTCACGGCACGCTGGACGGAGTCCACGAATGCGTCTATGTGCTTCCTGAGGGGCTCCAGCCAGAGGCCGTTGTAGACGAGCCTCGACCACAGGTCCTCGAGCGGGGCCTTGGCCGCTATCTCGTGGATGGTCAGCGTGAGCTTCTCGAGGTCCCTGTGGGCCTCGAGGATCGTGAGGGCGGCCGGCACCTCGTAGACCTCCCTGGATTTGATGCCCACCAGCCTGTCCTCCATGTGGTCGACGAGCCCGACGCCGTTCCTTCCCGCTATCGTGTTCAGCCTCTGCACGAGGTCCACGGGATCCAGGGACTCGCCGTTCAGCTTCACGGGCACTCCCTCCCTGAAAGTGATCGTCACGTACTCGGGGGAGTCCGGGGCCCTCTCCGGCGGCGTGACCCACTCGTACACGTCCTCCTCGGGCTCCGAGTAGGGATCCTCGAGGGGGCCGCTCTCCACGGATCTCCCCCAGAGGTTCTGGTCTATGCTGTACTTGCTGCGCTTCTCGGACACGGGCAGCCCCATCTTCCTCGCGTACTCCAGCTCCACGTCCCTCGAGAGTCCCCAGTCCCTGACCGGGGCCAGCACCTTCAGCGAGGGATCGAGGGCCCTGACGGTTATGTCGAACCTCACCTGGTCGTTCCCCTTCCCGGTCGACCCATGGGCGACGGCGCCGGCCCCGACCTTGCGGGCCACCTCGACGAGCTTCTCGGCTATCAGTGGCCTCCCGAGCGCCGTGCTCAGGGGATACTTGCCCTCGTAGAAGCCGTTGGCCTTTATGGCGGGGAAGACGAAACGCTCGACGAACTCCGACTTCGCGTCGACGAAGAAGTGCTGCTTGGAGCCTATCCTGTACGCGCGGTCCTCTATCTCGCGGAAGTCATCGCGCTGGCCCAGGTCCAGGGTCAGCGTGTAGACCTCAGCGCCGTACTTCTCCTGGAGCCACCTTATCATTACTGATGTGTCGAGCCCGCCCGAGTACGCGAGCACGACCTTGCTGACGTCCAATCCGGGCCGGAGCTCCCGATACCCTTAATTATTGTTTTTGGCCAAAGTATGTCCTAAAATGAACAAAAAGACCAGAAATGGTCGCATGAGCGTGGCCGATGCCGTGCGCAGGGTCCTCGAGTCGAACCTGCCCGCCAAGCTGGCAGTAATGTACGGTTACGCGAACCTGTCCGCGCTGGCGCGCGCCATGAAGCCGGCCGTGGAGGAGATGTCCGGCGGGCGCGTGAGCGACGGCGCGGTGCTGGTGGCGCTCAGGAGGCTCCGCACGCGCGGCACCCCCGATGCGCCATCGGACGCCGTGCGCAGGGTCATAGGCAGGAGCTCCGTCTCGGTCAGGACCGACATATCGAGGATATCAGTAGCGAGGACCAGGGGGTCCATCAGGGTGGTTATGGAGCTGCTCAGGCGCTCGCACGAGCACCTAGTGCACCTGACCGAGGGCCTCGAGTCGGTCACCATAGCCGTGGACTCGAGGGCGAGCGACGTCCTGAGCGCCGTCGCTGGGTCCGCGGAGGTCCTGGAGCGCAAGGATGGGCTGGCGGCGCTCATAATATCGAGCCCGCCCGAGATAAAGAGCACGCCCGGCTGCCTGATACCGATATTCGTGAAGCTCTACGAGGAGGGGATAAACGTGGAGGACATGACGAGCAGCCACACGGACACGGTGGTGCTCGTGGACTCGAGGGACGCTGCCAGGGCGTTCTCCGCCCTGGACAGCCTCATCAAGTCCTTCAGGCTGGACGGCCCGGGAGGGCGCGGATCAGCAGGAGGCCCCGCCGACCCTTCCTGAGCTCCGCCACGATCTCCCTGGGGACGTCCGCGGCGGCCGCCGTGGATCTTATGGCCACGGTCCGGGGGCTGAGGAAGGCGCTCCTCCTGATCACCATCGAGGTGGCGTCTGACAGTTCCAGCCCGCTAGAACCCCAGCCCTCGAAGCGGAATGATAGCCCGCCGACCCTCAGCTCGAACGCCAGCCTCCCCCCTCCCCGTATGTGACGCTTCAGGTCCTCGCTGAGGCCGGCGGCTCCCTTCTGGGCCGCGATGCCCACTATGCAGTCCCCCCTCCTGCTGAGGTGCGTCTCCGTGGTTACCTCCAGCGTACTCCGGTGCGTGGCCAGCACGTTCGGGTGGCCCTCGAACTCTATGGTCTCCGTCGGGCCTGTATCCATCCTCCCCCACCAGCGGCACGAAGACGCACCCCAATAACTCTTCCCTGTGGACGGAGTTGCCGCGCTTCCTGACCCTCGTCAGCACCTGGTATCCGGGAGGCCCCACCGGCACCAGGAGTATCCCGCCGTCCTTCAATTGATCCACCAGGCGCTGCGGGATCCTGGGAGCGGCCGCCGTGACGATTATGCGGTCGTAGATGGGCTGGGATTGCCTCGGCGGGTAGCCCAGCGAGCCGTCGCCGAGGACCACCCGCACGCGGTCGGAGTATCCAGCCCGCTCTATGTTAGCGCGCGCGAATTCCGCGAGCTCCGGCACCCTCTCAACGCTGACCACGCGGCCACTGGGCCCCACGAGCTCGGCTAGCAGCGCGGCGTTGTAACCGCTCCCGGCCCCGACCTCGAGCACCGCGTCGCCCTCCTCGACCTCGAGCTCCTCCAGCATTATAGCCACCATGTGGGGGGCCGATATCGTCTGGCCCGTGTCCCCCAGGGGCAGGGGCACGTCGTCGTACGCCCTGTGCTCGGTGCCCGGCCACACGAACAGCTCCCTGGGGACCTTGAGCATCGCCGACTCGACTCTTCGGGACCGTATGATGCCCTGGCGCTTCAGGGACTCCACGAGCAGGCGGCGGGCGCTCTCGTAGCTCATCCGAACCACTTGTCCAGGCTCTCGGTGCGGGCCGAGCTGCTCGCCTTGAGCCTCCTCAGCGCGTTCAGCACCCTCTCCTCGGAGAAATCGTGCTCGCGGCACAGGAAGTTCACGATCGCCTCCTCGTCGGGGGGCCTCCACTCGAGGGGCGCCGGGTCCACGACGCTCGGGTTGAGGAAGATCTCGCGTATCGCGTTGTAGTCTATAGAGCTCAACTCCTCGCGCAGCTCCACGATGTTCTCCAGCCTGCCGTACTTCTTGATGTAATTGTAGGCCTTCACGGGGCCCACCCCCCTTATTCCGTCCGGGTTAAAGTCCGTGCCGATCAGTATCGCCAGGTCGACCAGCTGCTCCCTTGTCAGCCCGAGCTCTTTGAGCACGGAACCGAGCTCCAGGACCTCCGGGACCACCTCTATGTACGCGTCCTTCCTGGGCAACTTGCGCCTGCCCGATATTGTCAGGTTCCTGATGAGCGTGGGGGATCCGAAGAGCAGCGAGTCGTAGTCCTGGGAGACGGATGCCCAGACGTATCCCTTGCGGGCCAGGTAGGCGGCCTCCGCCTCGCCCTCGCTGGGCGCCTGCACCCACGGAACGCCGAGCGCGTCGAGGAGCTGCTTGGCGTCGCTCACCATGTAGTCCCTCAGCCTCGAGCTCAGCGCGGCGTAGGTCCTCGCGGACTCCAGGTCGCCCTGCTTCAGGGCCTCCTCGTACTTGAGCCTGGCGCTCTCCCTCTGCCTGATGCGGTTCTCTATCTCCTGAGCCTTCAGCTCGGGCGGCTTGCCGTCGAACACGTAGACCGGCTTCACCCCCTTCTCCAGCAGGTTGATGGTGCGGTAGTACAATCCGCTGAGGTGGCTGGTGACCCTGCCGCGCGAGTCCGCCAGCGGTTCGCCCGCCTCGCCCCTGATGACCGCCAGGAACTGGTAGAGCGCGTTGTAGGCGTCTATGGCTACCCCCCTTCCGTGGAGCTCCTCGATTTTTATCTGCTGCCTGCCCTTTATGAGGGGTCCTAGATCTACTCCCAAGGTCGCCTTACCATTTGAATTCATCAGGTCGGCTGTATTTATTCATTTGTAACGGTCTCCGCCTCGGGGCCCTCCGCGGGGGGCGCCTCGACCTGCTGCTCCACGAACTCTATCCTCCTCTGGTCCCTGGAGACCTGCACGACCGTCAGGAACCCGGCTGACTCCAGCTTGAGCAGAACGTCGTCCAGCTCCCTCCGCGTGAGGTCCGGTATCCTCCTCTTCAGGGAGTTGTAGAGCTCGCCAGCATCCATCACCTTGCTGTCGCGCAACACCTCGTATACCTGCCAGTAGAGGTTCCTCATCCCCGCTACAGGTAGGGCTGCCTGGCCTCGCTATAAACCCTGCTGCTGAGCCTGTGCTCGAGCTTTGAGAAGTACTCCAGCATCTCCTTGGTCACGGAAGGCCGCACGAACTGCTGGGCCCTCTCGAAGTCCAGGCGCCCGACGGAGGCCCTGCCCTCGGACATCGCGTTCAGGGCGGCCTCGCGGACCAGGGCCTTCAGGTCGGCGCCGGTGTAGCCCTCGGTGGCCCGGGACAGCTCCTCTAGATCGACGTCGGGCGCCAGGGGCACCTTCCTGACCAGTATCCTCAGTATCTCCGCCCTCTCGGTCGCGTTGGGCGGCGGCACGTAGATCAGCAGGTCGAAGCGGCCCGGCCTCAGGAGCGCGACATCTATCAGCTCCGGCCTATTCGTGGTCCCCACGACGAAGACGCCCGAGAAGTCCTCCAGGCTGTCGAGCTCGGTTATCAGCTGGCTCACTATGCTGTCGGGGGACCAGCTGCCCAGCGAGTAGGCCCTGGAGGGCGCGAGCGCGTCTATCTCGTCGAAGACTATCACGGTCGGGGAAGCGCTGACGGCCTTCCTGAAGATCCCCCTCAGCGCCCTCTCGCTCTCCCCGACCCACTTGCTCAGGAGCTCGGGCCCGCGCACAAGTATAAGGTTGGCGCCGGACTCGTTGGCCAGCGCCTTCGCTATCAGGGTCTTGCCGCACCCGGGAGGGCCGTAGAGGAGGACGCCCCGGGGTGGCTCTATGCCCAGCCTGTGGAACGACTCGGGATCCCTGATGGCCTTGACGACGTTCTCCATCAGCTTAGCCTTTATCTGGGAGGCGCCGCCTATCTCGCTGAACGACGTCGGCGACCTCTCGGCGTAGAACTCGCGGAGCGCCGAGGGCCCGACCACCTTCATGGCCTCCAGGAAGTCGGACTGGGTGACCCTGATCCTCTCGAGCACCGAGGCCGGTATCTCGCCCATCTCCAGGTAGTCCTTCGGCAGCGTCCTCCTGAGGGCGTTCATGGCGGCCTCCCTGCAGAGCGCCTTCAGGTCGGCGCCGGTGTACCCGTGGGTGATCCTGGAGATCTCCCTGAGGTCGACGTCCCTGGAGAGCGGCATCCCGCGCGTGTGTATCTGGAGTATCTCGAGCCTCCCCTGCTGGTTCGGCACCCCTATCTCTATCTCCCTGTCGAACCTGCCGGGCCTCCTGAGGGCCGGGTCCAGGGCGTTGGGCCTGTTCGTCGCCGCTATCACTATGACCTTCCCCCTGCTCTCCAGGCCGTCCATGAGCGCCAGGAGCTGCGCGACGACCCTCTTCTCGACCTCGCCCGTGACCTCCTCCCTCTTCGGGGCTATCGCGTCTATCTCGTCTATGAATATGATCGAGGGGGCCTTCTCCTTCGCCTCGCGGAATATCTCCCTGAGCCTGGCCTCCGACTCCCCGTAGAACTTGCTCATTATCTCCGGCCCGCTTATGACGAAGAACCTGGCGCCGGACTCGTTGGCCAGCGCCTTCGCTATCAGGGTCTTGCCGCACCCGGGAGGGCCGTAGAGGAGGACGCCCCGGGGTGGCTCTATGCCCAGCCTGTGGAAGAACTCGGGGTGGCGGAGCGGCAGCTCCACCATCTCCCTCAGCTTGGTGAGCTGCTCGCTGAGGCCGCCTATATCGTCGTAGGTCACGCGCTCGCCCTCGGTCGCCGGCAGGGACCTCTCCACGATGATCTCCGTGGGCTCCTCAACTATGGCCGCGGGACCCGGCTCCACCGATATCACCTTGAACCTGACCGGGTTGCCGAGGAGCACGACGGACACGAGGTTGTCCCTGTAGAGCGGGACTCCCATCAGCCGGTTCTTCAGGAAGGAGAGGAAGTCCTCGTCGACCTTGAGTTCCTCGCCGACTGAGGAGAGCACGAGCCTCCTGGCCGTGCGGCGCTTCATCCTGCGGACCTCCACGTAGTCGTTCAGGGACACGCCGGCGTTCCTCCTGGTCATGCCGTCGATCCTTATCGAGTCGGGCGGCGTCTCCTCGGAGGGCCACGCCTGGACGGCCGTGGGCGACTTGCCCCTGACCTCGAGCACGTCCCCCGACTTCAGGTTCAGCTCCTCGAACGACTTGGGGTTCAGCCTGGCCCTGAACTTGCCGACGTCCTTCGGCGATGCCTCCTTCACCACGAGCCTCAGCGACCTCTGAACCAAACGCTTGAAAGGCGCCGGATCGGGATTATTTAGCTCTATCCTGCTTCCCGATGGGAGCTCAGGAGCCGGACAGGAGGCTCACGTTCACGACGTCCAGCTCGCTCACGCCCTCCACCGAGGAGAGCAGCTGCTCGACATCGTAGGTTCCGCCCTCCCTCTCCTCCATCAGGAGGTCCACTATGAGCGCGCTGAGGCCGAACGCTATGGGCTCCTCCATGGTCCTGATCACGCTGGCGACGCCCTCCAGCGCCTTCGCTACGCGCGCACCGAGGTCCTTCAGGTCAACCGAGGTGTCAGCGGGGAGGATCCTCACCCTCACGAGGACCTTGGACATTCCCCGGACCTCCTCACGGGCCCTCGAACCCGCAGTGCGGGCACTTGTACCTCACGGATCCCTTCCTGCACTTGCTGCAGCGCCAGATGAGCACCTGCCCGCACTGTGGACAGTAGAAGCTGGCCGCGTAGTCGCCCGGCACTATGGGCTTGTGGCAGGACGCGCAGCGCGGCGGCCTGTAGGTGGCCTTGACGCTCTCTATCAGCTCGCTCAACCCGCTAACCTCCGCGAGGGTTGAGCGTCCAGACGGGCATATAAATGCGTTTCCGCCCCCTTAACCTTACACTTACCTAACCCGGAAATTGCTTCATCCCCTCGTGAGGATGGCCGGCAGCGTCGGCCCGGGCAATTTCCAGCTAAGCATGATCGGGGAGCACGGCCGCGGAGTGCTGGCGGAGACGAGATCATGCGGGTAGCCGGGGATGGAGGGGGCTCACGAACAGGGAGACGGCGGATGCCCAGGGCTTGTCCGTCGGTCGGTCAGGAGGGTGCAGCAGCCGTGCAGCGAGTGCGGACGGGGCGTTCGAGGTGGGAGGCTGGAGACGCCGGGCATCACGCACTGCAGATGGCCCCGGTCGATCCATCGCCGCTCACCCGGATGGAGGGGGCGAAACGATCCGCGGATGAAACGCCTCCA
>JBMFHR010000001.1:12760-98005 GCA_049976725.1 Conexivisphaera sp. | reverse complement strand
GCCCTGGTCCAGTCCAGCACAGGCGCGTGCGAGACGCCCAGCTCCTCGGCCACCTCCTGCTATGAGAGCCCCGCCACGCGGAGCAGGGCGGCGCGCCTTTTCCTCGATAGGGGTTTCATTCCGCCTGAACACACCCATGGCGCGGATCGCCTCCGCCAGTTCCCTTATTGGGTCGATCCGCATGGGGGCCGGTGGGGGCGGTTCGCCCCTTAACCTTCACCCGAACTCCTTATCCGTCCAATATCCCAGCGGATGACAGTAACGCTTATTGGCGTCCTGAACAGTCCGAAATCCAATGCCCCTGGAGTACAAGGGTTTGAGATTGACGTACCTGGAGCACGATTCCTTCCTGATCGAGTGGAAGGGCATGAGGATTTACACCGATCCATTCAAGTTGCCCCAGCAGAAGTATCCGACCGGCGACCTGGTGACCGTGAGCCACGAGCACTTCGATCACCTGAGCCCGGATGACCTCCGCAAGGTGGCGGAGCCCAGCACCGATGTTGTGGCCTCCGAGAACTGCCGTGGCAAGATCCCGGTGGGCCGGGCAACTTTCCTATCCCCCGGAGCCTCGACGGAAGTGAGGGGGGTGAGCGTGACCGCGGTGCCGGCCTACAACGTCAACAAGTTCAGGGCGCCCGGGGAACCCTTCCACCCCAGGAGCTACGCGGGCGTCGGTTTCCTGATCAAGCTCGGCGACGTCACGGTCTATCACGCCGGCGACACGGACAACATACCCGAGATGAGGGACCTGAGGGGGAGGGTCACGATCGCGCTGCTCCCGGTGAGCGGGACTTACGTCATGACGCCCGAGGAGGCAGCCGAGGCCGCCCTGGTGATATCGCCGGAGATCGCCGTGCCTATGCACTGGGGCGCCATAGTGGGTGGGAAGGGGGACGCCGAGAAGTTCAGGGACCTGCTGAGGGGCAAGGTCAGGGTGGAAGTGCTGGACAAGGAGAAGGTCCGCTGACGCCGCCCGCTAGCTCACCCTCCCAGGTGCCTCATGTATAGCAGGAACCTCTCCACGTTCGTCTCCGAGGCCAGCGCAAGCACGACCGCGACGCCGATCGCGGGTAGCCCCAGGGCGCTGAGAACGCCGAGGGCGAGGAGCCTCTCCGCCCTCTCGCCCAGCTCGAGCCCCTTCGGCCTGTCGCTCGACAGTGACTCCAAGCGGGCCCTCATGTAGCTCACGGTAAGCGATAGGCCGAGAGCGAGGGCCAGCATCCACCCTGGGGCCCTCGCGCCGGCGGCGAGCCCCGTGTAAGCCGCGACCTCCGCGAACCGGTCTAGCGTCGAGTCCAGGAAGGCGCCCGAGGGCGTGGCGCGGCCGACGGCCCTGGCGACCGCGCCGTCGATGACGTCGAGGAACCCGGATGCCAGCACCAGGATGCCGGCGGCCCAGATCAGCCCCCTCCAGTAAGCTATTCCAGCGATCACCGAGATGAGGAAGCCGGCGGCGGTCCACGCGGAGGGATTCGGGACCAGGGATGCGGCGGCCCTGCCCAGGGAGCCTTGAAGGCCCGATATGCGGCCGCGGAGCCAGTTCAGCACGCGGCGCGCGGAGCCAGCTATCCTTTATTACCGTAATCCCGGGCTAGTGGGCGTGGGATGCGAGTCCCTGGCGTCCTCGAGGGGGCTCTACGTGCTCCTGATAGCGCTGGATTCCGCCGTGGAATTCCGCGGTGCCAGGCTCGAGCCCGGAATCTATCTTTACCTTGGAAGCGCGGGCGGACCGGGCGGGCTGAGGGGCCGCATCTGCAGGCACGCCGGGCGCCGGCGCAGGCCCCACTGGCACGTAGACCATCTGCTCGACGCGGGGAGGTTAGTGGGAGCATATATCCGGGAGGGACCGAGCGGACCGTCCGCCGAGAGGGAGCTGGCGGAGGCCCTGGCGAGGGTGCTCCAGGAGGCGATCAGTGGGTTCGGCAACACGGATACCGGGGGACCGTCCCACCTGTTCAGGCTGGATCCGGACATGGACCCGGCCTCTATCCTGGGCAGCGGTTGGCGCTACGTCGATCTCACGCGACGCTGAGAACCTCGCGGGCGCGGCTCCTGCTGCCCCGGGCCTCGGACGCGCTCGAGTAGCCCCGCTCCCTGAGCGCCGCCAGCAGCTCCTCAGACATCAGGCGGAAGGCCATCGGCCCCCTGAAGGCGACCGCCGTCAGGGACTGGACGGCGTCGGCCCCGGCCTCCAGGGCCTCCAGGACCTGCGTCCCGGTCACTATGCCGCCGACAGCGACCAGCGGTATCTTGTCGGACACGCCCCTGATCCTGGCGAGCGCCGAGAGCGTCATCCTGTAGAGCGGGAGGCCGCTCATGCCGCCCCTCCCTGCGCCGAGAGCGCTGGACCTCACGGGTATGGTGTTGTACACCGATATCCCCAGGCCGTAGTCCTCCGCTATGCCGGCGGCCTCCTCCAGCACTCCGGCGTGCCTCGGGCTGAGCTTTATCAAGGATGGCTTGCGCGTCATCCGCGAGGACAGCCGGGCCAGCTCCTCCATCCCCGCCGGGTCGTCGAAGAGGGGACAGCTGATGTTGAGCTCCAGCGCGGACACCTGCGGCAGGGCATCGGCAGCCCTTATGAGCACCGAGAACTCGTCCAGGGAGAAGCCGGCCAGACTCGCCACGATCGGCACCCTGAGGCTCGGCCCCAGCCCGCCTATCCTGCGTGAGACCTGGATCACCCCCTCCGAGGGTAGGCCAAACGCGTTGAGCATCCAGATGCCGCCCCCCGTCCTGGGCCTGTAGAGCCTGGGCTTAGGGAGCGGCCTCCTCCTGAGCGCGGTCACGGAGCCCAGCACGTAGAATCCCATACCCCAGCGCGAGAACGACCAGTACAGCTTGCCGTCCTTGTCGTAGCCGGCCGCCAGTCCCACGGGGTTCCTGAGCTTGATGCCGGCCAGCTCGACCTCCAGCCTCTCGTCCAAGATGGGGCCCGGGGATGGGAGCGAGAGCGCGAGCCTGGCCATGGAGTGCGCGAAGTCAGGAGGCACCAGATGCGCGAGCCGCATGTACCAGGGTACTAAACCCACCGTGAACCCTCGCCCTCTCGGCGGGGATGAGTTATAAATTTAACCCGGGGCACCTGGGTCACGCCAGCAGCTCGACGAGCTCCCTCACGGTACTCATGGACTCCATGCTCAGCACGCGATCGATTATCTCCCTCGCGGTCGAATCGTCGAGCGGCCTAGACGAGCGCCTGACGGCGTCCAGGAACTTCCGTATCAGCTCGTCGCGGCTGATGGGGTTATCGGGGTGCCCCCTGGGCGGGCCGCATTCGAACTCCTCGCGCGCGCCGCCTCTGAGCGTTATGGACAGGCGCGAGCGGAACTCCGTGTCTATCGACCGGTCCTCCACGACGCGCACCCTCGGCAGGAACCTGAGGACTCCCTCGTGCAGGACTGCACCCTCGTCGTAGTGCTCCAGCGCTGGGGATCCCCTCACGATGACGTTGGCCAGCGCGTACTGAAGGTTGAACTGCGCGCTCACCTGGGGGATGCGCCCCGGCTCGAACGGACGGCCCACGACGCCGTAGGCGTACGGCCCGATGAACGCGGTTATTCCCTCGACGTCGCCCGGCGAGATCCTGGACTCCTCGAGGAGGCGGACCAGGCAGTCCACCGGCGAGAGCGTCAAACCACATGTGGGCCACCTCTTCACCATTATGTAACGGGGGCCTAGGAATTCCCTGCCGAGGCCCTCCAGCAGGCCGCGCTCGTCCGCCATGCCACCCGAGAAGAGCGCGTAGTAGCCGAAGCGCCCGCCCAGGACGTTCGTGGGACCGGTCACGCCCATGGAGGCCAGCTCCGCCGACAGCACGCCGTGATATGACGTGAAGCCCTGGTTGAAGCGCACGCTCAGGGCGCCGTCGGCGTTGCTCTGGAAGCTGCCCCCCGACCTCACGAACGCGATGCCGAGCGCGTTGCGCATCGCCTCAGCGTCCAGATCCATGAGCCTGCCGGCCACGGCGGCGACCGCGAAGACCCCCGAGACGCCCGTGGGCTCGTACCCGTTGTAGGTGACGCCGCCGTTCGTAGTGCGGTTCAGCCTGAGCGCCAGATCATCCCCGACGGCTATCGACGCGAGGGCGTCGATGCCGGAGGCGCCGGTGACCTCCCCCACCGCCAGTGCCGCGATGACCGTTGATGCGCTGAGGTGCAGGCCGGGCCTGGCCGCCGTGTCGTAGTCCAGTGCCCGGGCCATCACGCTGTTGGCGAAGGCGGCGTTGGGCGCCGGGACCTTGTCGCCGTGCCTCAGGATGGTTGACTCGCGCGCACCTCCCCACCTCCTGACGATCCCGACGGCGATCGGACATCCTGGCTCGTCGCGCCCCGCGACCAGCACCCCGAGCGTGTCCAGCACGGTGAGCTTGGTGAACTCCAGTACATCGGAGGGGATCTTCCTGGACGGCGTCTCGGCCGCGGCGCGCGCCAGCCCGAATATGGGATCCAACCAGCCTGACGCGCGGGCACACAGTAATATCGTTTACCCCGATCGGCGCCCACCGCGCGGCCGACTCCCGGCGCGCTCCAAGATCCCTCTGACGGCGCCCACCGCGCGGCCGGCGTCCTCCGGTCCCCGGCACTCGCACAGCAGCTCGCCCTGGGGCACCGGATCCCTGCCACCCATCGATATTACGCGAACCCCGGGGACCTGCGAGAGCTCGGAGCTGAAGCCCTCCAGCAGCACTATGTCGGGCTCCGACAGCTCCTCCACGAGCCTGAGGAGCACCGGGAGCCTCGGGGAGCCCCTGATACCAAGGAACGCCCTCGAGGACGAGGCCCCGACCACGGCCACGGATCCGGCGCGGAAGGCCCTCCAAGTGTCCTTGCCGGGCACGTCGAAGTCGAATTCGTCGTGGTGTATGTGCTTCAGCACCGCGACCCTGTACCCCGATTCTGTGAGCTCCCTCGTTATAGCCTCCACTACCGTAGTCTTGCCGCTCTTCCTGCCGCCGACCACGGCCACCACGGGGACGCGGTGCCCCCGGTCCATCGGGCCACGCGCGCTCAATGGTACCGGATGACCCTCCTGCCGCACCTGTCGCAGGCAAAAGTGAGCTCGTAGACGCCGTCCCTGTAGCGCTCGCTGACCAGCTGCATAGTTCCGCCGCACGTGCAAACATTGCCGTAGGCCTCCGCGTACCTCCTCACGGGACCATCGGGAGCCGACAGCCCTATCAGGGCCTCCTCCAGGGCGTCCATCGCGGCCGCCACGGAGGAGAAGCCGCCGGGCAAATTCAGCACCTCCCTCCCCAGTGTCCTGTAGCGCCCTATCAGGTCCTCCAGCGCTCCCACGACATCGCCCGCGTGCTTGTACCTGGACAGGATGAGCAGCGAGGGCACGGCGCGCTCCACGAGGTCCGAGAGCGACTCCGTGAGCTGGGAGAAGTCGCCGAGCGTATCCTCCACCTCGCGATCCGGGAGCCCCGCCAGGTCTCCGAGCAGGTACGCGCGCGTATCCTCCAGCCCACGCAGCTCCTCCCTGGTGAACGCGAGGTACAGGTCCGGCGGAGGATCGGGCTCCTCTCCCACTATCCTCGACGGCGGAACGTCCACGCCGGCCTTCGAGAGCGCCTCGAGAACGCGCCCCACGACCTTGTCCACGTACGCGTCCATATTGGACACCACGACCACGGACCTCAGCGGCACCCTGCCGCCGTACCTGTCCTTCAGGACCTTATCCAGCAGCGCCGAGGCTATCAGTCCCCTCGCGGGGCTCGCGCCTGACTGGAATCCGACGATGAAGGGCTTCAGCTCCACGCCGACGGCACCCCGCGAGCGCCATAAAGGCTTGACTCCGGAGCTGCACAGGCCTGGGAAGCCAGTAGATGAGCGTGAGGACCCGCGCTTGGGCTCGCGCCCCGGGGAGCGCAGGCCGAAGCCGGGAAGCCCGGAACCCTCCTTGAGCTGCCTGGGCGGGACGGCGCTCCTCCCGGCCTCGCGGCCGGGCCGGAGGGCCTCCGCCGAGGCGAGCCCCGGAGGGGATCCGGGGTTCCCTCGCTCGACCGGCGCGCCCCTGTCCGGACGCTTTGAGGCCGCCTTGGAGGCAGGGTTCCCCTCCCCCCTCCCCCGGGAAGAGGGAGGGAGCGCGCTCGGCCCCTGTGCGGCCCCGCTGCCCCCGGACGGGCGCGGGTTCGGTACACGGTGCATCCCGGAGGATATCTAAGCCTTAACGGCAACGTCGGTAGTCAACGACGACGCGTGAAATTGACACGATGGTGGCCGGGACAAGTCTTTATTAGCGCCCGAGCCTCCGAGACGTGGGTTGATCGTGGTTCCCGGTTCCTCCAACGGTCCCCTGGCCTACAGGGTGGCGCGCGCGACGGGCGCCCGCCTCGCCGGGGTCGAGTACAGGCGGTTCCCGGACGGGGAGAGGTACGTGCGCGTGTTGGACGATGTCTCGGGTGAGGACGCCGTGGTGCTGCAGTCGGCGGCGTTCTCGCCCGATGAGTACCTAGTGGAGACGTTCCTGCTGACGGACGCGCTGAAGGACCTAGGCGCCAGGAGCGTCACGGTGGTCATGTCGTACTTCCCATACGCGAGGCAGGACGAGAGGTTCAAGCCCGGCGAGGCCGTCAGCCTGGTGACGGTGTCGAAGCTGATAAGGAGCGCGGGGGCCGATCGCCTGGTCACAGTCGACGTGCACCGGCACAGGGTGCTGGACATGGAGAAGGTGGTGGGCGTGCCCTACGTCGACGCCACGGTCATGCCTCTCCTCGCCAGGTACGCCGCGGATTCGGGATTGATAGATCGGAAGAGGGCTATCGTTGTGGGCCCGGACGCGGAGGCGGAGCAGTGGGCGGCCCTCGCCGCGCGCGAGATCGGCGCGGATCACGCATCGCTCGTCAAGACCAGGCTCGGCGACAGGGAGGTCAAGGTGTCCGTGACGAGGAACGTCGAGGTGAGCGGGAGGGACGTGCTGTTGGTGGACGACATAATAAGCACCGGAGGAACGATAAGGGAGGCGACGAGGCTCCTGAAGGGCCTCGGCGCCAGGAGGGTGATCGTGGGGGCTGCCCACGCCCTGCTCGTCGAGAACGCGTTGCAGAAGATGCTCGAGGAGGGAGTGGAGGAGGTCTTCAGCTCGGACACCGTGCCCAACCAGACCACGCGCGTGAGCGCGGCGCCGGCGATAAAGGACGCGCTGAGGTCGCTTGGACTCACGGGCAGCGCGTGAACCTGCCGCGCATCTCACCTGCGGGCCAGCCTGCCGGGCTCCTTCCTCTCGTCCTCGGGGCGCACCTTTACTATTCCGTAGTGGACCGCGCACGATATGCAGTAGTACTTCGTCATCAGCGTGCTGGGAACGTAGGATCCCCTCTCGCGCAGCTCCTTCGCCAGGACCGGGTCAACCGGTGAGTACCTCGCCGTGACCTTTATCGCTTTATCCCTGGGCACGAGCGCGCCGCACTTGCTGCAGTGCACCAAGTCGCTCCTGCCCCTGTCGCCCTTCGACCTGCCCCTGCTCTTCCTCTTCTTGGTCAAGACGCACGATCCCCCGCCGCGCTTGGATAAAAACGTGCGGTCGATGGCCGCGGGGGAGAATCAGTAGGCCTTGGCCATGTACACGACCCTGCTCGCTGGGCGGCCGCACCACGCGCAGTTCCCGGTGGGCCTCTCCTCGACGTCGATCCTCTTCCCCCTCACATCGTAGCCTGTCTCCCTCTTTATCTCGAGGGCGCACTCCTCCCTGCCGCAGAAGTTTGCCCTTATTATGCGGCCCTCCCTAGCCAGCCTGATCACATCGTCCCGCGTAGCCGCATCCGATATCGATGAGTTCAGCCTCTCCCACGCGCGCCTCCTCAGGTTCTCCGAGATCTCGGCGGACAGCTCGCGCAGGCGAGCGATCAGGTCGGCGTCCCTAACCCTCTCCCTGGTCCTGGTGTCCCTCCTGAACAGGGTGACGTATCCCCCCTCGACCTCCCTCTTCCCCACCTCGACGCGAACGGGGACGCCGAGCATCTCCCAGCGGTAGAACTTGTCGCCGGGCGTGTCCTCCGAGTCGTCCAGGCGCGCGTTGAACCCGGCCGCCCTCAGCTCCTCCTCCAGGCGCCTGGACTTCGAGACTACGTCCTCGACCGATCCCTTCCGGACTATCGGCACTATGACCACGTCGAGCACGGAGAGCCCGAAGGGGAGGACCAGCCCGTAGCGGTCCCCGTGGGTCATGATGAGCGCGGCCAGCGTCCTAGAGATCCCTATCCCGAAGCACGTCGAGCGCGGATACCTCTGGTTGCCCTCGCGGTCCGTGAACTTGACCTCGAATGCCCTGGTGAAGTGGTCCCCCAAATAGTGCGTGGTGGCTATCTGCAGGACGCTGCCGTTAGGTAGGAGCGCGTCGTACGCGTAGCTGGACTCCGCGCCCGGGAACTTGTCGTAGGGCTCCCTCTCCACTACCAGGAACGCGAGGCCGAGCGAGTCGTAGACCCTCCTCGCGACCCTCAGGTCCTCCTGGATCTGGGACCTGGCGCCCGCCTCGTCCTCGAACACGTCGTGCGTCTCTATCCAGAGGAACTCCCTGCCCCTCAGGAGGGGCCTCGTGGCCTTCGTCTCGTACCTGTAGACCGCGACGCTCTGGTAGAGCTTCATGGGGAGATCCGAGTAGCTGTGCACCCAGAGCGAGAACATGGGATATATCGCGGTCTCAGAGGTGGGCCTCACGACCAGCTTCTCCTCGAGGGCGTTCCCGCCGGCCTCGGTTATGTAGAACACTTGGTCCTCGAACCCCTTTACGTGCTCGGTCTCCCGCCTGAAGTTCGCCATAGGTATCACCAGCGGCAGGAGCATCGGCATGTGGCCGCCGCGCTCCAGCTCCTCCTCGAACATCGAGTATATGCGCTTGATGATGCGCATCGCGTTAGGCCTGTACACTATGAATCCCTTCACGCCGTACCTTATGTCGATCAGCTCGGCCCTCTCGAGGACCTCATCGTACCACGAGCTCAGGTCCTCGCCCTTATCCGGCAGCGGTGCCTCGGGGGCTGAGCCCGGGGTCTGCTCCGACAACGCGGGGCTGAGGGTCGGGATGCTTAAATGCGTTAGGTAGGCGACCGCGCGGTCGACCCAGCGGGTTCAGCCGCATCGCCGCGCAGCCCCTTCCTGGCGGTGACTATGAATGCGCTGTGGGTAACGGACACGCTGGACGGTCTGGTCGCGCCGGGCTTCGACTCTATCCTCCTGTAGGTGGTCTCGAACGCGTCCACCATAGCATAATCGAGCGAGCGGAGGCGCGCGACCACGCGCTCCACCTGGTTGAACGTGGGCGCCACCACGGCGAGTCCCCCCGAGGGCCTCAGGGCAGAGTCGACCACGTCCAGGACGCCGGTCGGATCCCCGACGTCTATCACGGCCGAGTCCACTTCCCGCTCCTCAACGCCGTCCGATGCGTCCCTCACCCTTATCTCGACGAACTCCTGGAGCCCGGACCTCTCCAAGTTCCTCCTCGCCGCCTCCGCGAACTCGCGCCTCGCCTCGTAGCTGTAGACGCGGCCCGTGGGGGCCACCAGCGCTGCCAGGAACATCGTGAGGGCGCCGCTCCCAGTGCCCACCTCGAGCACCCTCGATCCGGGCATGGCCCCGATCCTGACGGCTATGAGGCCCATGTCCTTCGGGTAGACTATCTGGGTCGGCCTCTCGCCCAGCATCATCAGGTCCTCGAGGAAGGGCCTGAGGAGGCGCAGCCTGTCGCCCGAGGGCGCCCCGAGGGAGGAGCCGTAGGGGCGGCCGATGATGTCGTCGTGCCTGATTACACCGAGGTGCGTGTGGAGCTCCGAGCCCCTAGACACGCGGACGAGCCAGGTGACCCCCCTGGGCGCGACCACGAGGACGTGATCGCCCTCTGATATCGTCGAGGACACGGCGGGCCGGGGGAGTCCCGGAGATATTAGGGTTCCCGGCGGGGATCCGGAAAGGTAAAAGCGGGGCCCCCGCTCAGGGCGGCGCATGAGGGTCGTGGCCCCCGCGTCATCCGCGAACCTGGGGCCCGGGTATGACGTGCTGTCCGTGGCGCTGGACGGCATCCAGGACGTGCTGGAGGTCCATGTCGAGCGGGGATCCGGCGTGTCCATCGAGGTCAGGGGCAAGCACGCCGAGGGGGTCCCGGAGGATCCGTCGAGGAACAGCGTCGGTGTGGCGGCCGCCGAGCTCATGGGAGCCGCCGGGATAAGGGCGCACGTCCACGTGGTGCTCTACAAGGAGATTCCGCCATCGTCCGGCCTGGGGAGCAGCGGGGCGGGGGCGGCGGGGGTCGTCTGGGCGCTCAACAGGATGCTGGACCTGGGCCTCGGGGAAGGATCCCTGGTCGAGATGGCCGGGAGGGGCGAGAGGGCGGCTGCCGGGAGCGTCCACTACGATAACGTCGCCGCGTCGCTCCTGGGCTGGTTCGAGGTCGTCAGGCCGGGCTCGCCCCCGGAAGTGGTCACCCTGAGGCCGCCCGAGGGCGCGCGCATACACCTGGCGCTGGCGGTGCCGGTGGGCATCCGGAGGCGCGGGAAGACGAGGGAGGCGCGCGAGCTGGTTCCCCGCGAGGTCCCGATGGACCGCGTAGTGTGGAACTCCGCATCACTCGCCATGGTGGTGGCGGGGGCCGCGCTCGGGATCCCCCAGCTGCTGGGAGCTGGGATGTCTGATGTCATCGTGGAGCCGGCGCGCAGCCGCATGATCCCGGGCTACTCGGCCGTCAGGAGGGCGGCGCTGGAGTCCGGCGCCCTCGGGGTGACGATCAGCGGCGCGGGTCCCTCGATGATCGCCGTGGCGGACGATCCCAGGGTAGCGGGCGAGGTGGCCAGGGCGATGGCCGACGCGATGAGGGCGGAGGGCGTGGACGCCGTGCCCCTGACCTCTAGGCCCGGGCCCGGATGCAGGGAGGTTCCCTAGAGGTCGATCGCTCCGCCAGCTTATTCCCGCGCTTCACGCCAGGTAGGTCCTCCTCACGAGCTCGTCGTTCCTGAGCTCCTCCGGTGTGCCCTCCTTGACTATGGACCCCCTATCCATCAGGTAGACGCGGTCAGCGACCTCGAAGACTAGCTCCGCGTTCTGCTCGACCAACAGTATGCCCATCTCCGAGCCCTTCAGCCCCTTCAGCGCGTCGTATATGTTGTCCACTATGCGCGGCGCCACGCCGGTGGACGGCTCGTCCAGCATCAGCACCTTGGGCCTCGCGACCAGCGCCCTAGCTATGGCGACCATCTGCTGCTCCCCGCCGCTCATGGTGCCCACCCTCTGGGACATCCTGCCCCTGAGCGGGGGGAAGAGCTGGAGGACGCGCTCCACGGCCGAAGCGTAGTCCTCGCTTGACCCCAGCCTCGAGTGCGCGAGCTTCAGGTGCTCCTCTAGGGTGAGGCCGGGGAACAGCTCCCTGCTGTCGGGCACGTACCCCAGGCCCATCTTCGCTATCCTGTAGGAGGGCAGGCCAGCCACGTCCACCCCGTCGAGCCTGACGGAGCCGGACCACGGCCTCACCACGCCCGCTATCGTGCGGAGGGTCGTCGTCTTCCCGGCGCCGTTCGGCCCTATGATCCCCACCAGCTCGCCCCTCCCCACGCTCACGCTGACGCCGTTCAGGACCCTTATCTTGTAGTACCCGCTCACCAATCCCTCGGCCGACAGCAGCGCGCTCATATCTCGGACCACCTCCTCCCCAGGTAGGACTCTATGACCCTCGCGTCCGACGAGATCTCCGACGGCTTGCCCTCGGCCAGCTTCTGGCCGTTCATCATGACCACTATCCTCTCCGCGAGGTTGAATATCACCCGCATTATGTGCTCTATCATCACAATCGTCATCCCGCCGTCGTGGAGGTCCTTCACGACGGCGAGGACCTCTCTCAGGTCCTCCCCAACCAGCCCCGCGCTGACCTCGTCCAGGAAGACTAGCTTAGCACCCTGCGCCAGCGCCCTCGCCAGCTCCAGCTTCCTGAGCTCCACGACGCTCAGCGACTCGGGATAGTCCTCCGCCCTCTCCGCCAGGCGTACTCTCTCGAGCAGCTCCATGGCGACGCCCCTCGCCTCGCCGACCGACATCCCCTTCGCGCCGTACATGGCGGCCACGGCCACGTTGTCCACGACCCTCAGGTCGTTGAACGGCCTCGGTACCTGATAAGTCCTGGAGAGCCCCATCCTGGCCCTCCGGTGCGGCGGGGCCCTCGTTATATCGTGCCCATCGAACATTATCCTACCAGAGTCCGGGTAGTAGACGCCCATGACGACGTTCACGAGCGTCGTCTTCCCGGCGCCGTTCGGCCCTATGATCCCCACCAGCTCGCCCCTCCCCACAGATAACTCAAAGCCGTTGAGCGCGGTGAGCCCGCCGAACCTCTTCACCACCCCGGAGACTTCGAGTATGCTCACTCGGATCAACCCCTCCTGCGCCTCGACTCGAAGTACCTGGTGACGTAGCCGTAGACGCCCTTGGGTGCCTTCAGCAGGACGACCACCAGCAGCAGGCCGAATACCACCAGCGCGAGGTTGCCGCCGACCACGGAGATCCCACCCAGCCACGACCTTATGGCAGTGTCCACCGGGTCCAGCAGGACGGTGCCCAGGAGCACGCCCTCGGGCGTCCCCATGCCGCCTATCATTGAGTAGAAGATCGGCCAGACGCTGTAGCTCAGGTCGGGATACCCGAAGTAGTCGGGCGCTATGTAGCTCGTGTAGAGCGCCACGAACATCGCGCCCGCGAGTGCGGCCAGGTAGCCGGAGATACCGAACACGAGCGTCTTGTAGAGCCGCGCGTTTATGCCGGTGGTGCCGGCCGCCGTCTCGTCGTCGTTTATCGCGGTCAGCGCGTAACCTATCCTTTGGTTCTTTATCAACAGGATGACCAGGTAGGCGGCGAACGCCAGGGCCGCGGCGAACGGGAGCCTCATGGACTGGCTTATCGGGAACGGGGGAGTGGCCAATCCCACCGCGCCGGCAGTCCACGGCTGCAGCTGGTCAGAAACGGCGAGCGCGTAGCCGGCGGGGGTCAGCGCGAAGGTGAATATGCCGACGTACCACTCCCTGAGCCTGGACGCTATGTAGCCCACGGCCAGGCCGGCGAGCGCGCCCACGGCCGGGCCCGCGAAGAGCGCCAGCACCGGGTTCATCCCGTACGATAATATGAATATCCCGTAGGCGTAGGAGCCGAGAGCGAAGAAGAGCGCATGCCCCAGCGACACCATGCCGGTGTTGGCCAGGAGAGACCAAGAGAGCGAATAGACGTAGAACAGCATTATGGTTATCGCAACGAGGCTTGGATACACGCCCATGAAGCTGGAGACCGCCGACACGACCGCGAGCACCACGGCGACTACCACCGTCCTCATGACGGTGGTTCCAGCTGACTGAAGCATCCTGAACATGCCGATTCACCTCCCGCCGAAGATCCCGGATGGCCTTATCAGGAGTATGATCGCGAGTATTATGAAGGCTATGGCCTCGCCCCAGGTCTGCCCCATGTAGTACGAAATGAAGCTGGTGGCAAACCCGATCACTATGCTGCCGACCATTGTGCCCGGTATGCTGCCGACTCCTCCCAGTATCATGACGGCGAACGCGTACAGCGTCAGCAGGATGCCGCTGAACGGGTTGAACGTGAACATTATGCCGTAGAGGACGCCCGCCATCGCGGCCAGCGCGCTGCCCACCACGAACGTGAGGTAGCTCAGCCGGCTGACGTCCACGCCGGAAATGCTCGCGCCCACCGGGTTCTGGCTCAGCGCCCTTATGGCTATCCCCTGCCTGGTCCGGAATAGCCAGTAGTAGAGCACGCCCATCGTTATCCAGGAGATCAGGATTATCGAGAGCTCGTCATACGTCAGCAGGACTTTGCCGGGCAGGAGGATGCCCCTTCCCCTGATGGGCGAGGGGATCTCGACGCCCGTGCGGTAAACCGGGAGGAAGTAATAGGCCAGGGCGTTCTCCAGTATGTAGGATATACCTATCGTGAGCAGTATCATGTTGACCGGGCCGGCCTTCACGGCTGGCCTCAGGGTGAACCTGTAGATCAGTACGCCGATCCCCGCTATCACGAGGATGGCGGGCACCATGGCCAGGTACGGGCTCCATCCCTCGAGCGTGACGAAGAGGAACGCGACGAACGCGCCGAGGACCATGAGATCGCCGTGCGCGAAGTTCACGAGTTTCAGGGTGCCGAATATCAGCGTGAGCCCCGTGGCGAGGAGCAGGTATATGCTTGTGAAGAGCAGCCCGTACAGCGATGTGGAGATCAGGTACGACGGCACGACTACTGCCATCGACCGCAGCCTAGCTATATGCTATATATAAAGATTGTTGGCAGCGAAGGTGCTCCGTCGACTTCGGGCCGCACGCCCACACACAATCGTACCCCAGCCGAGCGAGACTACAGCCTGGATCCCGCCGGACCCGGACCCCTCCACGGCGGTGGGTTCGCTCCACCGGCACCCTCCCCAGATCCGTGTTAGCCAGCGCGCGGCTGCGGAGGAGCTCGTAGCCGGGAGCCAGCTCCAGGAACCCCCCTTCCTATCTGCGCCGTAATCACGGCGGATCGGGAGGAGGGCCTCATACGAATTTGGATCTACCGATTGGGCTTAAGTTGACGGGCCAGCGAAGGTTTCATGGATTTGATCTAAAATCGCAGCATTGCGCCCGGATCACTAATCTATATCAGATAAAGATAAAGATAATATAAATTATGTTACATGACAACAATCAGTTTGAATATTAAAACTATAATAAAAACAAAAATAATCTAATAAATGGTCACGGGAAGATTCCGAACACCGGGCTGGTGGTCGCGTACTGGGACGGCCAGACGACCTGCGTGTAGGGCTTGTTGCTCGTCGAGTTCCAGAAGACCTCCAGCATCAGCGGCTGGAGCGACACCTCGTGGAGGCTGTCGAACAGCTTCCCGGTCGAGGTCGGCTTCACCAACACGACCAGCTGCGGGGGCGGCGACATCGTGGCGAGCGCGTTTATCACCGCGGTGTTCTGGGTCGTCCCGGCGTCCTTGAGCGCGTACGCAGCGACCCACACAGCGTCGTACCCGGAGGCACCGAGCAGGTTGCCCTGCTGACCGCTCAGCGCCTTGTAGGCCTGCCTGAAGGCCGCCCACTTGGCGTTGATGTTGGCGTTGCTCGTCACGGCGTACTCGGGATAGTTGGTGGATATGAAGGTGCCCGCCGCGTCGGCGCCAGCTGCGCTCGGTCCGTAGAACGACATGTCATCTACTATCCCGGTGGAGGGCCCCATTACGACCCCCTTCAGCGCGGGGACCGCAGCGGCCTGCTGCAGGAAGGCGGCCTCCTCGTTCGGCCAAGACCCCAGCACTATTACATTCGGGCTCTCGGAGGCTATCTTGGACAGTATGCTCTGGAACTGGGTGCTGCCGGACGGGTAGTACTCGGTATCCACTATCTGTAACTGGTTCTGCCACCCGTTCTTGTATATCGTGTAGTTGAAGCCCCAGAAGTAGTTCTTGCCGTACTCAGTGTTCTGCCCCACGTAGACTATCCTCACGACGCCGTTAGTGCCTATCTGGCTCGCGTAGTCGTGCAGGAACTCGGCGGCCCACTCGCCGTACTGTATCCCGGTGGGCTGGTAGTGGAAGATCAGGTACTTCGACGGGTCGAAGTTCGTGAGGTTGCTGGTCCTGGTCGCGAGCGGCGTTGAGCATATGTATATCGAGGGCTCGTTATACTGCTTTATCACGGGTATATCAGCTACCGCCACGGCGCTGGCGGGGGTCGTGATCAGTATAGCCGCATGGTAGTTGGTTATGAGCGTCGAGGTGGCCGTCGGGCCGTTCGATGGACTGGATTGATCGTCCTGCCACACCAGGTTGATGGTGTAGTTGCCCGGCCCGTTGGGGCCGTTCGCCAGGTATATCCCTCCCTGGGAGTTTATCTGGGACGCGGCCAGTTGGGCGCCCCAGAGGACCTCCTCACCTATTGGCCCCAGTGCTCCCGTGAGCGACTGCTCGAGCCCTATCGTCACCTGGCCCACTATCGCGTGGGTCGGTGTGGGGGTCGGGGTGGGCTTGGGGGGCGGCGGCCTGGTGGCGTAGTACGCGGCCACGCCGCCCACGATCACCACGATGATGACGACGGCGATTATCGCCCACAGAGCGGCTCTCGAGATGGCGCTTCTCCTCATTTCGCTCTCCAGTAGGGAGGTATGTATAATATAAATGTTGCCCTTATGAGAACCATATATATAAAGAGTAAATAAATAAGAAGGAGGAAGCCCACGAGGGCCGCCCAGTGGGCACGCGCCTCCTCACCAGATTCCGCTCGGAACGAAGTGATAGCGCGGATCATCGGCGCAAATTCTCCGGTTGAATCGTAGACATTGGGGCCGGCGGCGTTAGATCAGCGCCTCAGCCTTCGCTCAGGGTCCCCGGTTGCCCGATATCCGCGCCCCGGGCAAAGCCTTTTAGGATCCGCACATCAGCCCGCGGCATGCTGCCGAGGGACGAGGCCGCCCTGCTCTGCGTGAACTGCGGATGGCGGGGGAGCCTCGAGGAGCTGAGGTACACCTGCCCACGATGCGGGGAACCCCTCTCCATAGTCCACGACGAGGGATACCTGTCGGAGAGGGCGAGGGAACTGGGAGGTGGCCGGGGGAGGGGGGTGTGGCGCTACTCGGCGTTCCTGCCGTTCCCCGACGACGTGGAGCGCGTGACCCTGGACGAGGGGTGGACGCCTCTCCACGAATCCAGGCAGGAGAGGGGGCTGCGCTTGAAGAACGAGGGACTCAATCCGACGGCTAGCTTCAAGGACCGCGGAATGACGGTCGCGATCACGGACGCGCGGAGGAGGGGGGCCTCCAAGGTCATATGCGCCTCCACGGGCAACACGGCGGCCTCGGTCGCCGCGTACGCGGCCAGGGCCGGCATGAGGAGCTACGTCCTGGTGCCCTCGGGCGCCGTCGCCAAGGGAAAGCTGGCGCAGGCGGTGGCGCACGGATCCAAGATAGTCAAGGTGAGGGGCGGGTTCGACGTGGCCCTCAGGGAGGTGCTGGAGCTGGTCTCCAGGGACAGGGATTTCTACCTTCTGAACTCGGTGAACCCCTACAGGATAGAGGGGCAGAAGACGCTCGCGTTCGAGGTCTGGGAGCAGCTGGGGAGGTCCGTCCCCGACGCGGTGGTGCTCCCGGTGGGCAACGCGGGCAATATATCGGCGATATGGAAGGGATTCAAGGAGCTGGTGGCGGCCGGCCTCTCCGGATCCGCGCCGAGGATGATAGGCGTGCAGGCGGAGGGCGCAGCGCCCCTCGCCAGGGCGTTCGAGGAGGGGCTCCAGGAGCTCAGGCCCGTCGAGAACCCGCACACGTACGCGACGGCGATAAGGATAGGGCATCCAGTCAGCTGGAGGAGGGCACTCCTGGCCGCGCGGGAGAGCGGCGGCGCGATACTGAGCGTGAGCGACGACGATATACTGAGAGCGCAGAGGGACCTCGCCAGGATCGAGGGCGTCTTCGTGGAGCCGGCCAGCGCGGCCGCGCTGGCCGGCTACAGGAGGGCCCTCGAGGAGGGCATGCTCGACAGGGGGGAGACCGTCGTCGCGGTGCTCACGGGGCACGGGCTGAAGGATCCGGACGCCGCGCTGATGTTCGGCACCGACGAGGTGGAGGTGGAGCCGGGGGAGCTTTCCAGGGAGCTGAGCGCCTCAGCATGAGGGTGGTACTGGCCGGATACGGGAACGTAGGGCGCAGCCTCCACCGCATGCTCGAGGAGCGCAGGAGGGAGCTCCTCAGGAGCTACTCCATGGACGCGATAGTGGTGGCGGTGATCGACAGGGGTGGGGCGGTGGTGCACTGGAAGGGCGTGCCCTACGCCGAGGCCGCCGCCGCCAAGGACTCCCGGGGCACAGTCTCGCGCGCGGAGCATCACGGGAGGCCGGGCGCCACTGTGCTCGACGTGCTGGAGGAGGTGGAGGCCGACGTGTACGTCGACACCACGCTGCCGAACTTCGAGGACGGGCAGCCATCGCTCTCGTACATTGAGAAGGCCATGCTGAGGGGCATGCACGTGGTAACTAGCAACAAGGCGCCGCTCGCGCTGGCGATGCCCGCGCTGCTCGAGATAGCTGGCTACAAGGGCGTGAGGCTGCTGTACAGCGGGACCGTGGGGGGCGGGACGCCCTTCCTGGGGCTGGCGTCGGGATCCCTCCGGGGCAACAGGATAAGGGCTGTCAGGGGCGTGCTGAACGGCACCACGAACTACGTTCTGTACAGGATGGAGAGGGAGGGCGCCTCGCTGGAGGAGGCGCTGGAGGAGGCCAGGAGGCTCGGCTACGCCGAGGCCGATCCCACCCTCGACCTGAGCGGGATGGACGCCGCGGCCAAGCTCGTGATACTGACCAACCACGCGACGGGTTCCCGGTACACGCTGGGGGACGTCAGGTACAGCGGGATAGGCAGGGTGACGCCGGGGGACCTGAGGGAGGCCGCGCGGAGGGGGAAGGCGCTCAGGCTCATCGCCGACAGCCGGGGGCTCAGGGTGGGCCTCGAGGAGGTGGACGCCGGGAGCCCGCTCAATGTGCCGGCCAACCTCAACTCCGTGGAGTTCGACGTCGAGGAGCTCGGCAGCGTGTACCTGATAGGGCGGGGGGCCGGGGGGCCGGAGACTGCGGCCGCCGTGCTCAGGGACCTCGTGCAGCTCAACCCGCTGCTCCCGGCCGGCGGCCATTAAGTTCATAACCAGCGTTCGGGGTCAGCACGCGGAGGGCACGAGTTGAGGATCGTGATGAAGTTCGGCGGAACCTCGGTCCGCGGCGACGGGTTCCGCAGGGTTCACGACATCGTGTCCAGGCACCTCCCGGAGAACCAGGTCGTGGTGGTCGTATCGGCCATAAAGGGAGTCACCGACGATCTGATAGATATCGCCCACAGGGCCAGGAGGGGCGATGAGAAGGAGATATCGGAGTTCCTCGACAGGCTCGTGGACTCCTACATGGAGCTCGTCGAGATAAACGTCGGGCGCGAGCACGTCAACGAGGCCTACGGCATAGCCTCGAAGCTCAGGAGGGACCTGGAGAGGATCCTCTACGGCATAATGTACTTGGGCGAGCTGACGCCGCGGAGCTTGGACTACGTAGCTGGCTACGGCGAGACCTTCTCCGCGAAGATAGGCGCGTTCGTGCTCAACAAGCTCGGGCTGGAGGCCGTGGGGCTCACGGGCAAGGAGGCCGGCATAGTGACCGACGACAACTTCGGCGACGCGAGGATACTGCTGAACGCCACCCGCTACAGCGCCAGGCGCACGATGGAGCCGCTCCTCGAGGCCGGGAAGGTCCCCGTGGTGGGTGGCTTCACGGGGGCGACGCAGGACGGCGTCATGACGACGCTGGGGAGGGGAGGGAGCGACTACACGGCGACCGCGCTGGGCGCCGCGCTCGACGCGGACCAAGTCTGGCTGTGGAGCGACGTGGACGGGATAATGACCGCCGACCCGCGCATAGTCCCGGGGGCCAGGACAGTGCCCGAGCTCAGCTACAGGGAGGCCGCTGAGCTCGCTGTAGTGGGGGCGAAGGCGCTGCACCCGAGGGCGCTGGAGCCGGTGTGGGATGCGGGCATCCCGGTCTACGTTCGCAACACGTTCAACCCGAACGGCCCCTACACCATAATACACGGGAAGGAGGAGGTGGGGAAGAAGGTCGTGAAGGCGGTCTCGCTGATAAGGGACGCGGGGATCATAACGGTGTACGGGCCGAGCATGGTCGGGGCGCCCGGCACCGCGGCCAAGGTCTTCGAGGTCGTCGGGTCCACGGGCGCCAACGTGATGATGATAGCGCAGAGCGCCAGCGAGTCCAACATATCGATGGCCGTGAGGAAGGCGCTGCTCGACAAGGTCTACTCCGCGCTGGAGAGGGAGCTGGTGTCCAAGGGGGTCCTGAGGTCCGTGGAGGTGGAGGACGATGTGTCGATAGTGGCCGTGGTGGGAGCCGGCATGAAGGGCACACCCGGCGTCTCCGCCAAGATATTCTCGGCCCTGGCCGAGAGGGGGATAAACGTGATAATGACCGCCCAGGGCGGATCAGAGATGAACGTCTCGATAGTGGTCAGGGCCGAGGACGCCGAGGAGGCCGTGAGGGCCATCCACGACGCCTTCAGGCTGGGGGAGGCCGATTGAGCTCGTACTCGCAGGAGGTCGAGGTCAGGGGACACCTCATAGACTCGATGATACTGTCCAAGATATTCGACGTAATAATGGATATGCGCGGGGAGTTCGAGGTCCTGGAGTTCAGCGTGGGCAAGAGGAAGGACGAGCACAGCTTCGTGAGGCTCCTCATAAAGGCGGACTCCAGGGAGAAGCTGGAGAGGATGCTGGACGCCGTCTACCGGATGGGGGCGGTGCCGGCCGGCATGAGGGAGGCATCGCTGGCCGAGGCGCCGGCGGACGGCGTGCCGCCGGAGGACTTCTACGTCACAACGAACAACCCCACGCAGGTGTACGTGGGAGGGCGCTGGATGGATGTGAGGCCAGTGGCCGCCAACATGGCGATCGTGTACTCGCCGTCGAGGGGTGAGGCGGAGGGAAGGCCACCCTGGAGGGTCCGCAGGGGCGAGCTCGTGTTCGTCGGCGAGGAGGGCATCCGCGTCAACCCGCCCGAGAGGCCCAGGGAGGGGGTCGGGATCTTCGAGTTCATGTCCGCGCCTACCCCCAAGGCCGCCACCCCATCGCTGATCTCCGGGCTGGCCGAGGAAATGAAGTCGGTGAGGGAGAGGGGCGGCAGGATAGTACTCGTGGCGGGGGCAGCGGTTGCGCGCAGCGGCGCCTCGGACTCCCTCGCGTCGCTCGTCCGCAGGGGGTACGTCGACGCGCTCGTATCGGACGGGTCTCTGCTCACGTGCGACGTGGAGCTGCGGCTCTTCGGCACTTGCGACGGGATCGCGGTGCTGGAGGGCGCCAGGAGCGGCTACGGGAACAGGGTGAGGGCGGCCGTCGAGTTGAGGAGGGCGGGCGGCGTGGAGGGCCTGATAAAAAGGGGGGCCCTGAGGGGCGGCCTGGCGTACGAGCTGGCGGTTCGCGGCGTGGAGGTCGTGCAGGTCCTCGACCCCAGCGACGAGCCCGTGCCCGGGGCCATATCGGACACGGGCGAGGCTCAGTCGCGGATACTCGGGGTCCTGGAGGGGGCCGATCTGGTGCTCGCGCTGGCGGGCGGCCACGTGACCTCGGAGGTGATGAGGCTCATGGGATCCAACACGAAGCTGGTCGTCGTCGACGTGAGCCCCGAGGTCGCGCTCAGGGTCATGGGAATGGAGGTGGCCCAGTCGGTGACCATTATGTCGGACGTCGCCGGGTTCCTGAGGTCGCTGGACGCCGCCCTCGGCTGACGTCGCTCGCGGATCAGGCCGTACGGCACGAGTATGCGCGTGTAGGCCGCGGCGAGAGCCCCCCGGGCGTTGCCGTAGCTGACCCTCCTGTACGCCTCTGGGAAGGGCAGCCACTCGAATCCGCTGTGCTCCTCGGAGATCACCACCCTGTTGCACCCGCTGATGCACTCCATCAGGTAGAAAGTGACCTCCTTCGTGGAGGGGGATCCGTCCTCCGCCTTGAAGCGGTAGCGTATGCGGTACTTGAAGTTGGGCACTATCCTGATGCTCCTGAGCCCGGTCTCCTCGATCACCTCCCTCAGCGCGGCCGCCTCCTCCGCCTCGCCGTCGTTCAGGTGGCCCTTCGGGAACCCCCAGTACCCGCGCAGGTTGCGGAGGACCAGGAACTCCAGGCCGCGGCCGCGCCACCTGAAGACTACCCCGCCCGCAGATCTCTCCATGCGATCGAATGCCCCTCAGTCAGTATTAAAACTTGGGGACGCGCTCAGGGCACGCCCACGGTGTTCCCCACGCCGACGACTATCACCGAGTCGCCCGGCGACGTGTTCTCCCTTATGACTCTCCTGACCGCGTCGGCCGCCCTGGGAACGGCTGCCCTCACCGGCTCGGGCATCGCCGATATCGCCTCCCTCTCGGACATCTTGACCACGACCGCGTACGTCGGAATCCCCATCCTGGACGCGGCCTCCTCTATGTAGAATCTGTCGGTTCCAGGTCCGCCCATGGCCACGCCCACGCCCTCCGCGAGCGAGCCGGTCTCCTCGCCCTCCAGCTTCAGGGCGGCATCCACCGATATCACGAGCTTCGTGTTCCTGTAGATCTCCAGGAGCTTCTCCACGGCCTCCCCGGGCCTCCCGACCGTCCCGCCTGGGCCCTCGGCCTTCACGGCTATCAGCCTGCGGCCCTCGAAGTCGACCTCGTAGAATACCGTGTCCTCGGCTATCCTCCTCGGCTTGGCGTCGCCGATCAGCGAGCGGACCACCATCGGCCCCAGCGAGTCGCCTATGGGAACCCCCCTGGCCAGCGCGTCGACCCCGGAGCTGAGGGCCTCGGCCTCCTCCATTATGAAGGGCAGGTAGACCTGGAGATAGCTGAGCGAGATCAGGTCGTGATCCCTCTTCGCCGACGCGTAGTAATGATCGAGGATCTTCCTCAGGCGCTCCAGCTCGACCGTGAGCTCCAGCAGGTTCGTCAGGTTCTTCCTCGACACGGGATCGGCCTTGGGCGCCAACCTGCCCACGGTGTCCTCGAGCGACCTGTCCCAGACGCGCAGCACGTGATCGAGCTTGGGCACTATGCCGTGCGGGTCGAGCGAGACCGGCTGTATGACGAGTGAGCTCAGCGCCTCGTCGACCCTGGCGGACAGCTCGTGCTCGCCTCCTCCGTAGTACCGGAGGAGCTCGGCCACGAGCCTCCGCCTGGCGCCGGAGCTCAGGTCCCTCGCCCTCCTGACGTGCTTGCTCAGCTGCCAGAGCATGGAGTCCAGCTGTATCCTCATGCCGTAGAATATGAAGCCGAAGACTATCGCCAGTCCTGCCAGCGTCATCAGCAGGACCATAGGGTTGTTCACGCCCGACCCGCCGACCAGGCTCGTGCCTATCACCTGCGGGCGGACAGTCAGCGTGCTTAAAAAACGCTCGGATGTTCACGGCACATCGAACGAGGGCCTCTCCACGGCGCGCACGTAGGTGCGGCCCCTCAGGTCCACGAGCTCGTACCCCCTGGAGCGCAGCTCCTCCCTGATGGCGTCCGCCTCGCTGAACCTGCCCTCCGAGCGCAGCCTGCTCCTCTCGGCGACCAGCCTGGACACGTCCTCCGGGAGGGGGCCGCTGGGCAGGGCGTAGCCCATCACGTTGAACATTAGGCGAAACGCCTCGCCCAGCTCCGAGCCGGCGCTGCCCAGGCGACCCTCGGAGCGCAGCCTGCCGACGTACCTGGAGAGCTTGACGAACGCGGAAATGGCCGACGGCGTGTCCAAGTCCGTCGCCAGCGCGCGGTCGAACTCCTCAAAGTACGAGAGGGCCTCGGGCTCGCCCGAGCTCCCGGAGGGAGGCTCCTCCAGCACGTCGTACGCGGCGGACTCTATTATCCTCCAGTTCTCGTGCGCCTTCCTCAACCCCTCCATCGAGAAATCGAGCAAGCTCCTGTAGTGCGACGAGAGCAGGTACGTCCTGAGCGTGTTGGGGCCCCACTTGGCCACGGCGTCCCTTATCCTTATCACGTTGCCCACGGATTTGGCCATCTTCTCCGATCCCAGGTTCAGGAGGCCCACGTGCATCCACGCCCTGGCCAGCGGCTTCCCCGTGTAGGACTCGCTCTGCGCTATCTCGTTCTCGTGGTGCGGGAAGACGAGGTCGGCGCCGCCCCCGTGTATGTCTATCGTGTCGCCCAAGTGCTCGTTTATCATCGCGGAGCACTCTATGTGCCACCCGGGCCTCCCCCTGCCCCAGGGCGAATCCCACAGGGGCCCCGAATCGTAGACCTTCCACAGGGCGAAGTCGACCGGATCCCTCTTGTACGGATCGGGCTCCACCCTGGCGCCCGCCAGCAGCTGGTCGACCCTCCTCTTAGACAGCTTGCCGTACTCGGGGAAGGTGGACACGCTGAAGTAGACGCCGCTCGGCGTGACGTACGCATGCCCGCCCTCGATGAGTCCCCTGATTATCCTGTGCATAGCCTGTATGTGCTGGGTGGCCCGTGGCATCATCGTGGGCCTCTTGACGTTCAGCGAGTCGAAGTCGCGGAGCGCCTCGGCGATGAACCTCTCCGCCAGCTCAAGCGGCTCGATGCCGGCCCTCGCCGCCCGATCGATTATCTTGTCGTCCACGTCGGTGAAGTTCTGAAGGTAACGCACGGTGAACCCCCTGGCCTCGGCCGACCTGTAAAGCACGTCGAAGGTGAGTATTGTCCTCGCGTGCCCTATGTGCGCGTAGTCGTAGACCGTCAGCCCGCACACGTAAATCTTGAGCTCCCGGGGGGCGACAAACTCGACGGTGCCTCCGGAGAGCGTGTCGCTGACCCTGAGGTACGGCGACAGGCGCAGCACGCCTACGACCAGGAGCCGGTCCTTAAAAATTCGTCCAGCGCCGCGGCCGCCTCGTTCCCGCTCTTCAGCGCCAGGCCGTAGAGGCTGGCCCCGTGCCTGACGTCGCCCGCGGCGAAGACCTTCCTGACGGTGGTCCTGAATTTCTGGTCGGTCTTTATCGTGCCGTCGCGGTTAAGCTCTATGCCGAGGCAGCCCGAGGGGAATGGGGGAGACGGAATCTCACCAGCGGCGACGAGGACCGCGTCCACGTCGACCTTGAACTCGCTCCCGGGCACCGGCACTGGATGCGGGCGCTTATCGCCTGGCACGGTCTCTAGCTTCATCCTCTGGAGGGTCGCGGAGGCCACGCGACCGTTCGGGCCGGCCGAGAAAGAGACGGGCGCCGTGAGCTCCAGCGGCTCGACGCCATACTGCTGGACGAGCCTGTTGAACTCGCGCGGGCTCATGGGGGCCTCGTTCCTGGTCCTCCTGTACGAAAGGTACACCTTCTGGATGCCGAAGCGATCCTTCAGGTACCTGAGGGGCACCTCGGCTGCGTCGACAGCAGTGAGCCCGCCCCCGACCACCATCACGCTACGCCCAAGCGGGGGCACCTCGTCCATGCTCCTGTATCCCAGTTGGGCCTGGTAGAACTCGAACAACCATTCTAGGGCGAGGTAGACGCCCGGGAGGTCCTCGCCCGGGACGCCGAGGTTCCTGGAGCGCCAGGTGCCGGTGGCGATGAGGACCGCGTCGAAGTCCCTGATCAGGTCCTCCAGCCTCGTGCCCTCATTGGAGCAGCCCGTGACGCTGGTGTTGACGTGGAACTTGACGCCTGCCCTGACCAGCTCCTGCACGCCGCTCCTGACGCCGGCCTTCGGCACATGGTACTCGGGTATAGCGAAGATGAGCATGCCGCCCGGCTCCGGCAGCCTGTCGTAGACGTGGACCTCGTGCCCCTTGCACCTGAGGACCCCAGCTGCCCCGAGGCCCGCGGGACCAGCGCCCACGATGGCCACGCGCTTGCCGGTCGAGTGAGGAATCGCGCCCTCACTGCACTTGAGGAACTTCATGCCGCGAGGGGCGCGAGAAGCTGCAAATAAAAATTTTAAACGGACGATGGCGCGTGGCGCACCGCGTAGGCCCTTACGGGGTGCTCCAGCAGCCCCGCGGGGAACGCGACCTCCATGACCCCACCTGGGGGAAGGCGGCGGAACTCCTCCCTCGCGCGATCCAGGGTCGGCAGCAGGCGCTCGAGGTTCCCCCGAACCTCTGACGAGGAGCGGGCGGGATCCTCCAGCTCCGCGATCGATGGCGCTACTATGTAGGCCAGCGAGAACATCGCCCAGGAGACGTCGCGTATCTCCCACTGGGCGGCCGGGTCCAGGCGCTGGGAGAACATGCGGCGATACTCCCACGCCGTGGCGCTCATGGTTATGTGGGTCAGTGTGGCATTGGGAAGGACGAAGCGGGCGTCCTCCTTCCTGACGCCGCTCCCGAGCAGCTTCGCGTACAATGAGGCCACGCCGTCCATGAACTCGGCGTACTCGCCGGCCACATCGCCCGGCAGGCCGGGCGGGACGCCGTACCATGCCCTTCCCCTGGCAACCGCGACGTGCCTCTGGCTCTGCTGGCTGTACGCGGCGAGCCTGTGGCGCACCAGCTGGTGGGTGAGCGACCTGCTGACGCCGCTTATCGAGAACGTCATGCCGCCGTGCCACAGCAGCCTCTCGCGGGGGAGGGAGCCCACAGTATCGGATAGGAGCTCGAAGTCGGTGTAAGAGAGGAGCCAGACCTGCGGGCCCTCGGGATAGCCCTCCTTGGGCGGCTGCTTGATGGGCTGCTGCGGTGGTTGCTCCGAGAGCCACGGCGCCAGCCTGCTCAGGGAGCGCCCGAGCTCGGACAGCACGGCGTTGTTCGAGCCGGCTGTGTCGAGGAGGCTCCTGAGCGTCGCCGTGATGAGCCAGCGATCGCGGCCGAGCCGGGTGACGTAGAGGAACCTGTGCTCTATCAGTGCCTCCAGGACCTCCTCGGGCGAGGCCTCGACTATCCACGTGACGAAGCCGTGCTCGAAGATATCCATGTGCCCCAGCTCCACGGCCTTCCTGAGCATCCTGCTCACCTCGGAATCGGGGAACGCCGTCCTATCCATGAACAGTGAGTGTGCGGGCCACGAGCTGTAGCAGCTCCTCATGGCCGCGGCGCACGTCCTGGGGATCTCGGACGAAGCCTGCACCAGCTCGACCCTGGGCACGCGCGCTCATAATCACGCCGGGATATAAAGGGCGAGGGTTCCGGGAAACTTAAGAGAGGGCACGGGCAGCGGCGGCGCGTGTCTGGCGCCGCTGGCACCTGCCCGCACTACGGCGTGTGCGGTGGCTGCAGCCTGCAGCACCTGCCGTACGGAGAACAGCTTGAGATTAAGAGGGAGAGGGTCGCGAGGATCTTAGGGAGAGAGCCTGACGAGGTCGTGCCCTCGCCAAGGATCTGGCACTACAGGAATAGGATGGACTACGCGGTGAGCGCGGAGCTGGCGGTGGGCCTCAGGGAGAGGGGGAAGTGGTGGTCGTACGTTGACGTCAGGACGTGCCTGCTGCAGTCGCCGGAGGCAGACGCCGTGAGGAACAGCTTCAGGGAGTTCGCCGCGTCGAGGCGCCTGGAGGGCTACGACGTGCGGAGGCACACCGGCAGGGTGAGGTACCTGGTGATCAGGGAGGGCAAGTTCACCGGCGAGAGGATGGTCGGGGTGATAACCACGGAGCCGATGGTGGAGGCGCTGGCCGACTTCTCGCCCCCCGTGAGGGTCGATTCCCTGCTCAACGGCGTCAACGGGAGCCTGTCCGACACCTCGAGGGCCGACGACGTGCTGACCGTCAGGGGAGATCGGACCATCAGGGAGGCCCTGGCGGGCTACCGGTTCCACGTGGGCCTGAACACGTTCTTCCAGACGAACTCGTACACGGCGGAGCTCATGGTGAAGATGGTCGTGGAGGAGGTGAAGGGCTTCAGGACCGTCTACGACCTATATTCTGGGGTGGGGACCTTCACGATACCGGCGGCGGAGGTCACGGAGTACGCGGTGGGGGTCGAGTCCGATCCGCAGTCGGTGGAGCTGGCGAGGCGCAACGCGTCGGAGAACGGATCCCGCGCGGACTTCGTAACCGCGCGGGCGGAGGCGTTGGGGGCCATCGACGCTGACGCGCTGATAGTGGACCCACCACGGGCCGGCATCCACCCGAAGGCCCTGAAGTTGATCGCGTCGTCCGCGCCCTCCAGGATAGTCTACCTCTCCTGCAACCCCGCGAGGCAGGCCGAGGATCTGTCCAGGCTGAGGGAGTACTCCGTGGAGAGGATCATCCTGGTGGATCAGTTCCCGCACACGCCTCACGTGGAGACGATAGCCGTGCTGTCGCGGGGGGCTCGGCTCTGATGTCTCTCCTCAACGCGCGGAGCTAGGAAATACCAGCTCACCTCATGGCCCCTTGGCCGCGTCCCGGCGCGAGATATTTAAGGTGAGCGGAGCCGGCTAAGCTTATCTTCAGCCCGGACCCCGGGCGCGGCGTGGACGGGTGCGTGTTCTGCCGCATACTGAGCGGCGAGCTGAAGGGCTACATGGTCTACAGGGACCAGCACACGGCCGCGTTCCTCGACGCTTACCCGCTGGCGGAGGGCCACACGCTAGTGGTGCCCGTCAGGCACGTGCGGAGGTTCGAGGACCTCACGGATGAGGAGGCATGTGCCCTATCGAGGACTCTGCTGAGGGTCAGCAGGGCCATCTCGAGGGCGCTAGGCGTCAGCTCCCTGACGATCGGCGTGAATGATGGGCCGGACGCGGGGCAGGTCGTCCCTCACCTGCACGTGCACGTCGTGCCGAGGAGGCCGGGTGACGGCGCGTCGAACATCCACGCGATATTCAGGGGAGCGCGCAGGCCGGCATCCATCGACATGGAGGGGGTGGCTCGCATAATAGCGTCGAACATCGAACATTAAACGCCGGCGAGCGCTACGCTTTTTTAGTCGTGCGTCCGAAAAACTCCCCGTGCCTGAGGTCAGGTTCTGGTTGCTCGACGTCGCCGGCGGCGAGGGGACCGTCGACCTCTGGGGCATAGGGGAGGGCGGGGAGCGCCTGGTGGTGAGGGCTCCCTTCACGCCGTACTTCTACCTAGTTCCCTCGGCGGGATCAGGCAGCGGGGAGGTCCCGGGAAGGGTTCGGAAGGAGGTCGAGAGGTTCAGGCTGGGGAAGCCGGTGAGGTGCCTGCTAGTGGAGGCGGACGATCCCGCGAGGGCCGCGGAGGAGGCCATGAGGGCGGGGCTCGGGGAGGCATACGGTTACGACCTGCGCGCCGCCGACCTGTTCCTGATATCGACGGGGCTGCAGCCAGGCTCCTGGGCGATCGCGGATGCGGAGGGCTCGGGGGAGCTAGAGGGCTACCCGGTGTACAGGGTGACCGGCGGGCTGAGGGCGGAGGCCGGGCGCTCCATAGCGCCCGAGCTGAGGGCGATCTCCTTCAACCCGATATATCTGGCGCGCCGCGCGTCCCCGAGGCCGGACAGGGATCCAGTCGTGGCGATCAGCGTTCACGACGGGCGCAGGACGGAGACGCTCACCGGCGACGAACGCTCCATACTGGAGGCGTTCGTCGAGTACCTGGGCAGGACCGATCCGGACGTCGTGTTGAGCTTCCAGGGCAACCGCGTGCACTGGGACTACCTGTCGAGGAGGGCCAGGGCCGCGGGCGTCAGGTTCTCCGTCGGGAGGGGCGGGTCGGAGCCCCACGGGAGCGTGTACGGCCACGTGTCAGTCAGGGGGAGGGCGAACGTAGACGTGTCCGAGTTCGTCGACGAGGTTCCGGAGGTCAAGCTCGAGAGGCTGGAGGAGCTGGCCAGGTACCTGGGCCTGGAGGTCCCGCGCGACGCGCCGGAGGACTTCGAGATCGGCGACCTCTGGGAGGGGGACAGGGCGCGGGTGCTCGCGTACTCCGAGTGGAGGGCAAGGACGATCTTCGAGCTCTTCTCGGCGATCTCGGACTACGTCTTCAGCCTGTCCAGCATTACGGGGATGCCGCCGGACCACGTGCTGACGGCCGCGACCGGCTTCAAGGTCGAGAACTACCTCATGAGGTTCGCGGAGCTTGAGGCCAAGGAGCTCATACCGCCCAGAAGGGAGGCCGCGCACGTCTCGTACCAGGGGGGAATGGTGCTGCAGCCCGAGCCCGGGCTGCACCGCAACGTGGCGGTCCTCGACTTCAAGAGCATGTACCCCAGCATAATAATCAAGTACAACCTGAGCCTCGAGACGGTCGGCAAGGACGGGAGGCCAGCGGCCTCCGATCGGCCCGGCTTCCTCCCCAGGGCGCTGGGCCGCCTGCTGGAGGAGAGGGCCAGGGCGAGGGAGGAGGAGTCGCGCAGCCCCGAGGGCTCCCGGGAGCGCAAGGTGCTGGAGGCGAAGCAGAGGGCCCTCAAGAGGATAGCCAACGCTACCTATGGGTACACGGGATGGTCGGGCGCCAGGTGGTACGCGCCTCACGTGGCCGCGGCGATAACCGCGAAGGGTAGGGAGGTCATATCCTCCGTCATCGCGAAGGCCAGGGAGTTGGGCCTCAGGGTCATCTACGGGGACACGGACAGCGTGTTCGTGTCGAACGACGATGTGAAGGTCGGGAAGCTACTCGACTGGATATCGGGCGAGCTGGAGCTGGAGGTGAAGGTCGAGAAGGTCTACGTGAACGTGCTCTTCACAGAGGCCAAGAAGAGGTACGCCGGCGTGACGGCGGACGGCGAGCTGGACGTCGTGGGCCTGGAGGCGGTCAGGGGCGACTGGAGCGAGGTCGCCAAGCGCGCCCAGGTCGAGGTGCTCGAGGTCCTCCTCAGGGAGGGCAGCGTGGAGAGGGCCGTGGAGAGGGCGAGGGAGTGGATAAGGCGCACGAGGGCCGGCGAGGTGCCGCTCAAGGACCTCATAATCTGGAAGCAGCTCACGAAGCCGCCCGAGGAGTACGAGGCGACGGCGGCCCACGCGATAGTCGCCAGGCGCATGAGGGAGGAGGGATGGGACGTCAGGGTGGGGGACAAGGTGGGGTTCATAGTGGTGAAGGGGCCCGGCAAGCTGAACGAGAGGGCGCGGCCGTACTTCGAGGTCACGCGCGACCAGGTGGACTGGGAGTACTACGCCGAGAAGCAGGTGGCGGCCGCCTGCGGGAGGATATTGGAGATCCTGGGGGTCGACGAGTCCAAGCTCCTGGCGGCGGCGAAGGGGAGGGGCCTTGATGAGTTCTTCGGGTAGATCGCCCGACGGCGCCGGCGGACAATTTATCAGGCCAGGGGCGCCAGTTCGTCCCGGGTGATCGGGATGGCGGGCGACAGGGCCGCGTACGGGGAGGCCCTCAGGAGGGCGGTCGAGCTCCTCAGGGCCAGGAGGGGGCACCGGGCGGTTGTCGTGCACCACGACGACGCGGACGGGCTCGCCGCGGGCGCCATATCCCTGAGGGCCGCTGAGTCGCTGGGGCTCGAGGCGAGGGCAGTCTGCATAGAGAAGATGCACCCTTCGATAGTGGGTATGGTGCACTCGCTGGACGCGGACACGTTCATCTACGCGGACATAGGGTCCAGCAGGGCGGACCTGGTCGCCGGCGCCATGCGCGGGGGACAGCTGGCGGTGATACTGGACCACCACGATCCCGCGCGCGTGACCGTGGAGGGCTTGCTGCACCTGAACCCCGAGCTCTACGGCTACGAGGGCGAGAGCGACGTCAGCGGTTCCACTGCCGCGTACATGCTGCTGAGGGAGGCCTCCCCGAGCGAGTCGAGGTCCATGGCGTGGGCCGCCGTGGTCGGCAGCGCGGAGATACCGGGCAGCATGAGGGGGCTGAACGCCGAGGCCCTCGGGGACGCATCTGCGGCGGGGGACGTCGAGGTGAGGAGGGGGCGTGGGGGCGAGAGGTACTACGTGGTGCCGCTGGGGGAGTACTGGGACAGGGCCTCGTCCGTGTACACGGTTCTCGGGAGCGTCGGGTACTACAACGGCGGTCCATCCAGGGCCGTGAGCGCGATAATCGGGAGGGAACTGCCGAGGGAGGAGGCCGACTCGCTGGAGGAGCTGCGCTCCAGGAAGTTCGATGAGCTGTTCTCGAGGGTTTACAGGGAGGGCCTCAGGACGATGCGCCACATCCAATGGTTGGACGACGGCGGCATCCTGAGGGGGCTGGGCACCAAGGTGATAGGCACGTTCCTCAGCGTCCTGAGCCACCGTAGGATAGTGGACCAGAGCAAGTACCTCGTGGGCATGATGGAGTTCAGCCCGGACATACCGGGGCTCGGCAGGATAGAGGGGAGGTGGATCAAGGCGTCGATCAGGGTCCCCGACGCGCTGAGGAAGCTCGTCGAGTCGGGGCGCGCTCCCCCCGCCTCCAGGCTGCTCGAGAGGGCCGTGGAGGGGATAGGAGGGGTCGCCGAGGGGCACGCGTACGCCGCGAGCGGGCTCCTGCCGTTCGATGCGCGCGAGGAGTTCCTGTCGAGGATGGACGCCGAGGCGGGCCATTGAAAAACGTTATCAGAGGCCCGGGACTAAGTCGGCGTGTGCCGGAGAGCGTCGTCTTCGACGAGAGCGCCCTGCTGAGCGGGAGCGCGCTGAGGCTCCTCAGGGAGGGGAGGCTGGGCGCCGATGCCGTCGTGGTGCCCCGGGCGGTCGTGGACGACCTGCAGGGAAAGGCGTCGAGGAATATCGAGGCAGGCATCGCGGGCCTGAGGGCCCTGGCTGACCTCAGGAGGCAGTGCGAGTCATCCGGGGTGGAGTTCTACGTGCACGAGGGAGGGATCGCCGATCCCGGCAAGGCCGCAATAGAGGCAGCTAGGGAGCTGGGGGCGATCCTGCACACGGCCGACAGATCCGTGCACCTGGCGGCAGAGGCGCTCGGTGTCAAGTCCTCCTGCGACCCGGGAATTGGACCCGGAGTAGGCAGGCTGGCCATCGAGAGGTACTTCGATGGGGAGACGATGAGCGTCCACCTCAAGGAGGGCACGCCGCCGCTCGCCAAGAAGGGGCGGCCGGGCGACTTCAGGCTTGAGATCGTGGGCGAGAGCGAGGTGAGGAGGGATGAGCTGGAGGACATTGTAAACGAGATACTCCAGGCTGCCAGGACGTCGGCGGACTCCTTCGTGGAGCTGGAGATGAGCGGCGCGACGGTGGTCCAGCTGGGGCAATACAGGATAGCCATAGCCAGGCCGCCCTTCTCGGATGGGCTGGAGGTGACGGCGGTGAGGCCTCTGGTTAGGCTGAGCATCTCAGACTACGACGTCTCCGATAAGTTGCTCTCTAGGCTCAGGGACAGGGCCGAGGGCATACTGATAGCGGGGCCGCCCGGATCCGGGAAGTCCACGCTCGCCGCGAGCCTCGCGGAGTTCTACCGGTCCATGGGGAGGATAGTGAAGACGCTCGAGTCGCCGAGGGACCTGCAGGTGGGGCCGGAGGTCACGCAGTACGCGCCGCTCGAGGGCGACTTCGCCAGGACAGCTGAGGTGCTCCTCCTGGTCAGGCCGGACTACACGATCTTCGATGAGATGAGGAAGACGAGGGACTTCGAGGTCTACGTGGACCTCAGGCTGGCCGGCGTGGGCATGGTCGGGGTCGTCCACGCGAGCAGCCCGATAGACGCGGTGCAGCGCCTGATAGGGCGCGTGGAGCTCGGCATGATACCGCACGTGGTGGACACGATACTGTTCGTGAGGGCGGGCAGGATCGAGCGCGTGCTGGATCTGTCCCTGACGGTCAAGGTGCCGACCGGCATGAGCGAGGAGGACCTGGCGAGGCCCGTCGTTGAGGTCAGGGACTTCGAGACATCGGACCTCCTCTACGAGATATACACGTTCGGAGAAGAGAATGTGGTCGTGCCGGTGGGTGGCGTCAGGCGCGGGGGCAGGAGCAGGAGGACTGGGGGGAGGGAGGAGGCCGAGAGGCTCTTGGAGGCCATCAGGGCCGTGGATCCGGACGCCGAGGTCGAGCTCTCGGGCTCCAGGGCCATAGTGCGGATTTCGAAGGACAGCGTGCCCAGGCTTCTGGGGAGGGGAGGCGAGAGGCTCTCGAGCCTGGAGAGGGAGACGGGCTTCCGGATCAGCATACAGCCGAGGAGGAGGAAGCGCCGAGCGCGACGTCGCGCTCGGACGCCGTCGGGACGCGCCGGCTGCCTCGTGTAGTAGTCGAGGACGCCCGGGCCCTCGAGCCTGCGCAGGAACTCCTCGGCGTCCTCCAGCACCTTCCTAGAGTTCGAGAACTCGATCTCGCGGATGGCCTCCTCGTAGGTGGCCCAGGTGTACCCCTGGTGTTCCCAGGAGACCACGACCTCGCCTTCTGGTGCCTCCGCGAGGAAGAAGACCACCTCCTTCCTGACAAGCTGCCCGTTCCTCCTGTAGTAGTACGTTATCCTGCGCTCGAACCCCTCCACGAACCGCACGTCGAGCCCCGTCTCCTCCTTCACCTCCCTCCTGGCGGTCTCCAGCGGCGATTCCCCAGGCTCGACGTTGCCCTTGGGGAACTCCCAGTAGCCGGAGGGGTACTTGAGCAGCAGGTACTTGCGAACATGGCCGAAGCGGCGGAAGACCACGGCGCCGGCGCTCCTCTCCTCCAGCATGCGTTTAAGTGCGCCGATCTGTTAAATAAATCTAGCCGGATGACTCGAGCCATCTCTTCAGGCCCTCGAACGCCAGTATCTTGGAGATGGCCGGGCTGCCGGCCGGGCCCGGCCGCTTCATGTAGAACGCGTTGATGGCGTACGCGGTCCCCCGTGCGCCCCTCTCGAGCGCCAGCCTGGCCAGCCTCGTTAGGTCAACCAGTATGCCTGCGAGCGCCGGGCTGTCGTTTATCCTCGCGAGAACGTAGACGTCGTCCACCGCGTTGTTGAAGCTCAGGTAGCTCAGGTGCATCGCCACGAACTTCCTGTCGCCCAGCGGCTCCAGGTAGCCGGTCGGCTTTATGAAGTGCGGCGCGTCGTAGCCCAGTATATCGTCCACCATGCCGCTCTTCGTGATCTCCTTCATCATGTTCCTCCCGGGCTCCGTCAGGGCCAGGAAGTCCGTGTTGCCGCCTATGTTGAACTGCACGATGAACTCCACCTTCCTGTTCCTCTCGGCCATGTGCTCCAGGAGGTCAGCCGTCAGCGGTGTCGCCCCTGTCGCGCCGTCGTCGCCCAGGACCAGCGCCCCGCTCGTGCGGTAGAGCTCCACCACGCCCTCATCGTTGGCCAGCGGCGTGGGTATCGCGTTGACGAAGGAGGCTCCCCCACGCTCAGATGAGTACTTGGCCAGGGCGTACGCGTACGCGTGGGACGCGGTGAGGCCCGGGTCACCGGACTTCACGGCCTTCGCGATGGATTCCGCCGACCCGAAGGCATCGCCCCTCTCGGTCGTTATCACGTTCACGACGACGTCGACGCCCAGGGACTTCCAGTCATCCACGAGGGAGTTGACGGCGCCCTCCACCCCGAGCGATTCCTCGAGGCCCCTGGCGCTGTAGGGCATTCCCCTGGCGCTCCCGAGGTGTATCCCCCTCCTCACCTCCACATCGCCGAGCGAGCGGGGCACCGGGAGCTCGCTGCCGACCAGCGACTTGGCCACATCGTAGGCGCTCCTGCCGACCTTCGACTCGTCAACGTCGTAAGCCACGACGGTCTCGAGGTCCTCCGGCCTGTAAGGCAACTGGAACTTGGCCAGCGGGACCCCGTACGGCTGGATCTCCCCACTCTTGAGCCTCTCGAGCCCCACCTCGAAGTGTGAGGCGACGAGGCCCTGACCGAGTATGGCCAGACGTATCTTCAAACGCGACCCTCCAAAATGATCCGAGAAATAAACGGATCGGCCCCCGGAGGGGGTCGCCGGAGGGTGGGGCAGCTCAGCCCGGAGGAGCGGAGGGCGGAGCGCAGGTGCTCCACGAGCACATGATCGGAGATGTGGCGGAGGGCGCCCTCCACGAACTCGCAAGCGTCCTCGCGGCTCAGCAGGCCGTCCATGTAGTAGGAGATGGCCTGCAGCGCCATCTCCAGCTTGTCCACCTGATGGACCAGGCGGGACTCGGCGGTCTCGCCCAGCTCGTACTCATCGTACAGCCTCAGCAGGATCTCGCCGTCCCCCAGCAGCCCGGCTATCGCGGCGAGTGCCTCGCGCTCCATCGCATGCTTCTCGTCGGGCGGGACCTCATCGGGGAGCATGTCGCCCACCACTGACTCGGCGAGGTCGTGGACCGCGGCGAGTGCGGCGCACCTCTGTGCGTCAAGTCCGCGGTCCTCGGCCAGTATAAGCGACAGCATGGAGGTCATGAGCGAGTGATCGGCGACGCTCTCGACGTCCGCAGAGGGGGTCCTCCTGGCCCAGCCGGCCCTCTTGGTGACCTTGAGCCTGGAGGCGACCCTGTAGAATCCGAACAGGTCCACGCCGCCCGCAGGGGCGGCGGTGAGTATAAAACGTGAGGTGGGATCCGTGGGGCGATGGCCGAGGGGCCCAAGTACATCGTGGAGGTCGTGGAGGTCGAGAAGCCGTTCCGCCTGCCGGCTGAATACACTGAGGGGCTGAAGGGCGTTATCAGCTCCAGGAGGATCTCGGAGCTCAAGAGGGAGGCAGTCATGTGCCCCGTGACCAACTCCCAGGTCCCGTTCCTCGTCTGCTTCCAGTGCCCGAGCTTCCTCAGGAGAATAAAGGGGACCGTGCACTGTGCGGGCGAGGAGCCGCCGAGGTGGCCGCCGGGCTGAGCCGGCAGACGGACATGGTCGCCCCAGTCACAATAATTTTAAGGTGGACAGGCCCTTGGATTACCGTGGCCGAGAGGGGCAGGTCCTACAAGTTCCTGGTCATACTGAAGCCCAAGGAGAGCTGGGCCGACGAAATCTATCTGGGCAACATGCTGGTGGAGGCGCTGGGGCAGGTCTCCAGCATGACGGGAGCGTTCGACTTCGAGGTGATAGAGCAGAAGGAGGGCGATGAGGGCGTGGAGCCCACACGATCCAGATCCCTCGGGACTGGCCGCCGTGAGCCCGGGAGCGGGCCTAATTTTATAAGCACCTAGCCTGGAGCCCGAGACGATGGTGCCCCCCTGACGAGGGTGGTCGTGGCCACGACGGATGGCCGCGCGTTCTACTCATTCGTATCGCTCCTCAGGAGGCTCGGCGTGGAGTTCTCCGCTCGCCTGCCCTGGGAGCGCTTCGAAGCCTCGCTGGTCCTCACCACCAGGGGGGAGATCGGCGACCTGAGAGGGGCGAGGCTCATCTGCTACGAGGATCTGACCGGGGACGACGTGCTGGACGCCGCGCTCGTGCTCTCAGCAATGAGCAGCGGGAGGGAGGATCTGCTGATCGGTGTGGATCCGGGCCGCAGGATAGGCGTGGTTGTGCACTACAAGGGTAGGATAGTCCACGAGGGGGTCTACAGGGATCCCGGCTCCGTCGCGGCCCTCCTGAGGAAGCTGCTGGCGCTCAGGGCGCGCGCGCGGACTGTCAGGCTCGGGTCAGGGGACCCCGAGAGGGCGCGCGCGATAATTCGCGAGGCCGCGGACGTCCTGGGGAAGGAGTACGTCTTGGAGCTCGTCGATGAGAGGAACACCACAGGAGGAGGAATGAGGGTCCGCCGGGACGTGGAGGCGGCGCTCAGGATCTCCAGGAGGCACGGGAGGTTCGCCCCGGGGCCGGGCACTTTTTTTAGAGGCAAGCCGGATGCGAGGGCGTGAGGAGGCTCTGGGCGCCCTGGAGGATGGAATACATATCGCGCTCGACCGGGCGCGGCGGGTGCGTCCTGTGCGAGGCGCTCGAGGGACCAGAGGATGAGAAGCTCGTGCTCCATCGGGGCAGGAACGCGTTCGTGATCATGAACAGGTTTCCCTACAACAACGGCCACCTGATGGTCGTGCCGGTGAGGCACGTCAGGATGCCGGGCGAGCTGACCGCGGAGGAGGCGCTGGAGATCCATCGGCTGATATCGGCCTCTATAGAGGCCCTCCGGAGGACGATGAACCCGGATGCCTTCAACGTGGGAGCGAACCTGGGAAGGCACGCGGGGGCGGGGATGGAGCACCTGCACTACCACGTAGTCCCTAGGTGGGCCGGCGACACGAACTTCATGCCCGTGCTGGCGGACGTGAAGGTGTTGCCGGAGCACCTGAGGTCGACCTACACGCGCCTCAAGCCAGTCATCGCTGAAGTAGTGAGAGAACAAGCCTCCCAAGCCCGAGCCTGAGCACGTCCTCGTCCACCATGAAGTTGATGCGGAACCCATCGGGGTAGCGGCCGAAGGCCGCGCCCCTGGCCAGCGCCACGCCCGACTTCCAGGCGGGGACCCTCGGCCCCAGCGCGAAAAGGTGGGGGCCCAGAGAGGGCTCGCAGTACTCGACGAGGCCCCTCGGGAGAAGCTCCCGCACTACGCTGAGCCTCTCCGAAACGCGATCCCTCACGCGGGCGAGGGCCCCGGACGAGATTGCGGAGGCGGTCGCCGAGACGTCCGTGGGACGGGGCAGAGCGCCCACGGAGTCCCTCAGCCTGCGCAGCCTGCCGGAGAGCCGGCGCGCCACGATCCACGCGGGGCCCGAGTCCACCGAGCCCAGCGCGCAACCAATGCCGCCGATCCACACGGAGTCATCTGGAGGAGGCGGCATGCCCCCGGATGGAATCGCGCAGGCGCTGAGGTGCACCAACTGCACTCCGGAGGAGGCTGAGAAGGCGTGCAGCTCGTCGATCTCGCCGGCGCCGTGAACTACGCCGGTGACGTAGTCGGGGTTCTCCACGACCACGATCCAGCCGCGACGGACCGAGTCGGGCAGCCTGAGCCTCCAGCAGTCCCCCACCTCCCGGTGCACGCGGTAGGGACGCCCGCCGGCCTCCCACACGGCCTGCGCCACCCAGGGATGCACCGGCTCGTAGAGGACGGCGCCCACGCCCTCCGCGATCGCGCGCAGCGCGGTCCTGAACGCCTCCCTCAGGGACGGGAAAGCCACCGTGGATTCCGAGGAGACCCCCAGGGCCCCCGCGAGCTCGGACTCCGCCGCCTCCAGCGAGCCGGCGTGTCCGCCGCCCCCCAGCTCGAGCAGCGGGGGCCAGACGTCGAGGTCGAGCCTGACTACGTCCTCCTCCGAGGCGCTGGGAGGATACATCGGCTCGTCCCTGAGCGCGCCCTGAACCACGAGCGAGTCCCTCACGAGCTCCCAGGTGAGGCGGCCGGCGGACCTGGGATCCATCCCTGACCTCTCGGCCTCCTCCATGGCGATGTCCCACAGCTCGCCCTCTACGTAGGGATCCTCCAGGGGCAACCCCATTCTCGCCTTCTCGGCCGCGGCAGCCGCGGCCACCCGGCGCCGCTCTGCGGCCGACCTGAGCACAGCCAAGAGGAGCTCCCTGGACCGCCTCCTCAGCTCGTCCAGCCCCATCGCATCACCTCAGCACGCTGGGGATAGCCCCGGCCCTCAGGGCATGATCGGCGAGCACTATGCCGATCATCGACTCCACCACTGGCACAGCCCTCGGCACCACGCAGACGTCGTGCCTGCCCCTCACGACGAGCTCCACCTCCTCCATGGTGTCCAGCCTGACGCTGCGCTGCGGCCTGCGTATCGACGGGACCGGCTTGAAGGCGACCCTCACCACGAGGGGCATGCCATTGCTGATGCCGCCGAGTATGCCGCCGGAGTTGTTGGTGAGCGTGCGCACATTCCCCCCATCCACCACGTACTGGTCATTGTTCTCCGATCCCCTGAGCCTCGCGGCCCTGAACCCGGCACCGAACTCCACGCCCTTCACGGCGGGTATTGCGAAGAGGGCCTTGGCCAGATCCCCGTCCAGCGTGTCGACGAGCGGTTCCCCGAGCCCAGGGGGGACGCCGAGCGCGATCGCCTCGACAACCCCGCCCAGGCTGTCGCCGTCCTTCCTCGCCCTCTCCAGCGCCTCCTCCATTAGGCGGGAGGCCTCGGGATCGGGGCACCTGAGCGGGTACTCGTACCTTCTCCTGACGTCCTCCAGCGTGAGCCCCTCCCTGGCGCGTATGCCGCCTATCTCGACCGTGTACGCCATGACCTCGATCCCCAGCGTGACCCTCAGGAGCTTCAGCGCCACCGCGCCAGCCGCCGTCATAGCGGCGGTCAACCTGCCCGAGAAGCGGCCGCCGCCGCGAGGATCGTTGTGGCCCCCGTACTTGATCCACGCGGTGTAGTCGGCGTGTCCCGGCCTCGGCACCGGGGGGCCCTCGTACGGCGAGGAGTCGACGTCCTCGTTCATGATCGCCAGCAGCACCGGGGCACCCGTCGTCTTTCCGCGGTAAATCCCCGTCAGTATCTCCACCCTGTCGGGCTCGCCCCTGGTCGTCGAGTGGACGCCGCGCGAGGGACGCCTCAGATCCAGCATGGGCTGGACGTCGGCCTCGGAGAGCTCCAGGCCCGCGGGCAGCCCGTCCACTACGGCGCCCACCAGTCTCCCGTGGCTCTCACCTACGAAAATCACCCTGAGGCGCTCGCCCAGCTCGTTCGGGGGCACGGAGCTCCGGGCGAATATCCATTAATTAATAATATCTACGCCGAGTTTCCTCATGTCGTCCAGGAACCCAGGGTAAGACTTCGCGTAGCTCCTGCTGGGCGCCAGGGCCACGCGCCCCCTGAGCGCTGCTGATGCCACAGCCAGGGACATGAATATCCTGTGGTCCCCGTGATCGCTGAGGACAACCGTGGACGTGGGAGGGGAGGCGGGTCCCTGGATCTCCAACCAGTCGTCGCCGACCCAGACCCGGCAGCCGAGCTTGGTGAGCTCCTCCGCCATGGCAGCGGGGCGATCGGACTCCTTGAGCCTGGTGTGCGCTATCCCCGTTATGCGCGTGCGGCCGGACGCCAGGGCCCCCAGGACAGCGACCACCGGCAGCAGGTCTGGCGAGTCCCTGAGGTCGAAGGAGCCGCCGCGGAGGGCCCCGTCCGACTCCACAGTGAGTGACCCGTCAGCGCCCGGGCGCAGGCGGGCGCCCATGTTCTCCAGCACCTCGATGATCCTGGCATCCGCCTGCGGGAAGGTCCCGAGGCCCCTCACAACCAGCGTGCCGCCCACCGCCGCGGCCAGGGCCATCGCGTAGGACGCCGACGAGTAGTCCCCGGGCACCTCGAACCTCGTGCCCCTGTAGCCTGTCGGCTCGACGCCGAACGACTCGTAGCCCGAGCGGCGGAAGCGCGCGCCGAACGACTCCATGACCGCGAGCGTCGCGTCCACATATGTCCTCGAAACTATCCCGCTAACCCTGAGCTCGACGCCGTCCCTCGACCTTGGCGCTGAGAGGAGTATGGACGAAACGTACTGGGAGGACTCGGCCGCCGATATCGTGGCGGAGCCGCCCCTCATCCCGCCGCCCCTCACGATGACCGGGGGGAGGCCGTTCCTCCGCGTTGATTCGGCGTGAACGCCCAGCTGGGACAGCGCGTCCAAGAGGGGGCCCACGGGCCTCTCCCTGAGCCTGCGCGAGCCAGTCAGCACCGTGTACCCGCCGTCGGTCAGGGAAGCGACCGATGAGAGGAATCTGATCGTCGTTCCCGATCCGCCGCAATCGATCACGTCGCCTGGAGCCCTGAGCGCGGCCGGGCGGACCACGAGCGTGTCGCCCCTCCTGATGAGGCGAGTCCCCAGCAACCTGAGGGCCCTGGCTGTGGCGGCCGTGTCATCAGAGACCAGCGGTCTCAGTATGAGCGATTCTCCGTCGGCCAGCGCGGCCGCCACCATCGCCCTGTGCGTGTAGGACTTGCTGGGAGGAGGAACGTACTCGCCTGAGATCGTGCGGGGCGCGCTAAACCTCATACCAGATCCCTGGCCTGTTCTCCACGCGATATTTGGCGACCCTCAGGCCGTGAGACTTCAGCGCGCGCTCTACCGCGGTGACCGCGCCCTCGGGAACCACAGCCGCGACCGCAGGGCCCATGCCAGTTATCCCAGCGCCCAGGGCGCCGGATCTCAGCGCGGCCGCGGCGGGAGACGAGTTCTGGCCGAGCGCGGCCGCGACAACGAGCCCGTTTACCGTCATGGCCTCCCAGTACCTGCCGCTGAGTGCCAGCTCCCTCGCCCTGCGCGAGGCCGGGATCAGTGGGGCGAACGCCTCCCTGCGGACGCTCGACTTGTCGAGCTCGCCCTCCGGGATCCCGATCAGGACCTCGAGCCCCGCCGACTCCACCGTCCTGTGCACCTCTATGCGGCCGGAATCGTTATCAGCCTCGACGAATCCGCCGAGGACGCTCGCTCCGGCGTCGTCGAGCGCGCCGGTCACGGTCACCCCGGCGCGCCTGGAGGCCTCGACGCCCATCCTGAGCACGTCCTCCGGGCCGGGCCTCGACCCGAGGGCAAGTCTCATTGACGCGACGAGCGCACTGGACACGGCGCTGCTGGTCTTGAGGCCCCTCCTGGGCGGGAGCTCCGAAGTTATCCTGAGCTTCCAGCCGCCGGTCCAGCCCGTCTCCTCGGACACCACGGCAGCGGCGGCCCGCACGAGCCTGGTGTCTCCGGGATCTACTCCATCGAATTCCACTCTGAGGCCGGCGGCCGATGGTTCAGCCTCGGCCGCCACCCTGGCTGACACGGCTATCGCGGCCCCGAAGCCCGTGGCAGCCGCGTTCAGCACGGAGATCGCCCCGTTGACCTCAGCCCTGGCGCGCATGGCGAGCGATCGCCTCCTCGGCGGCCCTCATCATTACGTCGATCGGCGGGCGGAGCCCCGTCCAGAACTCTATTGAGTGCGCCGCCTGGACGACGAGGAACTCCAGGCCGTCGACCGTCCTCAGCCCGTGGGACCTTGCCGCGCGCACCAGCCCGGTCCCGCCGGGGGAGTAGGCCAGGTCCATGACGGCGAGGTCCCCGCGGAGTCCGGCCTCGGGCACCTCCAGCTCGCCGCCGTACATGCCCAGTGGAGTGGCGTTGACCAGCAACGTGGACGACGCGAGCGAGTCCAGGAGAGCGCTGGGCGAGAGCGCGCCGCCGGACGCGTCGAGGCCGTAGAGCGCCTTTATGCCTGAGGCCATCGCCTCCGCCTTGTCCGGGTTCCTGTCCATCACGCGCACCTTTGAGAATCCCTTGCGCCAGAGGGCGTACGCGACCGCCTTCGCCGCCCCGCCCGCGCCCACCACTAGGGCGGCGCCGCCCCTCGCGCCCAGCTTGTCTATGAGGTCTGATGCCGCCAAGGCATCAGTGTTGTGGCCCACGAGGAGGCCGTCCCTGACGGCCACAGCGTTGACCGCGCTGGTCAGGGATGCCTCCTGGGTCAGCTCGTCCACCATGAGCGCCACGCGCGTCTTGTGGGGTATTGTGACGTTGAACCCCCTGGCGAGCATCCTCAACCCATCGACTGCCGCGCGAAGGGAATCCGGCGGGACCCTGAACGCTAGGTAGACGGCGTTTAAGCCCATGGCGCTGTACGCCGCTGAGTGCACGTCCGGCGATATGGATCCCGAGACCGGATCCCCTATCAGGCAGTACAGCACGGTCGAGCTGTCGGTCATCTCAGGGCGACACCAACTGCGAGAGCGTTATGAAGGCCTCGAGGAGCTTCTGGAAGAGCCCCGTCTGGGTTATCCTGCCGATGATCTCGCCGCCGTCGACGACGTAGACCCTCCTCACGCTCCGCTCCACCATGAGCCTCCAGACCTGCCCGATCGGATCCTCTGGACCGCATGTGACCAGCGGGGACGTGGCCACGTCGCCCGCGGGCACCGACAGCGCGCCCTCGCAGCCGCGGACTAGGCACATCCTGACGAAGTCGCGCTCGGTCAGAACGCCGACCGGGCGGCCGGCCTCGGCGACCACAACCGACCATATGCCAGCCTCCAGCATCTTCCTGAGGGCGGAGGACACTGGCTCGCTCCTCTCGACCACTATGACGCGCTTGTCCATTACGTCCCTGGCGCGCAGCGATATCACCATGGGCATCCGGCAATACCCGCGCCCTAAATAACCGTTCCCCGGCGACCGAGGTACGAGGCCACGGCCTCGACCAGGGAAGCCATGTCGCGGGGGGACAGCTGGCCCTCGGCCACTGGCCGGCCCGGGAGGCTCACGTAGGCCAGGGGCGCACCGAGCACAGCTGAGAGGACCCTGGACAGGAGGCCGGCGGCGCCCGAGCAGAAGCTGATGAGCCTGCCGCTGCCCAGCGCGCCCTGGAGCGAGATGGGCAGCAGGTTGTCCCTGGGATCCGAGGCGGGGAACACCATCTTGACGTAGCGACCGATGTCCGACATACGGGCGTAATCCGACTTGGCCGCGCCCATCGGGGGCAGGTAGCTGTAGTGCTTGGACACTATTAGGAAATCGCGCGACTCGGTTGCGATCCTCCTCAGCTCGCCCGAGAGGCCTAGCGCCTCGACCTCCAGATCCACGAGGGATCCGGGGCATTCCCTCCTCAGCTCGCCGACGCGCTCGGCCACTGAGGGATCGTGCGCGGGAACCCCCGACATACCGCCCTCAGAGGGGGACCTGTACGTGAGCACCAGGCGCCCGCAGTCAATCCCCGACGCGCGGAGCTCGGCCGCGAGGGCGCGGGGATCGAGCTCGTCGAGCGCGTCGAGCCTGATCTCCACCATGTCGACCCCCAGCGACATCGCCTCGGAGTACAGGGCGCGCACCTCGAGTGTGGCCCGCGGGGCGACGCTCGCGACGAGCCTCGTGCCGGTGCTCAGCAAGCCATCACTTCTCCAGCACGAACTCCTCGACCGCCATGCCGAAGTGCCTGCCGACGCCGCGCTTCACGTGAACCAGGACCTCGTCGCCGGGGGATAGCTCCGTGACGGACACCGGAGTCCCGTCGGGCCTCACCAGCCTTATGGTCTCCGCGTATTGGAGCAGTAGGGACCCTGAGGTGGACTCCGTGGAAGCCCTCACGAGCGCCATCGGCCTCCTCTCTATCTTCGACCTGCCCACTATGGACGCCCTTGCGTTCCCCCTCCAGTCGAAGATCGCCACGCGATCGCCTGCCGAGAGCTCCGAGAGGTACTTCGTGCGGCCGTCGGGGAGCAGCACGTACGCGTGGACGCCGCCGGCGTTGACGCGGAACGGCCTGGGCGACGCGTAGCCGGTCTCCAGGGTCTCCCCGTGCACGAGGAACATGAACGATGAAGAGTTGCCAACGAGCGCGCCCTCGCCGACGGAGAGCAGGCTGGCGGTGTCGATGCAGACTCTGTCGCCCATTCCGGCCAGGCTCACGGAGTCCACGCGGGCCGCGACGAGCTCCACGGGCTCGGGACTCCTCAGGGCTTCCACGGCCGCCGTCAGTTCCTCCACGGTGCGCGCCCTGAGGACCACGCCGTCGACCCCCCTCTCGAGTATGCCGGCCATGGCCTCAGCCTCCCTCCAGTCGGACGCCGTGGCCAGGAGCCTGGCGCCCCTCCCCTGGAGGGCCGCTACCAGGTTCTCCAGGGGTATGATCTTCCAGTCGAGCGACTCCACTAGAACCTCCCTGGCGCCCGCCTCGACGGCCCTAAGGACGCCCTCCACGTCCTCCGGCGCCGATATCCGGACCACGTAGATCCCGGGCCTCCCCGGCGCCTCGGCGAGCGCGACCAGCTCCCCTCCCTCAGGTGCCCTCCCTATGAACCTCCTGATGCCCAGCTCCAGGGCCGCCCTCAGGACGCCGTCGGGGACGTCGCGGGCGTCGAGGAGCACCTCCTTGCGCGGTGGCTCAGCCATGGGACCTCAGCTCCCGCAGCGCCCTCTCGACGTCCGAGTTCTCGAAGATTATGTCTGCTATGGCCCTGGTGATCGCCCTGGGATCCCTGTGCTGGAAGACGTTCCTGCCGAACGCCACGCCCGCGGCGCCGGCGTCCACGGCATCCCTCACCAGCCTCAGCACATCTTCATCGGTGTCCATCTTGGGTCCCCCAGCTATCACCACGGGCACCGGCACGCTCCTCACGAGGGCCGAGAAGCTGGCCTTGTCGCCGGTGTAGTTGCACTTCACTATGTCGGCCCCCATCTCGGCGCCGACGCGCGCCGCGTGCGCTATCACGGAAGGGTCGTTCGGGTTCCTGATGTTCTCGCCCCTCGGGTACATCATCGCGAGCAGCGGCATCCCCATCTCGTCGGCCTCATCCGCGATCAACCCGAGGTCGCGGAGCATCTCCGGCTCGTCCCTCGCCCCCAGGTTCACGTGCACGGATACGCCGTCGGCGCCCAGCCTGACCGCCTCCGCCACGCCCGCCGACCTCACTTTGTGGTTGGGATCAGGCCCGAGCGAGGTGCTGGCGGACGCGTGCATCAGGATCCCGATGCCTGGGTGATCAGCCAGGGCCTTTATGATCCCTTTGTTCAGCACGGCGCAGGTCGCGCCCCCATTGGCGACCTCCCTCAGCACGTCGCGGACCCTGTCTATGCCGGCTATCGGCCCGCTCGATATGCCGTGATCCATCGGGACGCAGAGGAACAGCCCGTTCCTAGATATCCTGCTTAGTCTGGCGCGCTTGCCGTCCAACGCTACCACCTCAGCTCAGGTAGCCCAGCTCGCGCATCATCTCGGCGATCAGTATGGCGTTGCCGGCGGCGCCCCTGATCGTGTTGTGGCTGAGCAGCGTCAGGCGGAGCGAGCGTTCGTCGAGCCCCCGACGGACCCTTCCGACCACCGCGCTCATGCCGGGGACGCTCCCGGCCATCCTGTCCAGCCTCGGCTGGGGCCTGTCCTCCTCCTCCCTGACTATTATGGGCCTCTCCGGGGCCGTGGGCAGCTTCATCTCCTGTGGCTTGCCCCTGAAGTCCCTCAGGATCCCCTTGGCCTCCTCGATGTTCACGGGCCTCTCGGTCTCTATGTACGCGCTCTCCAGGTGCCCATCTATGGTGGCGACCCTGTGCACCATGACGGACACCCCCATGGGATCTGGGGACACGGAGCCGTCGGCAATGGCGCCGAGCATCTTCTTCGTCTCCGCGGCCACCTTGTCCTCCTCGCCCTTTATGTAAGGTATCACGTTGTCCACGATCCTGAGCGACGGCACCCCGGGGTAGCCCGCGCCGCTGAGCGCCTGCATGGTGGACACTATGACCCTGCGAACGCGGTAGGCGTCGTGCAGGGGCTTCAGCACCATGGCGAGACCCGTGGCCGTGCAGTTGGGACTAGTGACCAGGAGCCCCCTCCACCCCCTGTTCCTCCTCTGCGCATCGAGCAGCGATAGGTGATCCGGGTTAACCTCCGGTATGAGTAGGGGCACGTCGGGCTCCATCCTGTACGAGCTGGCGTCGCTGATCGTGGGGAACCGCGCGGCGTACCTCGTGTCGAGCTGGTACGCGGCCTCCGTCGGCAGGCTGCTGAACACCAGGTCGACGTCCTCCGACTCGGGATCCGCCGCCTTCACCGGCATGTTCATTATGCGCTCGGGCGGCTCGTAGCTGTCTATCCACTCGACGGCCTCGCCGTACAGCTTGCCGGCGCTCCTGCTGCCGATGAGCCTCGTTATCTCGAACCAGGGATGGTTCTCCAGCATCCTGACGTACTGCTGTCCCACCATTCCCGTCACGCCGAGTATCGCTACTCTCAGCTTGCCCTTCAAGGTCATCCGCACCTCCCTTTTGCTGCGAGCGAGGGAACTACCCGGGGGAGATGGGTGGCGGGCCTATCAACCAAGGGTAGTATAAAGGCGACCACCCCTGAAAATTGAATCCCTCCCTTTCACCTTCAACCCCCTCGGGCGCCCCCTAGGGAAAGCGTTATTTAAACCCCACGCGACTCACGGTGCGTGTTTCGCACTGACGGCTGCTCGCTGGAGTTGATGAAGTGCGACATAACCAAGCTGGAGGTGGACGCCATAGTGAACGCGGCGAACAGCGCCCTCAAGATGGGGGGTGGCGTGGCGGGGGCCATAAGGAGGGCCGCGGGCGAGGAGGTCCAGAGGGAGTGCGACGAGTGGGTGAGGAGGAACGGCCCCGTGCCCGTCGGCGGCGCCGCCATCACGGGCGCGGGGAGGCTCAGGGCGAAGTACGTGATACACGCGGTCGGGCCCGTGTGGGGCGAGGGAGATGAGGAGCGCAAGCTCAGGTCAGCGTTCGAGAGCTCCATAAGGCTGGCTGAGGAGCGCGGCGTCAGGAGCATAGCGTTCCCCGCCATATCGGCCGGAATATTCGGCGTCCCGCGCGAGGTGAGCGCCCGGGCCCTCCTGGGGGCAGCGCTGGACTACGTCAAGGGGGGCACGTGCAAGATACCCAGGATAATATTCTGCCTGTATGACGACGAGACCTACGATGCCTTCAGGAAGGAGCTCGGGAGGCTGACGGGCCAGGCTTGAGTCCGCCGCTCCTCCCGATCCCCTGGTGGCCGGGGTTCCTGCTAGGGGCGATCCTGTCAGCGTACTCGGTCTACTGGGGGATCATCCTCGTGCGCGGGGCGCTCGGGGTGGCATCGAGCGGCAGCGATCCCGAGCCGGCGGATCCGCCGGACCTCCCGTTCATATCGGTGATAATACCGGCCAGGGACGAGGCGAACGTCGTGGAGAGGACCGTCAGGGCGCTGGACGCGCTGGAGTATCCCAGGGACAGGCTGGAGGTAATATTCGCCGAGGACGGCTCGAGGGATGGAACGCTCGAGGTCCTGAGGAGGTTGGCCTCCGGGCGCGAGTGGATCAGGGTCCACCACTTCGAGGAAGCCGGGAGCAAGGCCGGGGCGGTCAATCGCGCGCTGAGGATCTCGAGGGGCGATCTCGTGTACGTGCTGGACGCGGACTCCGTGCCGGAGCCGGGATCGCTCCTGAAGCTGGCTGCGATGTACAGGGCCGGCGCGAGGGCCATGGTGGGGCGCTATGCTGTGGCGAACGCCGGGGAGAGCACCGTGAGCAGGATGGTCGTCCTCGAGGAGCTCGCGTGGTACCTGATGTGCGAGGGTAGATCGCGGCTGCGCCTGCCGTGCCCACCTCCCGCCGGATCCAACTACGCTGTCGACAGGAGGTTGCTGATGGACCTGGGGGGGCTGAGGGAGGGATCGCTGGCGGAGGACGCTATGCTGGCCTCGAGGCTGATCGAGGCCGGCGTGAGGCCCGCCTACTCGGGAGTCACCGCGCTCGTCTCAGCGCCCACCACGCTGGGCGCGCTCATGAGGCAGCGCATCAGGTGGTACAGGGGTTACCTGGAGGCGCTCGCGGAATCGGTCCGCGGGCTGTTCAGGTCGAGGGACCGGTGGGGGACCCTGGACGCGGTGCTCCTGTTCTCGTCGCCTGTCTTCGCGGTCCTCGGCCTCGCCAATATAGCGGTCAATGCCTGGATCGTGCCTTGGGCGGCGCTGCTGCTCGTGGGAATCGGCGCGGCCACCCTCGCGCTCTGGGCGTACATGCGGCACCTGGGAGGATACTACGCCAGAGAGAGCGGCGCGGCCCTGCTCCTGGTGCCCTACGGGCTCCTGCTGTCGGCGTTCGCGACGCTGGCAGTGATCCTGCACGCCGCGCGCGCTAGGAAGGTTTGGCACAGGGATGCGCACTCGGCACGCGTGGATCCGGGGAGGATGCCCGGACAAGTTATTTAAGGCAAGGCCGCGCGATTCGCTCGGATGGCGCCTGCGCGCACCGGGGCCGTGTACCTGCCGCTGCACGAGGGCAGGGCCCCCAGGTGGCTCTACTCCAGGATGGTCAGGCTGGCCAGGGGCATCGCGGGCCTGATCGTGGAGGAGAGGGGTAGGAGGGGGCTCCTGGAGAGGGTCTCGGATCCCCTGTGGTTCCAGGCGCTTGGGTGCGTGCTGGGATTCGACTGGAACAGCTCAGGTCTGACGACAGTCACGGCGGCTGCGCTGAGGGACGCGCTGAACGGGATGGACGTCGGCGTGCGCGCGGCCGGCGGGAAGGGGATGGCCGGGAGGACCCTGGAGGACATCGGCAGGATGGCGGAGGAGCTGGGGCTCTCGGATGGCAGGACGGAGGAGCTCCGCAGGGCGAGCAGGCTTGCCGCGAAGGTGGACTCCGCGGCGGTGCAGGACGGATACGAGCTGTATCACCACATGGTGTTGTTCGACGAGGACGGCGATTGGGCAATAGTGCAGCAGGGAATGTCGGCGGAGGAGGGGCTGGCCAGGCGCTACCACTGGTTCAGCGGATCGCTTAGGAGCTTCGTCGACGAGCCGCACAGCGGCATAATCGGCTGGAGATCGGAGGGGCCCGTGCTCAACATGGTGGCCTCCGAGTCATCCGGGGCGAGGCGCGCCAGCGTGGACGCCGCGGGTGACATCGAGGCCCTCAGGGCGGTGAGGCGCGCCAGCTTGGGGGCGCGCCCGCTCGACTCGTTCTTCGGCTGGTCAGCGACCGGAACCCACGCGTACGTGGCCGGCATGGACTGGGAGGTCGACTGGAGGACGCTGGAGGCGCTCTACGAGGCCAGGCCCAGGAACTACGAGGAGCTTCTGCTCGTGCGCGGGGTGGGGGCCAGGGTCGTGAGGGCGCTGGCGCTCGTCGCGGACCTCGTGTACGGGGAGAGGCCCAGCTGGAGGGACCCGGTCAAGTTCAGCTTCGCCCACGGGGGCAAGGACGGCGTGCCGTTCCCCGTGGACAGGGAGCTCTACGACAGGACGATCAGGGAGCTCGAGGAGATGTCCCGCTCGCTCGGGGGCAGGAGGACGCTCTCCGGGCTGAGCGGCATCGTGCGGTGACAGCGTTCACGGAGCTGGCACGAGGCCCGTGGATCCCTGGTACCTGCCGCTGTAGGGAGTTCCGGCCGGATGCGATTCGGCGAGCAGGAGGTGCCACACCCTCTCGCCGCGGCGCACGCTGAGCGCGTAGGGAGGGCCCCTGACGGCCAAGGTCAGCCTGCCCCTGTAGCCCGCGTCGACCACCGTCGGCGGGATCAGGAGCCCCCTCCTGGCCCACGTGCTCCGGAGGTTCACGATGCCGACGATGTCTGATGGAAGCTCTAGGTACTCCTCGGTGAGTATCAGAACGCTGGAGCCCGGCGGGATCCTGAGCTCCGCTCCTGGATCCAGGCGCAGGCGGGCGCCGCCGGACGGTGCCTCCATGATCATCGCCTCCTCCCCCACCGAGAGGTCTATCCCGTTCGGCGTCAGGTTCGACGGCTCGAACGGCCTGATCACCAGGCGCCCGGAACCGACGAGCCTCGATATCTCGGCGTCCGATAGTATCACGCACGACCGCTGCGCGCGCCGACGGAATCCACTGGAGGCCCACCGCCCTAGACAGGCTTGTCAGCCTCCTCAAACCTCGAGAACCTCCATGGCCTTCACGAGGTCGTCGAGGTCCTCGCCCTCCACGATGCGGATGGACCTCGGGCAGCAGCTGCTCAGCAGCTGCCTGGGGAGCTCGCTCCTAGGCGAGTGGATCAGGAGCAGCGTTGCGTTCGCCGCCGAATCGAAGTACTTCACTATGTGCCCCATCATGCTGGCCAGGAGCATGGGCTCGCTCTCCCCGAGCATGACGTCCACGTAGACCACGTGCTCGCCCTTCCGGGCGACGACGTCGAAGGTCTGGCGGACGCCCGAGATCCCCCTGACCGCGGCCGACTCCTCGACCGAGTAGCCGAGGGACCTGAGGCGCTCGGCCACGGAGGAGTAGAGGGAGAGTATTGCCCGCACCTCCCCGATGAGGTCGGGGCTCAGCTCGTAGCGCCGGACCTCCGTCAGCTCGAGGTCCTCGGCGGGCAGGGTCCTGCCGCCAGCCTGGGCCAGTATCCTCGGCGAGTGGAAGCTCCTCCCGCACGACCTGCAGTAGAACCAGGAGCCGATCCTCCGCAGCTCGGCCGCCCTGCCGCAGCGGGGGCAGATTATGCATTCGCCGGACTGCGTGAAGTCGGAGAGTCTCCCCACGTACCCGCAGCCGGGGTGCTCCATCAGCTCCTCCTTCGCGAGGTCGCGGGATCCGCAGTGGGGGCACGACGGGATCAGGGAAAAGGAGGTGGCGCCCGTCTCGGGATCCTTCATCCTGGCCTCGCGCGCCGTCTCGCGGATTATCCCCATGTCCAACAGGACCTTCAGGGCGTCGTCCTGGCCGGCGACGTCCAGGTGGCCCTCCTCCAGGATCCTCGAGAGCAACCTCCTGGCGTCTGGGCGCCGGTAGGCGGCCATCCTGGAGGAAACCCCGGGCTCCACGGCCTATGTTAGCCGAGGGCCATTATATATACCGCGCCGATGATCACGAGCAGCATTGAGTGCTTGACGCCGGCCCCGGCGCTGCCGGAGGTCATTTTGCCGAGCGCCAGCCCACCGAGTAGCGCCTCGATAATGTACATCCCGAACATTATGGTCCTCACGTAGGACAGCGTGGCGGCGGAGAGCCCTATGCCTATGGCGGAGGTCGTGGGCGTGAGCAGGGACGAGAGCGCGGTCTCCGATATGTACAGGAATATCAGGAGGGCCAGGTAGACCACGAAGACCTGCATCCTCACTGTGGACTGCAGCTCCCCCTTCAGGGCCTCCACGTCCCTGAGATACTCCCTCATGCTCCTGACGGCCGAGGCCACGTCCCCGCCGCCCTCCTCGGCGTCCAGCAGCAGCTTGAAGAACATCAGGGCCACGGGGTGCGGGACCTCGCGCTCTAGAATGCCCTTTATCCGGTCGTACGTGTAGCCCCAGCTGGCCAGGGAGACGATGCGCCTGATGGCCCTGCTCAGGACCCCGTAGTCCTTCTGGGACATCTGCTTAAGCGCCATCAGGGGGGAGAGGCCGCTCTCCACGAGTCCCTCAAGGTCTGAGAGGACGCGGGGGAGCCCCCTCTCGACGTTGCTGGACCACGCGCGCCTCCTGTAGTCCAGCAACGCGTAGGGCGCCAGAGCTATGGCGAGCGCGAGCGACGCGTAGTGGTACCAGCTGGTGAAGTTGGGTATGGGGCTGCGCGCTCCGAGGACCTCGAGCTCATAGTACACGAGGGCCAGGAAAGCCGCTGCGGCCGCGGCGCCGGCCGAGATGTACGCGGCGTCCTCGCGGTTCGAGTCACCACCACCTCGGGTATATCGAGTCGACGAGCAGGAGATAGCCGACGCCGACCAGCGGCACGAAGCCGAAGGCTATGACGGCGAGCAGCTCCCCGTAGTAGGGCTGGGCTCCGACGCTCATGGACCCCATGACCGCCAGTATTATCGCCAGGAGCAGGGGGGTGACGACGAAGAGCATGACGAAGAGCTCGGCGGCGAGGGACATGTCGTTGACGAGCTTCCTCAGGTAATTCCTCCTGTAGTTCAGGATGTAGGAGAGTGATTCCCTGAAGTAGCTCTGCAGGTCCTTCCCGCTGTCCATCGCATCTATTATCCCCACTATCAGCTCCCTGAGGAGCTGCGAGGGCGACCTCTGGGCGAGAGCGAGGAGCGACGACCTGGGCTCGGATCCCAGGACCTCCGAGTCCCTGATCACGGACTCGAGCTCGCGCCTGAGCGGGCCGCTCCTCAGGGCGGAGGTGCTGCGCTTCAGCGCCTCAGGGAACGAGGCGCCGCTCGACACGTAGGCCATCATGGCGGCGGCCCACGTTGAGAGATCCTGCTCTATCCTGGAGGACCTGGACGATGCCCTGTACGATATATAGGCGTAGGGCGACATCGCGCCCACCGACGTACCGGCGAGCAGGCCGACGAGCGCCCAGATCGCGACGGCCAGGGGGGAGTAGTGCTCCATGAGCGCGACGAGCGCGAGGATCGCCGCCCCGGCCCCGGCCGCCGCCAGGGCAGACTTGGTTGACAGATCGTAGAAGTAACCCGGGGGCATCCGCATGTCCGCGAGCCCCATGATGCGCCGCACCCGATCCTCGGGGAAGATCGACTTCAGGAGCCCCGGCTCGATGAAGCGGGATGCCCTGGGCCTACCGCGGGCGCGCGCGGGCGCCGCGGCGCCCGAGAGCAGCGCGCGCCCCCTGATGCCGGCCACGAGGGCGGCCGCCTCCAGGAGCGCCAGGAGCGCCAGGAGCGCCGCCGCGTAGGGCGGCATCCCCAGGTAGACGGCCGCCGCGAGGGACGCCAGCGCGGCGGCGAGGGACGCTGTGGAGCAAAGGAGCAGCTCGCGCCTCAGGAACTCGCGCCTGCTCAGCCCTATCCCGCGGGAGCGCAGGAGCTCGTCCGTCACGCGGAATCCGTAGAGCGCCTCCAGCAGGCGGTAGGCGCGCTCAGCGAGCGCCCGCGCCAAGCTCCATCCTCACCCTTCCGAGGACAGATATCCTGTCCCTGTAGTAGCTCCTTATCACGCCGGCCACGTCCTGGAATTCCACGATCCTCTTGACGACCATCCAGTGCAGGATGTCCCTCTTGTCCTCCACCTCCCTCGCGATCGCCTCGGCGCTGACCCCCCTCTGCTCGGCTATCTCGCGGAGCAACCCGCTCTCGCGGTCCTGCTCCATGCGATCGGTGGCGGGGTTCCACCTGACGACCCTCCTCAGCACGACCGAGTCCGTCGCCGGGTCGTAGCCGTCGATCTCCGAGACGTCCGTGATCCTCCTGACGGGCCTCTCGTTTATTATAATCCTGCGCTGCATAGCTATCGCGTCGAGCGACGTGGCTATGAGCTGCTTGGGCGCGCTTATGGGCGGCGACGAGAGCCTCGATATGACGGACTCCGCGTCGTCCGCGTGTATCGTCGTCAGCCCACCGTGGCCCGTGGCCATGGCCTGCAGCAGCGTGTAGGCTTCCTGGCCCCTCACCTCGCCCACTATTATATAGTCGGGCCTCTGCCTCAGGGAGGCCCTGAGGAGCTCGAAGGTATCTATCTCGCCCCTCCCGTTAGGACCCCAGGACTCCCTGGTCAGCAGGGGGGTCCAGTTCTGGTGGTAGAGCCGCAGCTCCCTCGTGTCCTCTATCGTGACTATCTTGTAGTCCGGATGTATGAAGTTGGCCAGCGCCCCCAGCGTGGTCGTCTTGCCGCTCGCGGTGGCGCCGGCTATCACCAGGTTCTTCTTGTGCTCGATCAGCTCCCAGAAGTACGCCGCCAGGTACTCGTCCATGGTGCCCTTCATTATGAGCTCGGTTATCGTGAACGGCTTCTCGGTGAACTTCCTGATGGTGAAGCTCCCTCCCCTGGTGGCCACCTGCCCCCCCAGCACAGCGTTCACCCTGCTTCCGTCCGGCAGCGTCGCGTCCAGTATGGGGTTCGCCAGGGAGACGGACCTCCCCGAGACGTAAGCGAGCCTGAGGACCACGGAGTTCAGCTCCTCCTGGGAATCGAACGAGACGTTGGACCTTATTGACTCGAAGTCCTTGTGCCAGACGTAGACCGGGACCCCAACGCCGTCGCAGCTCACGTCCTCTATGTAGGGATCCCTCATCATGACGTCTATCTTGCCGAAGCCGACCGTGTCCCTCTTCAGATAGTACATTATCTTCTCCAGGCGGTTCCCGGGCACTTCGAGCCCGAACTTCCTGAGCGCCTTGAGGGCCGCGTCCTCCACGTACGCCTCGGCCTGCTCGCGGCTCTTGAAGGAGTCCCTGGGGGCCTCGACCACGTAGGAGAGGAGCTCGGTCAGCCTCCTGAGGATCTCCGCGTCCTCGGGGCTCAGGTTGGGCTCCACGACGTAGTACAGGTACTCGCCGCCCTCGGAGTAGGCTATGACGGCCTTCGAGTGCAGATTATCGCCCTTGAGCTCGTCTATCTGCACTATCTTAAGCGGAGGCAGGCGCTCCTGCTGCTCCTCGGAGCGCTCCCCGGCCTCCTCAGCCCTGGGCTTCCCGCCCAGCAGTTTCCTGAGCAGACCGAAACCTCGGGGAGCTCCGCCCACGCACCTCAGAGGGATCCTCACCATATTTTACAGTTTCGCGCCAGTAACGTTAATTGAGGGATTCCCTCGGGTGAACGCGTTGAAGGCTGTGATACTCGCCGGAGGGCTCGGCGTCAGGCTCAGGCCCTACACACTGCTCGCTCCCAAGCCGATGCTCCCCCTCGGCGACAGGCCCCTCCTGGAGCACATGATAGAGTGGCTGAAGGGCCAGGGGATAACGGAGTTCGTGATAGCCGTGAGCTACATGAGGAAGACCATAGAGGACTACTTCGGCGATGGATCTGATCTGGGCGTCAGGATAGAGTACGCGAGGTCCAGGAGGCCCATGGGCACGGCGGGACAGCTGAAGGCCGCCGAGGGCATGATCGACGGCAGGTTCGTGCTGCTATACGGCGACGTGCTCCCGCGCGCCGACATAAGGCCCATGCTGGACTTCCACGAGAGGATGGGAGCCCTGGCGACCATGATGCTGATGCGGTACTACACGAAGATCAGGTACGGCCTCGTGGAGACGGCGGAGGACGGCAGGCTCCTGAGGTGGAGCGAGAAGCCGGAGGTCGGAGGATGGGTCAACGTGGGGTGCTACGTGATGGAGAGGGAATTCCTGAGGTACATTCCGCCCGGGGTGCCCTACGGCATGGACGCGGCTTTCCAGGCGGCGATGTCGGCCGGCGAGCCCATCTACGCTTACAGGTCTGAGGGGACGTTCGTGGACATAGGGGACAGGGCATCCTACATGAGGGCCAACCGCGAGTTCCTGAAGGAGATGGGCGAGATACCTTGAGGGGCGCGCTCGCGCTCTTCCAGGAGGAGTACCCGGATCCCCTGAGCCCGCTCTCGCTGACCACCCCGGTTCTCGAGCTGCGGTACGGCGTGAGGCAGATCTACAGGGCCATAGTAGACGCCGCGGGGGAGCCGGAGGTCCTCATCGCGCCGCCCAGGTTCAGGCTCTACCTGCGGGAGAGGTATCCCGGGAAGGCCACGGAGCCGGAGGACGTGCGGGGGAGGCTGACGCTGCTCAACATGAGGGTCAGGCCCGGGATGATCCCGGAGGTGCTCAGGGTGCTGGAATCCGAGGGAAGGCCGGTGGTGGACGGCGGGAAGCTGGTGGCCGCCGAGGTGAGCGCGGAGGACCTGAGGGTGGAGGACGTCCTGCGGGGCTACTGGGCCGGGATCGAGATGGACGCCCTTATGAAGGGGCCGTGGGAGCTCGTCGAGGCCCTGAGGTCGTGGGGCGGGGGGAGCGGCGTCGTTTACGGCTCCAACGTAAGGATAGAGGAGCCCGTGGTGATTGACGCGTCCCGCGGGCCGGTCCTCATAGCCGACGACGTCCGCATAGAGGCGTTCTCCAGGATAGAGGGACCGGCGTACGTGGGCAGGGGAACCGTGGTCCACTCGGCCAGGATAAACCCGCACACCTACGTGGGCGAGATGTGCAGGGTCGGCGGGGAGGTTGAGGGTTCCATAATAGCGGGGTACTCGAACAAGGCTCACTTCGGCTACCTCGGCCACAGCTACGTCGGCCAATGGGTCAACATAGGGGCCGGCAGCGTCACGAGCGATCTCAAGAACACTTACGGCACGGTGAGGGCCGGGAGGGCGCGCGCCGACACGGGTCTCGTGAAGCTCGGGTCCTTCATTGGCGATCACGCGAAGCTCGCGATCGGCACGCTCGTTTACGCAGGGAAGTCGATCGGGGGGAGCAGCCACGTGTACGGATTGGTGGGCGTGGACGTGCCACCGTTCACGATATACTCGAGCTCCGGCGCCCCGGGCACGTCAGAGCTGGCGCTGGAGAAGGCGCTCGAGGTGGCCAGCAGGATGATGTCGCGCAGGGGGCAGGCGATGACCGATGGCATTAGGCGGATCCTGGAGGGCGCCTTCGAGGTCAGCCGTGAGGAGAGATTGGGGTTCCTGTCAGGGCGGGGCGGCGGATAGGAGCAGCGCGATCGCTCTCCCGGAGGGGATCCGGCCAGCGCGGGAGTTGCTGCTCCGGCCCGGCGAGTTCTCCCCGGGATTAGCCAGGCACGCTATCCGGAATAGCCTTAAATCCGGCTCGGCTGCAGGGGGCCAGTGCGCATATACTATCACCCGACGTGCGCGTCCAGCCGCCGCGTCATAAAGGAACTGCACGCGAGGGGACTCCTGCGCCGCGTCGAGCTCATCAGGGTGTCGCACGTCGCAGCGGCGCGCGTGATGCCGGAGGAGATCTGGAGCGTCCCGTGGATCGCTGACGGCGAGGATCCCCTGGCGACCGATCCCGTGGAGCCCGAGGAGGCCGCCTCCATAGTGGAGGGGAGATGGGTCGGGGGAGCCAGGAATCCCGAGGAGTCCTTCATGTCGGCCGTAATCGGAAGCCTCTACGCGGCCTCGCTCGTCTACCTGCACGACTCGCTGAGGCCAGTGGCGTCCGAGAGGTTCGCGAGGGCCGCGCTCAGGAGCAGGCTGGGAGGACCCGATCCAGGCCCCGTGCTGGCCTCCGTGGCGCGCGACGAGCGCGCGCTGCTGGAGGCGTATCGCGGCAAGGTGCTGCGCGTGCTGTCGTACGGCCTACTCAGGGCACTCTGGTGGGCGAACGGCGGGGAACCGCCGGGGGAACCGCCGGGGGAGCGCGAGGTCGCGCTCTGGCTGCTCTCGACGGCGAGCATAGGCAGGGCGGGATTGCCCGACAGGCCGCAGCTGGCGGCGCGGCGCTCGCGCGACCTCGCGGAGGCCGTGAGGGGGGACTTCGATCGGCTCGCCAAGAGGGTTGATGAGGAACAGAGAGCGATAATGGAGGATGCGGAGTACTGGGAGATACTGGATGCAGCAGGATCAACCGGCGCGGAGCCCGGCGCAGCTTCAGGGAAAGCATAAAGCGCGGGCCGCGCCATCACAGCGCGGAGGTCGCGCCAGTACGAGCACCTAGCGCTCAAGGTAGCCGCCGCGATCATGATGGCTGTTCTCTTCGTCGGGATAATAATATCGATAGCTGGAATGGCATCGTACCTCCCACGCATGCTGAACTACTCGTCGCTGGAGAAAACCCTCCAGCAGTTCGTCGCGGACCTCCTCTACATACTGGTGCTCATGGAGCTGATGGCGCTAGTCTCACAGTACTTCACCGAGGCCAGGGTGAAGCTCGAGTACGCGCTCGACGCGGCGATCGTGTTCATAGTGAGGGAGATACTAATATACGTGTACTCGGAGAGCTTCGTCGCCCTCAACGTGGTCACGCTGGCGTCATTCCTCGCCATACTCATGGCGTCGCGGATCGTGCTGGCCAAGTGCTCGGCAATGCGCGAGGACGGCAGGGCTAGGGCCTCCACCACTCGAACGCCAGGTACCTCGTGCGCCTCCTGCCAGCGACCGCGAGGACGAACTTCTTCCTGACGGCCGTGGCGAGCCTCCCGGCCAACACTATGTAGTTGGCGGTCAGCTGATCGCTGGACTTCAGCACGTGCACTAGGAAGGGAGCGTGGTCTATGCCAGGTCCCCGCTCGTACACCGCGAAGTCGCTGCCGAACTTTATGCCGGCGCCCACCACGTATCCTGAGTTCCTGAGGTCCCTGTACACCCTGTACTTCTCCTCGAAGTACGGATCGGAGAGCGCGCACCTCCTCCTTAGGGCAGCTCTGCCCACTGCTCTGCCGCCCTCGTCGCGGATCTCGAGGAGGCCGGACTCCGAGAGGTAGCGGGCCTCGAAGAGGTCTAGCGCGAGCGGCTCGTCGAACTCTGTCCCCCTGGGCTTCGGCACCCCCAGCGGCTTGCCGAAGAAGCCGCTGGCGAATAGTCGTCTGGCCTCCTCCCTGTCCATGACCAGCACGCGGTCGCCGAGCAGGGTTCCCCTCGCGGGCGCGCTCATGCGCATCAGAGCCTCAGCGAAACTATCATGAGCATCTCGGAAGCGCTGAGGGAGAGGTCGGCTATCCTCTCCACCCTCTCCACGACGTCCCTGTAGACCAGCAGCTGCTTGAAGTCCTTAATCTTGGCGAGGCTCTCCACGAGCGCATCCCTGTAGAGTCCGTCCATGTTCTTCTCCTCCCTCTCCACCAGGGAGGCCAGCTCGCTAACCTTGCCCGGGTTCACCTGGAGGATCCTGCTGAGATCGTTCAGCTTCGTGACGGCGCTGAGAGTCTGGTTCAGCATCTCCCTGAGCCTGTCCCCCAGGGACCCTATGCCGGTCAGGTACTGCCTGCCCGCGTATATCCTGAAGGCCAGGCTGTCCAGGTAGCTGGCTATGTCCTCCAGCATGAAGGCGGTCCTGAGGACGTCCTCCCTGTTTATCAGCATGGCGCCGACCTCGCTCAGCTGCCTGACCAGCGACTTCCGGTAAGCCTCGACGTCGCCTATAGCCTTGGAGACCTCGGACCGGTAAGCCTCGACGTCGCCGTCGGATCCGGCGTCCTGCATGGACTCGTACATCGAGACAAGGGCCCTCGTGCCGTCCAAGAGCCTCCTGGTCATGTCCTGCAGCGTCACGAGTATGCGCCGCCTCATCTGCAGCTCGGTCTCGCCCATGTAGAAGCTCATTGCGCATCACCCCTGGGGCAGCGAGGTCCCTCCAGCAACCAGCTCCTCTGCTGATTTAGAGGGGCAGTTGAATATAAATTCTTACCCAATTTTCTATGGAAGCTGGGAAAAGATCTATAGAGAAGTTCGAGCTCGGAACGCGGCGGAATCATTTTTATTGCGCGTTTCCGGAACCGGAGCGTGGCCAGAGCCTTCGAGTTCCCGTCGCTCCAGGTCGCGCTGGACTTCACGTCCTGGCAGGAGGCCGAGCCGGTGGTGAGGTCGCTCTCGGCGCTCTCGGGATCCAGGCTCGTGCTCGAGGCGGGCACCCCCCTCATAAAGGGCGAGGGCATATCGGTCATCAGGAGGATCTCGGCGGCGGCGCCCGGATCACCCATCGTGGCCGACCTGAAGACGATGGATACCGCGGAGCTGGAGGTCTCGATGGCCGCTGGGGCGGGCGCGGACGCCGCTGTGGTGAGCGGCGCGGCGCCGCCCGAGACGATACGCTCGTTCGTAGAGGAGTGCAGGAAGAGGGATATCCTCTCGTTCGTCGACTCGATAGGCTTGGACGATCCCACTTCCTTGGTGGCCAAGGCGGAGGGCGCCGATGCCGTGGTGATACACAGGGGGATAGATGAGGAGTCCTCGGGCAAGGGCAGGAGGTGGTCAGCCATATCGTCCCTGAGGAGCGCGGGATTCAGGGTGGCGGTCGCTGGCGGCATAGACCTCGGCGCGGCCGTGGAGGCCCTCAGCGCGGGGGCGGACATCATAGTAGTGGGGAGGGACATCACGAGGAGCCCGGATCCCGCGGCCAGGGCGGCCGAGTACCTCAGGATCCTGGGTGGGTCAGCTCCTCGGCCTCGACGTACACGTACTTAGCCTGTGGGAACACGCGCCGGATCGCGCGCTCTATCTCGTTCACGGCGCTCTCTATTTCGTCGGTGGTCATCCCGTCCCTGAAGTTGACCTCGACGCCCATTATAGCGGAGTCCGCGCCGATGAAAGTGCCACTCACGTCGATGACCCTGACAACCGCGGGATGGGACGCGACCGCCCTTATGACGCGATCCAGCTCCTCCTGAGTGAGGCCCTCGCCTATGAGCAGCCCCCTCGCCTCCCTAGCCAGGAAGACGCCGAAGGTGGCCAGTATTGCCCCGACGACCACGGATCCCATCGCGTCGTACGCGGCGTTGCCCGTGACCTCGACCGCCAGGAGCGACAGGAGCGCCACCGCCAGCCCGGACACCGAGGCGACGTCCTCGAAGAGCGCGGCCAGGAGGGTCGGGTCCCTCGTGGCGCGCACGTATGCGAGCCTGCTCTTGAACCCCTCGGAGATCCTGGCGCGCTCGAACGACCTGAAGCTCACGCTGAGGGCGGCGCCCTCGAGCACGATCCCCACGAGCACCACGGCGATGGCGATCCATAGGTCGTGGAGCTCCCCTCCATGGAGGAGTTTCTCGGCGCCCTCGAGCACGGAGAACGCGCTCGAGATCGTGGCGGTGCTCATGGCCGCGACGAACGACCAGAAGAACTGCTCCCTCCCGCGGCCGAAAGGGAAGGCGCGGCTCCTGCCGCCGGAGCTGAGCCTCATGCCGAGCGCCAGGAAGGACTGGTTTATCGTGTCGAGCGCGGAGTGGAGCGACTCCGCGAACATGACGGAGCTGCCAGTGATGGCCGCGACGACGACCTTCAGCGATAGCAGCACTATGTTGGAGGCGAGGGCAGCCCTCACTGCCCTCCTGGTACCGCCGGACATCTATCAGGAGCCCTCGGGGGACGGTGCCTCCTCTATCTTCTTTATCTGGCTCCTGTACATCTCCAGGAGCTCCTTGACCGTCGTGGCGTCCTCCGGCCCCTTATCGGTGCGGAGCTTCCCGGTGTACCTGGGGAACCTCAGGGCGAGGCCGGCATTGGGCCTCACGGATCCCCAGGCGGCCGTGTGTATGGGGCTCAGCGTTATCTCGGCGGCCAGGACCTCTATGACGACCTGGGGGACGAACCAGACGTCGGCCTCCAGCTTCGAGTCCACGCGCGGGTGCCTGTGATCTATCCTGTACTGCTGGAGCATCTCGTAGAAGCTCCTGAGGTCCTCGTCGGTGAAACCGGTCCCGACCTTGCACGCCGTCTTGAAAGTGTCGCTGTCCGGGTCGTAGGCCGCGAGCAGGTAGGCGCCGTAAACGCCGGCCCTCTTTCCTCTCCCGTGGAAGGCCCCGACTATCACGAGGTCAACCGTGTCGGTCATCTCGCTCCTGTACTCGCGCTTCAGCTTTATCCAGGACCACTCCCTGGCGCCCGCCCGATAGACGCTCCTCGGATCCTTGACGACCAGCCCCTCGCACCCCCTCTCTATGGCCTCCATCATGAAGCGCTCCATCTCGTCCGGATCCTTCGTGATTATCATCGGTGCGACGTTGAGGCGCTCGCTCGGGCTCACGATCTCCTCCAGCTTCTTCCTCCTCTCCGTGTACGGCTTGACCGTGTAGTCGACGCCGTCGGCATATATGACGTCGAAGAAGTAAAGCGACACGGGGTACTCCTCCATTGCCTTCTCGATGCCGTACTTGCGCCTCCTGTGCATGAGCTCCTGGAAGGGCAGGAACTCGCCGGTGTCCGCGTTGAACGCGACGCCCTCCCCCTCCACAATGACGTCCTGCGACTTGAGGCCGTTCCTGACTATCTCGACCACGTCAGGGTAGTGCGAGGTTATGTTCTCCAGCCTCCTGGAGAATATCATCACGCGATCGCCCTCCCTGTGCACCTGCATGCGCTCGCCGTCGAACTTGTACTCGGCCGCCGCGGGCCCCCCGATCTTCTCCAGTATCTCCTGCGGGCTGCTGAGCCTCTCGGCGAGCATGGGCCTGATCGGCCTGCCCACCGTTATCCTTATGGACTCCAGGCCGGCCAGCCCCTGTGAGGCCACGGTCCTCGCGACCAGCCCGAGGTCGCTGGACACGTTGTACGCTCTCTCCACGACCTCCCTGGCGTCCTTCGTGCCCCCGAACGCGACGGCGAGCGCGTCCAGTACCGTGTAGTCGGCAACCCCGAGCCTGAGCCTCCCCATGACTATCCTGGCGAGGTAGCGCGCCTCCAGCGGCTCCGCGTCGTTGAATAGGCTGGCCAGCAGCCTGACCTTGGAATCCTGCGCGCCCTCCCCCGACATCCTGGCGATCTTCTCGAGCGTCGAGTACACGCGACCTACGCTCAGGGGTTCGCGGAAGAGCGTCACCTGCTTCCTGGACTTCACGGCTTCCTCGGCGGCCCTGCCGACGTCGCCGGTGCTCCTGTAGAGTTCCTCCACGCGTTCCTGAGGTAGCCCGGCCGCCAGCGAGATGGACCTGAGGAGGAGCTTCTCGCCGACGCCAAGCTCGATACCCACGAAGTCGGGGTACAGCTTGCCCTGCATCAGGTACACTATCTGGTCGAGTATCCCGGGCGGTGAGCGCTTGAACAGATCTATGAGCATCTCCGTCAGGGCGTTCCTGCTCGTGACCTCCTCCATCCTCTGGAAAGCCTCGGCCAGCACGCTGAAGGGAAGGTCCCCGCTCAACGTGTGGGAATGCGCCGCCAACCCCTATAAACTCTTGCCGCGCAGAGCGAACGTTGAGCGGGAGCAATTGCCTGGAGGCGATAGGCGCCAGGCGGAGCGTGAGGGACCTGTCGGGGGAGCTGTCCGGGGAAACCGTGGAGATGATACTTGGGGCCGGCGCGAGGGCGCCCAGCCCCCACAACACGCAGCCCTGGCGCTTCGTGGTCATGGGCCCCAGCTCCAAGACAAAGCTCGCCGACATTCTGCGTGAGAGGTATCTGGCGAGGTTCGGGACGGGGATCGATACCCTCCAGAGGGCCGAGAGGATCAGGAGGAGAATTTCGTCCGCGCCGCTCGTCGTGCTGCTGTGCCTGGACCGCGCTAGGATCAGGCACGCGGAGGGCAGGGAGCGCGTGGAATGGGTGATGGCCACTCAATCGTTGGCGGCGGCTGCCGAGAACATGTGGATCGCCGCGGTCTCGGTAGGGCTGGACGCCATGTGGATGGCGGCGCCGCTCGTGATCGGGGATGCCATAAGGGAAGGGCTGGGCCTGGACGGCTCGCTGGAACCCCAGATACTGATGGCGTTCGGCCGCGGGGCGGCTAGGCCTCCCCCGAAGGAGGAGCTGGGCTGGCGCGAGCTCTCGACCTTCCTCGAGCGAGTGGCCGCCGGATGACCGCTCGGGCCATTGGAGCGCCGCCCTGCGTTCGGGCAGGAAGCCCGCGGCGGGAGGCCGGCGCCGCTGGCCTCAACGGCTACCCGCGGGCAATCGCCCGTGACCTGCGGGCGAGGCGAGGTCCCCGCAGCGGATCGCCGCGGCTTCAGACGGTGTGGTGCACGGAGACCAGCGGAAGCGCAGGACCTCTCTTATAAGGCGGGAGGGCCGGGCGTCCGGCGTGGACGACAGGCTGGCCATAGAGGGAGGGAGGCCGGCAGCGAGGAGGAGCATACCGATATCGAGACCCCTCATCGGGGAGGAGGAGGCCAGCTCCGTGAGGGAGGTCGTGCTCTCCGGGAACCTGAGGGAGGGGAGGAAGGCGAGGGAGTTCGAGTCGCGCATGGCAGGGTACATCGGCGTCAAGCATGGGATAGCGGTGAACAGCGGGACATCGTCGCTGCTCGCCGCCTACATGGCGTCGCTGGAGAGGGGCAGCGAGGTCGTGGTGCCGGCTTTCACGTTCGTCGCCACGGCCAGCGCCGCTGTCGTGGCGGGCCTCAGGCCTGTTTTCGCCGACATCCGGCTTGACACGTACGAGATGGATCTGGAGGACGCATCGTCGCGCATCTCCCCGAGGACTAGGGGGATCGTCCTCGTGAACCTTTACGGACTGGCCGGGGACGTGGCGGCCTACAGGAAGCTGGCCGACGAGCACGGGCTCGTGTTCATAATCGACTCGGCGCAGGCGCTCGGTGCGCTGGTCAACGGCAGGGAGTCCGGCTCCTACGGCGACCTGGCCTGCTACAGTTTCTACCCGAGCAAGAACATAACGACCGGTGAGGGAGGGCTGGTCGCCACGGACGACGACTCCCTGGCCGAGAGGGTCAGGCTGATCAAGGACCACGGGCAGCGCGGGTCCTACCTGCACGAGGTCCTAGGGCTGAACCTCAGGATGGGCGAAATGGAGGCCGCCATAGGGCTGGTCCAGCTGTCGAAGCTGGAGCGCATGATAGAGGCCCGGAGGAGGAACGCGGATATCCTCAGGAGGGGGCTCTCGGGCATCCCGGGGCTCCACCTGCCGGTGGAGCCGGCGGGCAGGCGCCACACGTACAATCTGTTCACCGTGAGGGTGGACCCCGAACTGTACAGGGTGGACCGCGACAGGATCGTCGAGGCGATAAGGGCCGAGGGCGTGGACGCCAGGGTGTACTATCCGGTGCCGCTGCACATGCAGCCCATATTCAACACTGGGGAGAGGCTGTCGAACTCGGAGCTGGCATCGAGGACCGTGTTCTCGCTGCCGTCGCACCCCGCCCTCAGCGAGCAGGACTTAGAGGACGTGGTGGCCGCGACCGCGAAGGTCCTGGACGCCTACCTCAGGAGGTGAGCCGTTGGACCTGCCGGGCATGGGGCCCGAGGACCTCGCCAGGGAGCTGAGGAGCGGCAGGATCACGGTGGTCGTGTACGGCCTCGGGCTGGTCGGGTCGACCATAGCGGCGGTCTGGCTGAGGTTCGGCGCGCACGTGATCGGGATAGACAGGGATCCCCGCGCGGTGGAGCGCGCGGCGAGCGGCAGGGGCCCGCCGGGCGAGCCGCTGGTGTCGGAGGCATTCAGCGCCGGGATCTCGGAGGGCAGGTTCAGGGCCGCGAGGCACGAGGGCGAGGCATCGCTCCCGGGCGAGCGCGCGATCAGGTTCCTGGCCGTCCCAGTGACCTGGTCGTCCGGGCGCGTGGTGCTGGACTACCTGAGGGATGCCATGTCTTCCGCGATCGCGGCCTCGCGCGACGGCGACGCCGTGATCGTGAAGCCGACCGTCCCGATAGGGACCACGAGGCGCCTGGCCGAGGCGGAGTCGAGGCGCGCCGGCCGGAGGCTTGACGAGGATCTCCTGCTGATCTACAGCCCTGAGAGGGTATCGGCCGGGAGGGCGGTGCTCGACGTGGAGGAGCACTACCCGGCCATAGTGTCGGGCGTGGGCCCCAGGAGCGAGAGGCTGGCCGTCAACCTCTACGGCCTGATAGCGAGGGCCGGCGTCATCCGCATGAGCTCGATGGAGGCCGCGGAGGCCGAGAAGGTGTTCGAGGGAGTCTACAGGGACGTGAACATAGCGCTGGCGAACGAGCTCGCGAGGATCGCCGACTCCTACGGGCTCGACTTCGAGGAGGTCAGGCGCGCGGCGAACAGCCAGCCCTACTCGCACATACACGCGCCCGGGCTAGGCGTGGGCGGCCCCTGCATACCGGTCTATCCCTGGTTCCTCGTCAGCAACGCCTTGGATAAGGGCGTGGTGCCGGATCTCACGATCGCGTCGAGGAGGATAAACGCGTCCATGCCCGAGTTCTTCGCGGAGCTCGCGGAGAGAGAGGTGGGCCAGCTGCGGGGCAGGAAGGTGGCGGTTCTGGGGCTGGCCTTCAGGGGGGATGTGGCCGACAGCAGGCTGAGCCCCACCTACGACCTAGTCCTGGGGCTCCTGAGGAGGGGGGCCAGGGTGACCGTGCACGATCCTCTGATAACCGAGGACGATGTCCTGAGGGGGATGTCCGTGGAGCTGACGGGCGAGCTGAGCGAGGCCCTCAGGGGGGCAGAGGTCGTTATAGTGGCTACCGACCACTCAGCCTATAGGGAGCTGCGCGGCGACGCGGTGCGCTCCATGTCGGGGGGATCGCCCCTGGTCATAGACACCAGGCACGTGCTGAGGCCGGACCTCATGGCCGGGATCAGGCTCCGCCAGTTCGCCGGGCGCCCCAGTGAGCGATCCGGGCTCACCCGGGGCGCTCCAACTCGACGATCACCGCGGGCCTCGCGGGGACCGCCTGCGATGCCTTGCCGCCGCCCGACGGCGGCTCGTCCTCCAGGATCACAGGCACCTTCAGCTCGGACGAGAGGAAGTCGAGGGCCTCCTCGAGGGCACGGCGCTCCAGGTCCCTTCCAACGAACCTGGAGAGGATGCTGGGATCGCGCGAGATGGCGGAGGCGACCTGCGCGGCGCGCCCCCTGAGCTCCGGGCTGAGCGCGCGCACCGATGAGTTTATGGCATCGCCCAGCTTGTATCCCGAGGAGATTGCGCTCCTCACCGAGTCGACGAACCTGTACTTCCATTCGTCCGCGACGATGATCCTCACGCGCGAGGGCGTGCCCCTCACGAGCGACAGCACGTGCCTCACATCCTCCAGGGTCCTCCTCACGATATCCTCGGCGGCCTCCAGCTCGGGCCTCACCTTCGAGGCATCTGCCTCGGGCCACCTAGAGAGGCTGATCAGTCCCTCCTTCCCTATCGAGCTCCAGATCTCCTCCGCGACGTGCGGGGCGAATGGGGCCAGGATCAGGGTCTGCGCCTCTATGAACCTCGCCTGGAGCTCGCGGTTCGGGACCCCGCCGCTCCTCCTCAGGTACCACCTGAACTTGTTCTGGAGCTCGTAGAAGCCGGCGACCAGCGCGCTCCTGAACTTCGTCTCGGACATCAGCCCATCGACCTCCATCAGCGTCCTGTTCAGCACGCTCTCGAACCAGTCGTCGACCTTGAGCCTCGAGTCCCTGCCCTTGCCGTAGTTGTTAACGGCGAACTCGTACCAGGAGTAGAGCTCCTCCACGGCGTCTGCCGCGGCCTTTGAGTCGAAGCTCGGATCCTCGAGGCCGGGATCGCCCGCCAGGGCCTCCGCCACGCGCGTGGCGTCGGCGCCCCACTTGGCGACGGCGTCCCTGGCGAGTATGAAGTTGCCGGCCGTCTTCGACATCTTCTTGCCCTCGACGGTGACCCATCCGTTGATGCCTATCCCGCGGGGCCAGTGCTCCCTCGGGAACACCGCCACGTGGTGGAAGATGAAGAAGATCAGGTGATTGTACATCAGATCCTTGCCCGAGTTCCTGAAGTCGACGGGGTACCAGTAGAGGAACTCCGACCTCATGGCCCTGAGCAGTTCCTCATTGATCCCGGTCGACGAGGAGACTGCCGATGGGTCGCCCCTGCCCAGGAACACGTAGTCGAAGAGCTCGGGCGAGAGCCTAGCGGTATCTATCCCGTATTTGTCCGGGTGCTGCAGGTACTTCGCTATGGTGTAGTACGCCATGTAGATCGTGGAGTCGCTCAGGCTCTCCACGACCCATGACTCGTCCCAAGGGAGCGGGGTTCCCAGCTCGCCCTTGTGGGCGCAGGCCCAGTCCTGAATCCAGTCCACCTGGCCGTGGAATATCCTCCTGACGTCCTCCGGGTAGAACCTCATCGAGTCTATGCACTCGTGTGCCAGCGACTTCCACTCCGGGTCGGAGTACCTGAGGAACCACTGATCGCTAACCAGCTTAACGTGGGTCCTCGCGCCGCAGCGGCAGTAGACGCGCTGCGGCAGCGTGTTGATCCTCAGGGCGAAGCCTGCCCTCACCAGCCTCTCGGTGAAGGCCGCCTTGCCCTCCCTCACCGGGAGCCCCGCGAGGTCGCCGAAGGCATCTCCCAGCCTGCCCTCGTAGTACTCGAGTGAGTATAGGTCGCGCGTGGCGTGCTCCAGCCTGCGATCGCCCTGATCGATTATCCCGAGCCGCTCGACGAGCTCCGCGGCCGGGGCATCGCCGTGCCCCTCGACCTTTATGACGCCGCGGGGCGCAAGCCCCTCGACGAGCGAGGGGTCAACCCCGTAGCGGGATGGATCCCTCTTGAGGTCGCGGAGCGCGGCATAGTCGTAGGGCGCGTGGGCCGGCACTGACATGACTATGCCGCTCCCCAGCTCGGGATCCACGAAGGAGGCCGGGAGCACCGGCACGCGCTCGCCGCTGGCGGGATTAACGGCCATCCTGCCAACGAGCTCCGAGCCCCTCACGCGCCCGATCACCTCCACGCTGTGGCCCTGATCGGAGAGCTCCTCGAGCGAGTAATGAGAGGCGACCCACCTCTCGCCGTCGACGAGCGCTAGCTCGTACTCGGCGTCGGGCCTCACCCACACGTTAGTCGCGCCCGGGAGCGTCTCGGGCCTGTACGTCAGGCACGGGTACACGAGACCATCGTCGCCCCTGAACTTTATCACGACGGCCTCCTCGGGCCCTATGCCGACGTACTCGTCCGGCCTGTCGTGGTCGCCCACCACCTTCTTCTCCTTCGGGCACCACACGACTGGGTGTGCGCCCTTGGCGACCAGCCCCTTCTCCCTCAGCTTGATGTACTGCCACCTCACGAACGCGCTGTAAGAGGGGTTCATCGACGTCGTGTAGAACTCACGCCTCCAGTCTATGCTGAGGCCGAGGCTCCTCAGGTCCTCCCTCCACCTGGCTGAGAAGTACCTGACCCAGTGCTCAGGGTTCTCGAAGTTCTTTATCTCGTCCTCCGGCACCCCCATTGACCTGAGGTTCGCTATCTGCTTCGGGTCCCCCTCCCTGACGCGCAGGGCGGCGGACACTATCGGACCACCCGTGGCGTGCCATCCCTGCGCGAACAGCACGTTGTACCCCTTCATCCTCATGTAGCGCGACATGAACTCCACCCGGAGCAGCGTGAATATTGACCCTATGTGGGGAGGCGCGTTGACGTAGGGGAAGGGGAAGGTCGCCATGAACTTCGGCCTGGAGTCGGGCTCGGCCCAGAACGCGCCGCGCTCCTCCCAGACCCTCTGCCACTTGGCCTCGATGGACCTCAGGAACTGGACCTTTTCATTCAGCTGTCCCGCGGTAGTGGGAGCAATGGGCGCCCTCCGATAGGAGGTAATTTAAACGTTGTCTACTGGGCTGTTAGGATAACTCGTGTTCGACCGTGGGGAATACGCTCGAGCGCTTATGTCCTGGGAACACCGGACATCCTGTGAACGTGCGAGAACTCGGAAAGCGGACGGCGTCGAATACCTGGCGCCGCAGGCCCCGGCTCGACGTCACCTCTCAACCAGCGGCCGGCGATGCGGGAATCCGGATCGCCCGGCTTCTTAGTGGTGAGGCGCTTTATGATAGGCCCGGCGGAATTATGGCCACGCACGGGCACCGCTCCTAACGGGCGCATCTACGTGATCAGGGGCACCTGCACGGTCTGCGGGGGATGGCAGGATCGAGTTATTTCCCAACCTAGGGAAGGAGGATGCGGAGACCATCTGCGTGAATAACTACGCGGGTGGCATGGAGGTGCGCGACGCCGAGCGTAGACCGATAGGATTAAGGTCTCCCCATCGATCGCGTCGCATAGCTCAAATTCCACCGCACGATTGCTGCGCTCATGGCCATGCCGAACTGTATGTATTGGGCGGAGAGGGGAAGGCTGGCGGGCAGCTGCATGCCGAGGAGCATGAACGAGCTGAGGGCCATAAGGGAGTCCGGCATCCGCAGGATCGTGGTGCTCCCCGAGGACTACGAAATAGAGGAGCACTGGGACCAGCCGCTCCCCTACTTCGAGGCGCTGGCCGCCTTCGACCTGGAGTTCCTGCACGAGCCCGTGCCCGACATGGAGCCCCCGACCCTGGGTCAGCTGGTGGAGATGCTGAGTTGGATGGAGGGCACGCCCACGCTCGTCCACTGCATAGGCGGCATCGGCAGGACCGGAACGGTCATTGCGTCCTGGCTCATCGTGGAGCGCGGGATGTCGGCGCGTGAGGCGGTGGAGAGGGTCAGGTCGCTCAGGCCGGGGAGCGTGCAGAGCTACGCGCAGATGAGGTTCCTGCTAGAGGTCGAGGGAATGGTGGATGAAATGAGGAAAATGATTAGGCGTTAACCGGCGGCCTCTCACATCATCTGCTTCAGGTTCTTTATTATCTCCTGAGTGTACTCCTTGCTGGAGACGGGCTCGACGCCCTTTATCCTCGCCATGTCGTAGGTGAGCTTCTTGCCATCGTTGAGCGTCTTGAAGATCGCGGCCTCGATCAGGTCCGCCTTGTCGTTCTTCCCCATGTAGCGCAGCATCAGCGTCGCGGTGAGCATGAGTGCGGTCGGGTTCACCTTCCACTGCCCGGCGTACTTGGGGGCCGAGCCGTGGACCGCCTCGAACATCGCGTACTTATCGCCTATGTTGCTCGAGGGAGCGACGCCGAGGCCTCCTATGAGGCCGGAGGCCAGGTCGGATTCTATGTCGCCGAACATGTTGGTCATCAGCAGGACGTCGTACTCCTGCGGCTTGAGCACCAGCTGCATCGCCATGTTGTCGACTATCCTGTCCTCGAACTGTATGTCCGGGTAGTTCTTGGCGACCTCGGAAGCCACCTTGAGCCAGAGGCCGTTCGTGTACTTCAGTATGTTCGCCTTGTGGACGACGGTCACCTTCTTCCTCTTGAACTTCCTGGCGTACTCGAACGCGAACCTGGCGACCCTCTCGGAGTTCTTCCTGGTGACCAGGCTTATCGTCTCAGCGGCGTCCGCGGTGTCGATTGTCGCGCTGTTCGGTATCAGGTGCTCTATCCCAGAGTAGAGCTCCTCGGTGGCCTCCCTGACTATCACGAGGTCCACGTTCCTGTACCTGGGGACGTCCTCGTAGAGCCACGGCACGGGGAGGGACTTCGCGGGCCTGACCACGGCGTACGTGTCCAGTATTATCCTGAGCGTGACGTTCAGGCTCCTGTACCCGCCGCCTATCGGGGTGGTCAGGGGGCCCTTGAGTATGATGGGGGTCTTGAGTATCTCGTCGACCGCCCACTTGGGGAGGGGCTCACCGTACTTCGCGATCGCGGGCTCACCTATCTCTACGACTTTCCACTCGATCCCCGAGTCGGCTGCATCGAGGAGCTGCCTCGTCAGCTCGGCGAGCTCGGGCCCGGTTCCGTCGCCCGGTATGAGGGTTACCTTCTCGGCCAACTCGCCAAGGGCTCCCAGGATGGCCCTAAATATATTTACCGATGCGCGATCGGAGGGGGCGTGGAGCTGGTGGTATCGGAGGAGGTCGCCAGGAGGTTCCCGGGGCTGAGGGCGCGCCTGCTGCGCATCGACGGCGTGCGCGTCGTTCCGCTGGACGAGCGCCTGGAGGCATTCAAGGAGGAGGTGCAGCGGAGGATCAGGGAGGAGCGCACGCTGGAGGGACTGCGCGATGATCCCATCTTCCGGGCCTACAGGGACTTCTTCTGGGAGCTGGGGATAGACCCCACGAAGACGAGGCCCGCGAGCGAGGCCCTGGTCAGGAGGGTGCTGAGAGGCGGCGGATTGCCCAGGATCAACACCCTCGTGGACTCGTACAACCTGGCATCTGTCCTGAGCGGGGTGCCTCTCGCCGCGTTCGATGCCGAGAAGCTGGTCGGCGGGACCCTGCGCCTGCGCTTCTCGGAGCCCGGGGAGAAGTTCCTCGGCATAGGGATGGACGAGCCCAGGGCCCTGACGGGCAGGGAACTCGTGGTGGAGGACGGGGAGGGGCTCGTGGCCATCTACCCACACAGGGACGCCGAGAGGACCAAGGTCAGCGATACCACCAGGAGCGTGATCCTGATGGTCTGCGGCGCGCCGGGAGTGCCGCCCGAGGCTCTAGAGAGGGCAGAGATGCTCGCCGTGGAGATAATAGGCAGCTACTCCTTGACGAAGTAGTAGCGGGGCCAGCTGGGCCAGGAGCCGGGTACCTTCTGCGGGTTCCTGTCGAACTCGACGCGCACGCGGTCCCCCACCTTTATCTGGTCCGGGGAGGCCACGTCCGGCATCATGCCGGGTATCCTCGGGCCCTCGTCGAGCCTGACTATTGCCACCGCGTAGGGTTCCCTCCCCTCGAACAGAACCGTGGGGACGTGTATTATGGTGAAGGTCTCGACGGTCCCTCTACCGCTCAGCTGAACCCACTCGAGGTCCCTCGAGTAGCACTCGGGACACACTGGGCGCGGCGGCACCAAGAGCTTGCCGCACCTCCTGCACCTGGCGCCCATGAGCTTGCCCTCCCCGACGAACCTGTAGAAGTTCTCTATAGAGAACCCGGGTTCGCCTGAGGACTGTCCGGCCAACCGCATCACCTCTCCAGGACGAAGACGTTGTGGGACGCACCCGAGCCACCCATGTTGTGCGTCACGCCGACCTCGGCTCCCCTCACCTGCCTCTTACCGGCCCTCCCGGTGAGGTGCAGCCATATCTCGTAGATCTGGCCCACGCCGGTCGCGCCCACGGGGTGGCCCTTGGCCTTCAGGCCGCCGCTGACGTTGACCGGCATCTTAGAGTCATAGTAGGTCAGCCCCTCGTCTATCAGCTTGTAGCCCTCCCCTCTCCTGGCCAGCCCCAGCGCCTCGTAGAGCAGGATCTCGGCTATCGTGAAGCAATCGTGGACCTCGAAGAGGTCCACGTCCTGGACGCTCACGTTAGCCATCCCGTAGGCGGCCTCGGACGCCCTCCTGGCTCCCTCGAGCCACGTGACGTCGTCCCTCTCGTAGACGCCCAGGTAGTCCGTGCTGTGGCCGAAGCCAGTTATGTAGACTGGGGTGTCCGTGTACTTCTTGGCTAGCTCGGGCCTCGTGAGTATCACGACGGAGGCCCCGTCGGTTATGGGGCTGCAGTCGTACAGCTTGAGCGGCCACGCGACCACCCTCGCGCTCAGCGCCTGCTCGAGTGTTATCTCCTGAGGGTACTGGGCCTTCGGGTTCATGGAAGCGTGCTTGTGGTTCTTCACGGCGACCTTGGCGAGGTGCTCCTCCCTAGCGCCGTACCTGTTCATGTAGGCCGTGGCCATGAGCGCGAAGAGCCCCGGGAAGGTGAGGCCGTTCCATATCTCCATGTGGAAGTCACCGGCCTCCCCGAGGTAGAGCGTGACCTCGCTGGTGCCCCTGTTCCTCATCTTCTCCACGCCGCCCACAACGACCGTGTCGTAGAGGCCCGACATTATGCCGGTCAGCGCCACCCTGACGGCCGTGGATCCGGACGCGCACGCGCTCTCGACCCTGGCGGCGTGCGTGCGCGGTACGCCCGCGTAGTCGGCGGCCCACGACCCGGAGTGCGCCTGGTACTCGTACTCGCTGCCCATCTGCCCCACGAAGACCGCGTTCACGTCCCTCTTCGGGTCGAGGTTCCTGGCTCCCTCCAGCGCCTCGGCGAACGCCTCGGCGAACAGCTCCTTGGCGCCCTTGTCGTCGTGCTTGCCGTACTTCGTGGATCCGGCCGAGACTATGGCGGCCAGAGGCTTGCCGTGCATCGCTGCGACGCGCGCGCCCCGGAGATAAAAGCTTTAGCTGACAAACTTGGCCAGGACATGTAGAACTATATCGCGCTCCGTCAGTATGCCGACGAGCCTGCCCGCGTCCACCACGAGTAGCGACCCCACGTCCTTGGAGGACATGGTGCGGGCGGCCTCCGAGGCCGTGGCGAGCGGATCTATCGTCACGGGATCGTGCGTCACGGCGGGGCGCACGGGGTCCCCGAGCGACAGGCGGCCCTCCGTGATCATGTACACCAGGTCCCTCATGGACGTTATGCCTACGGTCCTGCCCCCCGAGGTTATAGGCAGGTGCCTGAAGCTGCCAGATATCATCGTGCGGAGTGCGTCGCGGACCGCCGTGTCGGGCTCGGCGACCCTGGGATCCAGCGTCATGGCCTCGTAGACCCTGGAGCGCACGTCCACGTCCGACGCTAGCCTCACGAGGTCCTTCTCGGTGACTATGCCGGTCGTCAGGCCGCCGTCCTCCACGAGGACGGAGCCCACGTACCTGCTGGCCATCTGCCTCACGGCGTCCGCGACCGATGATGATGCCCCAAGGGAGATGGGCGGTGATGTTGCCGCATCGATGACGCGCACTGCGCGCCAGGCCTCGCCGCGCTCCAGCATGACCCTGCCGATGTCCCTGATCGAGAGGATCGCCTCGGCGGCCCCGCCGGATCCCACGGGGAGGTGCCTGGCGCGCCTGTATATCATGAGCACCGCCGCCTCCTCCAGGAGCGAATCGGGACGGATCCAGTGCAGGTTGCTCGATTTGACGGAGCTCAGGGGCAGTGACAGGACGTGCCCCAGCGGCCGCATACGCCATCATTTTCGGCGCCCTCTATAATAAACGTTGGCCGAGAACGTTTTATTGGAGCCAGACCCATCGTTCGATCGTGTCCGGAGGGTTCCATGTGGAGATAGCTGGACCCGTGAGCGCGCCTGACCTGAGCCGTGAATTCGACGACGCGTTCGACTCGATCGGAGGTAGGCCCGCCGCCAGGGCCCTGGTGGGAGGGCGCTGGCGCGACCTGGGCGATGTAGTCCCGGTCAGCAGCCCGATCGATGGGAGCGCGATCGGCGCCTCGAGGGCGATCGATAGGGAGACCGTGGAGGAGGCGATCGAATTCCTGGGCGCGAGGCGCGCCGCGCTGCGCGCGATCCCCGCGCACAGGAGGGCGGAGATGCTGCTGAGGGTGGCCGAGGTGCTGGGGGAGAGGGCCAAGGTCCTCGAGGAGCTCCTGGTCGTGGAGGCGGGCAAGCCGAGGGGGGAGGCGCGCGGCGAGGTCGAGGCCGCCGTGGCCAGGCTGAGGCTCGCCGGCCAGGACCTTGGCAGGCTCCTCGAGGTGTCGATCCCCGGGGAATTCGCGGGCGGGACGGAGGACAAGCGCGCGGTCGTGGTGAGGGTTCCGGTGGGAGTGACGGCGGCCATCACGCCCTTCAACTACCCCCTGTTCTCGCCCGTTTCGAAGATCGGGCCTGCCCTGCTGGCGGGGAACCCGGTCATATTCAAGCCATCGAGCAACACGCCGCTGGTCGGGGCAGCGGTCGCGGCGGCCTTCGCCGAGGCAGGGTTCTCTGAGTTCCTGGCTATGGTCTCCGGGCCCGGCGGCGTGATCGGGGACGTGATCGTGTCGCACCCCATCGTGCGCGCGGTGACCTTCACGGGGAGCAGCGAGGTCGGGAGGAGAATAGCCAGGGTCGCCGGCGTCAAGAGGTTGCACCTGGAGCTGGGCGGCAAGGCGCCCGCGATAGTGCTGGACGACGCGGACGTGAAGGCGGCCGCGGAGAGGATAGCCGCGGGCTCCTACAGGCTCTCGGGCCAGAGGTGCGATGCCGTGAGCAGGGTCATAGCGCTGGCCGAGGTGGCGGATGCCCTGGTGGACGAGCTGGAGAGGAGGAGACGCGAGTGGAGGGTGGGTGATCCCAGGGATGAGGCCACGAGGGTGGGGCCGCTCATAGACAGGAAGGCGGTCGAGCGCGTGGAGGCGCTGGTCTCGGATGCCTCGGAGAGGGGCGCCAAAGTCGTGGGAGGGGGGAGGAGGTGGAACCTGTACTTCGAGCCGACGCTGCTCGACGGGGTGCCGCTGGAGGCCAGGATAGCGTGGGAGGAGACGTTCGGGCCCGTCATACCCGTGATAAGGGCGGCGAGCGAGGCCGAGGCTGTGGAGATCGCCAACAGGAGCGATTACGGTCTGGACGCGGCCATCTTCACCTCGGACGTGGCGCGCGCCTGGAGGCTGGCCACGGAGGTGGAGGCCGGCGAGGTGACGGTCAACGACTTCCCGAGGCACGGGCTGGGGCTCTTCCCCTTCGGCGGCGTCAAGGACTCGGGCCTGGGGAGGGAGGGGGTGGGCTACAGCGTGGAGGAGCTCACGGAGCTCAGGACCATAGTCTTCAGGATAGCTTAATCTCGAGCCCCCGCGATCGCCGTGGCATGGAGAGGATAATAGACTGCAGGGACCTCAGGAAGGTTTACCCGGACGGCACGGTGGCCCTCGACGGCGTCAGCTTCTCCGTGGGCCGCAGGGGCATAGTGACCCTCCTGGGCAGGAACGGCGCCGGGAAGACCACGCTCGTGAGGATAGCTTCGACGCTGTCCGCCCCCACGTCAGGCAGCCTGGAGGTGCTCGGGATGGACGTGTCCAGGGAGGCCCGGTCCCTGAGGCGGAGGATAGCGCTGATGCCCCAGGAGAGCAACCCGCCCACGTTCCCGAGGCCAGGGGAGCTGATAGAGGCGTACCTGTTGGCCAGGGGCTGGGGCCTGAGAGACGCGCGCAGGAAGGCCAACCTGATGCTGGAGGAGGTGGGGCTCTGGGAGCACCGCACCAAGACAGTGTCGGAGCTCAGCGGGGGCATGAAGAGGAAGGTCCTCCTGGCGATGGTGCTCGCCAGCGGGGCCGAGCTCATGTTCCTGGACGAGCCGACGGTCGGGCTGGACCCGCAGAGCAGGAGGGCCATCTGGAGGATATTGGAGGATGCCAGGGGAAATGGCAGGGCGATCCTCCTCACGACGCACTACATGGAGGAGGCCGAAGCACTGAGCGACGCTGTGGTCATAATGGATAGGGGCAGGGTGGTGGCCGTCGGGGGCGTGCAGGAGATTGTGTCCTCCGTGGGCGCCACCCACAAGCTCGAGGCGCAGGACGTCCCCGGCGTCGCGGACGCGCTGGCCAGGTACGGGAGGACCTATAGGTACGGCTCCAAGATAGTGCTCTACGCCGACAGGAGAGCGGTGGAGGAGGCGGCCGCCGAGGTCGTCAGGAGGGGAGGCGGGCCCCTGAGGATAAGGGACGTGGGACTCGAGGACGCGTTCACGATGCTCACGGGCGGAATGGAGGAGGTGAGGGTCAACAGTTGAGTCGGCCAGACCGCGGCTGGCTCGCGACCCAGCTCAGGGCGATCGGCGCCATCGCGTGGCTGAACGGGGTGGTGGCCGCCGTGAGGGCTCCCCTCTGGATAGCGTCCTACGTCACGCCCCCGCTGAGCATATTGATAATACTGGAGTTCGTCTCGCGCGGCAGCACGCTCCAGTTCGGCATCGTGGGCGGCCTGACGATGATAATAGTGAGCAACGGCCTGGGACTGCTGTCCGACGCGGCCAGCTACCGCCTGTACTTCAAGCTGCAGGACATGATCGTGGCCGGGCCGGTCTCCCAGTGGGCGTACATGCTGGGCCTCGCGCTTTCGGGGCTCCTCTTCAGCGTCCCTGGTCTGGCGATCTTCCTAGCCCTGATGGGGGTCCTGGGTGTCCACGTGTACTCGGCCGCGGAGGCGGCGCTTTCGATAGCGCTCCTCTGGGCGGTGAGCGCCAGCCTGGGATTCTCGCTTTCGCTGTTCTTCAGGGACCTGAAGGAGGTGTGGTCGACCACCTCTATCCTAGTGTTCGCGATATCCGTCCTCCCCCCTGTGTACTACCCGCTCACGCTCCTCCCGGCCTGGCTCAGGTACGTCTCGCTCGTCAGCCCGACGGCATCCGCCGCGGCGCTGCTGCAGGAGTCGATGGGCCTCCTGGACTTGGGGACCGGCCTGAGGGCCGCGTCCGCGCTGATCCTCGTTCTGGAAGCGGTCGTGTTCTTCGCGATAGCCGCCTCCAAGAGGTTCGACTAGGTGGCTCAGACGAATGATGGGCTGCACTCGGGCACCAGCTTGGCCTCCGCGGCCACGCGGAGGAGCTCGCGCACTGCCCTCTCGCCGCGCTCCCCCATGTCCACGGTGTACTCGTTCACGTACATGTCGACGAAGCGCGACACGTCGCCCGAGTCGAGGCCGCGCGAGAACTCCGAGGCGTGGCGCAGGGCCTCGTCTGGGTGCTCCCTGGCGTACTTCAGGGACTCGGAGAGCGCGTCCTTCACGGCCGAGATGATGATGGGGCCCAGGGATGACTTGACGACGTCGAGGCCGAGGGGCACCGGGAGCCCCGTAGCGTCGCTCCACCATTCACCCAGGTCCAGCAGCTTCCTGAGGCCGCTCCTGTGATAGGTTATCTGGCCCTCGTGGATGAGGAGGCCTGCGTCGACGGCGCCGGAGATGACAGCGTCCATTATGCGGTCGAACGGCAAATCGACCGTGGTCACGCCCGGCATCGCCAGCTGGAGCAGCAGCGTGGCCGTCGCGTACCTGCCGGGAACCGCGACGAGCCCGGGATCCCGCCCGGCCTCCCGCCCCACGAGGACCGGGCCGTAACCGTAGCCCATTGACGCGCCGACGCGGAGCACGCTGTACTTATCGCCCAGATAGGGCAGGACGTGCGCGCTGACGGCGGTCACGTCCAGCCTACCGTGGATGGCCAGCCTGTTCAGCGTCTCTATGTCCGCCAAGAACTCCCTCACCGAGAAGGGAGCGCGCACGAGGCCCCGCTTGAGCGCGTAGAACATGAAGGCGTCGTCCGGATCGGGGCTGTGCCCCACCAGGAGCTCCATGACCCCGGAGTTGGAGGAGCAGGTTATTTACGTTTGGGCGGCTCGCGGCAGCGCGCACTCCGGGAGGCCCAGCACGCGCAGTTCCTCCGGGATGCCGGCCTTCACGCGCGCGTCGACCGTGTAGCGGATGCTGGAGTAGTACTCGCTGACGAGGCGCTCCGAAACCCCGATCCTGCGCGAGACCTCCGCGACAAGCTCCCCCGGGCGAGCGCGGAAGCGCTCCAGCGACAGTGACAGGGAGCGCACCACGCGATCGACGAGCGAATCATCGGCGCCGCGGCGGGCGGCCATCACTGCGTAGACCAGGGGCTGGCCCACGCGCTCCCTCCAGAGCTCGCCGACGTCCACCATGTGGGGCGTGCCGCGGTCGACGAGCCTGAGGGCGTCGTCCCCTATCACGAGGACGCCGCGGTACCTCCCCAGCGCGTCCAGGGGATCGTCGACGACGTCGAACTCGAGCCCGAGCAGCCTCCTGAGCGCCATAGCGTTCACGCTGGTATCGGAGACCGCCGCGTACCCATGGGCGCCGGAGCCCGCGAAGAGCCTGGCGGAGATAACTGGGCCGTCGCTGCCTATGGCGAAAGACGGGATTATCCTAAGCTCGCCGCAGTTCTGCGACGCGTAGGTCAGGGGCACGAACGCGACGTCCACGTCCCCCCTGAGCAGCAGGTCTATGGATTCCCTGTTGCTGGCGCTAACCGGCTCCAGCCCGCTGTACCTGAAGAGCGGATCACTGTGGGAGTATTTCAGCCTGGCCACGCGGACGCTCAAGCTCACAGCTCCCGCAGGGGCCGCTGGAAGGTGTCCCTCTGGACGGGCCTCCTGCCGACCTCCCTGGCCATGTGCGCCAGCTCCTCCAGGCTGGAGCTCTCCCCCGAGCCAGCCTCCCTGAGGACCTGTTCGTTGATCATCGTGCCCACCAGATCGTTCGCGCCGGAGAGCAGGAGCACCGACGCCATCCTCTTGCCGACGGACACCCAGTAGGCGCTGATCCTCGGGATCTCACCGGACAGCATCAGCCTGGATATCGCAGCCACTTTGACGTCGAGCTCCGGAGGAGCCGGCCCCCTGACCGCGCCCTCCCGGAGCAGCCTCGTGTTCCACGGCATGAACTTTATAGGTATGAAGGTCAGCACGCCGTGCAGCCTCCTCTGGAGGTCCCTAACCTGCGATATGTGGCCCACTATGTGGCGCGGCTCCTCCACGTGCCCGTAGAGCATGGTCGCGTTCGTGGGCATGCCGAGCCTGTGCGCCTCCTCCTGGATCCTGAGCCACGCCCCGGCATCGAGCTTGTAGGGAGTTATCCTCCTGCGGACGCCCTCGTCCAGTATCTCGGCGCCTCCTCCCGATAGCGCATCCATCCCAGAATCCCTCAGCCTGGAGAGGACCTCGCGGTAGCTGGCCCTCCAGATCCGCGAGTAGAACTCCACCTCGGCGGCGGTCAGCCCCTTTATGGCGACCTCGGGCGATGCCGCCTTCACCGCCCTGAAGACGGTCTCGAAGTAATCCGGTCCCAGGTCCGGGTTGAAGCCGCCGTTTATGTGCAGCTCGGTGACCCCGTGCTTGGCAACGGATTCCGCGACAATCCTGGCCACCTCCTCCGGGCTCCTGACGTAGGCGTCGGGGTGGCCGGGGGGCCTGTAGAACGCGCATATCGCGCAGCCGGCGACGCACACGTTCGAGTAGTTGACCACGACGTTGTTCACGAAGGTGACGGTGTCGCCCACGGTCTCAAGCGTGAGCCTGTCAGCCGCCTGAGCGAGGTCGGCCACGTCGAACTCGACCATGAGCCTCTCCGCCTCGTGCGCGCTGAGCCCCGACCTTGCCTCCTCGAGCAGGTACTCGAGGTTCGTGCGGTGCACGTAAACCGCGCGCTCACTCCCCCTATAGAAGCCTATCGCGCATAGTTCAAACGGCTACGTTTGGAGCACTGAGAGTACCGGAGTAGGGACACGCGCGCCCGCGTGGGAAGCGTTTATCGCGCCCAGCGTCCCCAGGCCGGGCGTGACCGCGAATGCGCCGAGGGATGCCGGGCGCCGCGGCAGTCGCCAGAGGGCCCTGCCTGGGCCTCGATGCGCAGCCAGGGAGGCCGCGCCACGCGGAGGCCGATAACGCTTGCTGTACATAGTGCTCACGACCGGGAGGTGTAACCTGAGGTGCGACTACTGCGGGGGCTCCTTCGACCCATCGTTGGTCCCGGCGAGGCCAACGTACGACATGGACCTGCTCGTGGAGCTCGTGGAGGGGGATCCAGATCCGGTCGTCGCCTTCTACGGCGGGGAGCCGCTGCTCAACCGGCCGTTCGTGGAGGGCGTGGCGCGGAGGCTACGCGGTAGGGCGAAGCTGGTGCTCCAGACCAACGGCCTCCTGGTGAGGGCGGTCAGCCGGGACGTGCTTACGTCGTTCGACGCGATACTCATGTCGGTAGACGGCGTCGCGGAGGTGACGGACGCGCACAGGGGAAGGGGTGTCTACGCCCGCGTGATCGACTCGGCCAAGTACCTGAGGTCGATCGGCTACAGGGGGGACCTCGTGGCTAGGATGACCGTGACGCGCGACACCGACATCGCGCGCGACGTGCGCCACCTGCTCGGGCTGGGCCTCTTCGACCACGTCCACTGGCAGCTGGATGTTGTCTGGAGCTCCAGGTGGGACCTGGAGACCTGGGCGGCCCGCAGCTACCTGCCCGGCGTCGAGTCGCTCGCGGACGAGTGGTTCTCGGCCCTCAAGTCGGGGAGTATCCTGGGCGTGGCGCCGTTCCAGGGAATAATAAAGCGGCACTACCTGGGGGGACCCAGCCCGCCGTGCGGCGCCGGATCGGAGGCCATCGCGGTCTCGACGGACGGCAGGATACTGGCCTGCCCCATAGCGGTCTCCGAGCGCTGGGCGGAGATGGGGAGCCTGGGCTCCGGGATCAGGCCGCGCGAGTACCCGATACGGGAGGAGTGCTCCTCCTGCGAGTACTACAGGGAGTGCGGGGGGCGCTGCCTGTACTCCTTCATGGAGAGGCTTTGGGGGGCCGATGGCCACGAGGCGGTTTGCAGGGTCACCAAGTCAACGATAGATGCCGTCATCCGCAGGCTACCTATCCTGGAGCGGGCCGTGGCGTCGGGCGCCGTGCGCCTGGAAGATATCTTCTACCCAAAGTTCAACAACACCGTGGAGATAATACCCTAGAACGCGCTGGACAGGATGTCCCTCACGACGTCGCGCGTCACCTCGAACGGCACCAGCCCCACGTTGCCATCCAGTATCTCCATGGCCCTCGAGGTCAGGGAGCCCAGTTCCCTCTCCGAGAACCCGTAGTCGCCGAGCGACTCCCGGAGTCCGATGCCCTCCTGGAATCTCCTCAGGGCCTCCTCGGCCCTCGCGGCGTGATCAGGCGTGGGCTCCAGCCCGGGATCTAGGGCCCTCATCACGCGCGCGCCCTCGGCCGGCCTGGAGGCGTATGTGTAGCGCATGCTGCGCGGCCCCAGGAGCGCCAGGCCCGCCCCGTGAGGCAGCCTCGGGTTCATGCCGCTGAGGACATGCTCCAGCAGGTGAACTATGTGGGTCACGGAGTTGTCGATCGCCACGCCCGCCGCAGCAGCCGCGTAAAGCAGGTTGTTCCTGGCCTCCAGGTCGTTCGGATCGCTCAGAGCGACTGGGAGCCAGCGCGCTATGAGCGACGCCGCCTCGCTGGCCAGGGACAGCGTCATGGGGTTGCTCGCCCTGGAGGTGGAGGACTCGAGCGCGTGGTAGAGCGCGTCGATGGTCGTGTACCTGGTCTGTTCGGCCGGCAGGCTCCTCAGGTACCTCGGGTCATCGGCGCTGGCCCTGGGATAGGTTGTCTCGAGCCCTATCTTCAGATCCGTCCCCTCCACGTTCGCGACGGAGTACCTGTCTATCTCGCTGCCCGTGCCGTGCGTCAGGTTGACCGCGTAGACCGGCACCTCGCACGATGGCCTCCTCCCGCCCAGCAGGTAGTCCCTGGCGCTGCCGCCCGAGCAGGCAACCACTGCGGCGAACTTCGCCGAGTCGATGACGCTGCCGCCGCCCACGGCCAGCAAGGCGTCGGCGCGGGAGGAGCGCAGCGCCTCGGCTATCTCGTCGACCACGCGGTCGGTGGGATTCGGGAACACGCGGTCGTACAGCTCGAGCGCGAGGCCGGCGCGCGAGGCGAGCTCCTCGACTGCGCGAAGCGCCCCACTCTCCCGGGCGCTCCTCCTGCCCGTGACGACCAGTATCCTCCTAGCGCCCGCTACCTGTGCCATCAGCCCCTCGAGGGCGCCCTCGCCGAGGTGCACTATCGTGCGGCCGTACCTGAGGACAGCGGGATTCACGGCGCGCGGATTCGCGCTTCCGATTTTAGGCGTTTCTCCCGTACCGTCGAGCTGGCTCTCGCAGGATTTAAAACGCGCCCGGACCTCCCAGTTGGCGTGGATGGAATAGAGAGGTCCTACAGTGACCTCTGCTCCCTGCTCGCGTCAACGAGGCTGCCGGATCAGTCAGTCGTGAACAGGCTCAGGGAGCTCGTCGAGGGCGCCGGCAGGATCATCACGGTGGGCGCTGGGAGGTCCGGCGAGGTGGCCGACGTGTTCATGAGGTTCCTCAGGAACCTCGGCTACGAGAGGAGCTACGGCCCGGAGGACGTGCCGTACGTGATAAAGTACAGCGACCTGGTGATAGGATTCACAGGCAGTGGCACCACGACCTACACGCTGCAGACACTGCAGGTGGCGAGGGACGCCGGAGCCAAAATAGCGGTCTTCACGGCGGCACCCGAGAGCCCGGCCGCGGCGCTCGCCGACCTCGTCGTCCACGTGCCCGGACGGACCAAGCTCGACGGTGAGGACTACTACGAGCGCCTGCTGAGCAAGGAGGTCTACGCGCCGCTCACGCCGCTGGGAACGTTGTTCGAGCTCAGGAGCATGCTGATCTCGCTCGCGTTCATCAGGATGCTCGCGGTCGGCGGCGCTCTCGAGGAGAACTACTGGACGCTGCTGGACGCGGCCAGGGGGTATAGGCCATCGGGCGAGGAGTTCGCGAGGCTCTACTCGCTGATGCCCAGGCCCCGCAGCAGGGAGAATCCTTGGCCGGGCAAGGTCGTGGTGATAGGCGAGGGATTCTCCGGGACCGTCGCGAAGTTCTTCGTGACCAGGCTCAGGCACGTGGCAAAGTCCGATGAGGTGAGGGAGGTGTACTACTGGTTGGACAGGGGCAGCGTGGCGGTCGTGCCCGGGGACCTCGTGCTGATAATCTCGGGATCGGGCGAGCAGCTGCCGGCGATGCTGGCCATTAAGGCCCGGTCGAAGGGCGTGCGCGTTGCCTCGTTGACGTCCTACCCAGCGTCCACGCTCGGCCAGAACAGCGACGCCGTCGTCAACGTGCCGGGTAGGAAGATACAGAGGATCAGGGGCCTGAGGAGCAGCTACCTGCCCAGGGATCCCCTGGACTCCTCCTTCGAGCTCAGGGCGCTGCTCTCGCTGGAGGCGATGGTCCACGAGATAGCGGAGGCCGAGGGGGTCACTGAGGCGGACATGCGCAAGCTGCACTCTGACTTCACATGAGCCGAATCCGAGGGAAGGTTAATTACTAGCGGGGTGCAAGCGAGAAATCAGGCATGGCGTTAACCCAGGAGCAGAAGGAGGAGATCAGGAGGAAGGTCGTGGAGGCGCTGAAGGAGGTGTACGATCCGGAGATACCGGTCAACGTCTGGGACCTGGGGCTGATAGAGGACATAAGGGTGAACGATGATGGGTTCGTCGACATCAAGATGGTGCTCACGGCCCTCGGGTGCCCTGTTGCGGCTTCAATAGCTTACGTGACGGAGGCCACCGTGTGGGACAAGGTCAAGGAGGCCAAGGGTGTTAACGTTGAGATAGTCTGGGATCATCCGTGGTCGCCTGATCGCGTCACGCCTGAGGGAAGGGAGCAGCTGAAGGTCATCTACGGCTACGACATAGTAGAGGACTGGAAGGCAGCGTACCAGTACCAGAGCCAGGGCAGCGGGGAATCCAGCGGGAGCTCGTGATCCGCGGGGCCCGAACGCGTGCGGGCCTGTGGAGGGCGGAATCCGCATTGGTTGGCTCAGACGGCGCGCCGATCTGGACCCCAACGGAGGACCGCTTGAGGAACAGTACCATAACCAAGTACATCGGCTGACTGAGAGAACGCATGGATTAGAGTTCTCGAGTTACGACGAGCTCTGGGCATGGTCGGTCGAGCGCGGCGACCTCTTCTGGAGGACGCTCTGGGAGTTCTTCGAGATAAGGAGGTCGGAGGGCTTCTCGTCGGTGCGCGAGGGCTGGAGCCCGGGATCCGAGTGGTTCGGCGTCAGGTGGTTCCCGGGCGCCCGGCTTAACTACGCGGAGAACATGCTGGCGCCGGCCGACGCGAAACCAGGCGACGTCGCTGTGCTGGGGCTCTCGGAGACCCGCCCTGATATCATGCTAAGCTGGTCAGAGCTGCGCGACAGGACGGGGAGCTTCGAGCAATTCCTGGCCTCCCTGGGCGTTGGCCCGGGCGACGTCGTGACGGCGATAATGCCGAACATACCGGAGACACTTGTGGCTATGCTCGCCACGGCAGCGCTGGGAGCCATCTGGAGCGCGATACCGCCCGAGCTCGGGGCGGAGCCCATGCGCCGGAGGCTCGAGGCGCTGAGGCCG
>JBMFHR010000001.1:0-12660 GCA_049976725.1 Conexivisphaera sp. | reverse complement strand
GAGGCCGGCGACGTGATCCACGCGGTGGAGAATAACGCGCTCGATCCTCTCAAGATCGTCGGGGAGCTGGCGGAAGTCGTGCGGTCAGGAGGCCTCAAGAGGACATCCGGGGAGATATCAGTCTTCAAGAGCGTGGGCATCGGCTACCTAGATGTCATAGCATCGGCGCTGGCTTACAGGAACGCAGGAGCACAGGGGCTGGGCTCCAGGGCTCGCATATAGCAGCAGCGATTCTGCCACTAGGATGCCTGCGCAAATGATTTGCAGTGGGTGATGGATGTCGATGGTGTGAGGGTGGCTCTGGCGATAGACATCGGGGCCACCAACCTGAGGGCCGGTTTGGTGAGCGAGGATGGGAGGATCCTGGAGCTGAGGAGATCGCTGACTCCGGAGCGCGGCGTGGTGGACGCGGCGGGGGACCTCGCGGAGGACTTGGTGAGGCGCGCGGACGTAGTGGGGGTGGCGTCGGTCGGTCCCATGGACGTCAGGAGGGGGGTCCTCCTGAGCCCCCCTAACCTGCGCGAGTCCGGCGAGATAGACGTCGTGGGCAGGCTGACGAGGAGGTTCGGCCTCGAGGTGGTGCTGCTCAACGACGCGGTCGCGGGGGCGATCGGTGAGTGGAAGCACGGCGCCGGGATGGGCTCCGAAAATCTGGTCTACCTAACGTTCAGCACAGGGCTCGGCGCCGGGGTCATCGTGGATGGCAGGCCGCTGATGGGGGCGCGCGGCAACGCGCACGAGGTCGGGCACATCGTGGTGGATTACAGCGGGAGGCTCAGGTGCGGCTGCGGCGGCGTGGGGCACTGGGAGGCCTACTGCTCAGGGACGGGGGTACCCAGGCTGGCGGCGCTTCTGGCGGCCGAGCTGCCGAACGCGCGGAGCCGCCTGAGGGAGATCCTAGGATCAGGTGGACTGCCGGACGCGCCGACGATCTTCCGCCTGGCGAGGGAGGGCGACGAGCTGGCGTTGGAGGTCGTGCACGAGTTCTCCCGGGTGGCCGCTGCCGGCATAGCCAGCGTGGCGAGCGCGTATGATCCCGAGGTGATCGTGCTGGGCGGCCCCGTGTATCTGCACAACAGGGACCTGCTGGACAGCGCTATCGAGGAATACCTGCCCAATTACTCCATGGGGACTCGCCCGAAGCTCGTGCCGGCAGCTCTGGGCGAGGCGTCCCCGCTGGTAGGCGCCGCAACCGCGGCGCTGGAGGGCTCGAGGGGACCACAATGGAAATAGAGCCATCCGGCCGCCTGCTAACGGGCGATGATGCGCGATCCCTTTGGCGATCAGGTCGGATGAGCTGGATACTCCTGGCTGAGCCCTCAGGATCCCGCGCGGGGGAGCGGGCTGCCGTCTAAACGCGCGGCCCCGGCGCACGCGATGCCCAAAGGCGGGTCAACTTTATCCGGTCGCGCGCCCCCGCTCCGGTGCATGTGGAGGGTCGTGTCGGTGCTCGAGGATGGCAGGCGCCTGGTGGAGGGCGGGGGGCTCAAGCTGATCGCGGCCCACTACGCTGAGCCGTGGCCGATCCAAGTGCTCGAGGACCTGAGGCGCTTTGTGGAGGAGTCGGGAGCGCGCTCGTGCGTGCTGGTGGGAGCGCACATAGGCGAACCGGTGCTGGCCCTGGCCGATCTGTGCGGTGAGATCCGCGCGTACGAACCAGATCCGGCCAACTGCTACCTGTTGGCCGAGAATCTGGAGCTCAACGGGATAAGGGCCACCGTGAGGTGCGAGGCGGCCTCGTCTGAGGATAGGAGCGCCGCGATGGACTTCGGGGGATACAGCGTTAAGGTCGAGAGCGTGGGGGTCAATAGGATAGTCAGCGGCAGGCACGGGCTGGTCGCTTTCCTATGCGGCGGGTGCGCCGACGCGGCCTCGGCCCTCGGGTGCGACGCGCTGTCCCTGGTGAGGAGCTACGTGTTCCCGGCGAGCTCCGGGCTCGGGGCGAGGCTGGAGTCGTGCGGCTTCCGCGTGCGGGGGGCATCGACAGAGGCCCTGGCGATCGGGCCCAGGCCTCCGCCATAAGGTTAAACGAGGGGGCGACAATCTCGATGGCGTGAACTTGGAGGAGTGGCTCAGGGATTTCCTCTCCTCCAGGATGCCGGGCGAGCGCGTGGACCGCGTGGTGTCCCGCATCCCGGGCTACCTGCTGAGGGGGGATTTCTCGGCCGTGCTAGCGGATGGCAACGACTACGAGAGCGCGGAGGGCCTGAGGCTGCTGGTGTCGGAGATCGGGAGGTCCCTCCTCCAGGAGGGCGAAGAGGGCGCCGCGGCCATCTCTGACCTGCTGCGCTGGATGGAATCAGGCGGGGGCGTGAGGGCGCTGGTCGCCCAGTGGTACAGGATGATCGTGAGGGTGGGCAGGGGAATTGAGGTCTGAGGAGTCCAGGTCCCGGCGCCGTGGCCTGGACAGGGAACGCGACCTGGCGCGCAGGCTTTGGGAGATGGGGTTCGCGTCCATCCGGGCCCCGGCGAGCGGCGCCAAGGCCAAGCGCTTCGTGCAGCCGGACGTCGTGGCGGCGAGGGCGGGCACCATATTCGCCTTCGAGGTCAAGGCCAGGAGCGAGCTGCCGATATACGTGGACTCCGAGCAGGTGGAGAAGCTGGCAGAGTGGGCCAGGCGCGCCGGGGCCCGCGCGCTGCTGGCCATCCACTACAAGAGGGAATGGCGCTTCCTGCCGCTGGAGGCAGCCTCCCGCGTGGGCCGCACCTACAGGGTGGACGAGGAGAGCCTCGCATCGGCGCTGGGAATGGAGGACCTCGTGGCCTGAAGGCGTCCTCGCTGTGGCCCGTCCTCCTGTTCACGTGAACCGCCAGCGCGAAGAGGGCGCTGCTGGCCCTGTTGACCGCGGCCATCACCAGGGGCTGGTTCACCCCTTCCTCGCGGGCCACCCTGACCAGGACGCGCTCGAGCCTCCTCGTGAACGAGCGCGCCACGTGGAGCGCGGTCGCGGCCGGATGGCCGGAGGGCACCACGAAGAGCTCGACGTCCTCCATCCTCGACTCGGAGACGCGCTCCATCCACCTGACGTCATCCTCCGTCAGGAGCTGCCTCCTGCCCCTGGTCTCGAACGTGGTGACGGCGGAGAACAGTACCCTCTGCAACCTGGCCAGCTCCGCGTCGACGTCGGACAGCTCGGGCGGGAGGAAGGACCTGGCCAGGCCTATCGCGGACACCGCCTCGTCCAGCGCGCCCGAGAGCTCGACTGCCGGATCGTCCTTCCACGTCCTGCCGCCGGTGAGGGGACTGTAGGTCGTGCCGTCGTCGCCCGTCCCAGTGTAGACCCTGAACCTCATCCTGGGCCGATCCGGGCCGGCCAGGTAAAAAGCTGTGCGGTCCGCGCTCGGCGCCTGAGCATATGGTGAAATTAAGATTGATATAATAATATTTAGTAAATTGAACGTTAACTTATAATAGTCAGCCAGTCGAACGATCGGACAATGGACGCGGGAGCCATCCGCGGGGACTTCCCTGTGCTGTCGAGCGGCGTCGTTTATCTGGACAGCGCCGCGACGTCCCTCAAGCCGCGCGCGGTTATCGAGGCGGTGCGCGAGTACTACGAGGAGTACACCGAGAACGTGCACAGGGGAATGGGCAGGCTGGCCCAGAGGGCGACCGACGAGTACGAGGGCGCCAGGGAGGCGGTCGCGTCGTTCATAGGCGCCAGGCCGGACGGCGTCGTGTTCACGTCCGGGACCACTGCCTCAATAAACCTCGTGGCGCAGGGCCTCAGGTGGAGGGAGGGCGATGAGATCCTCGTGAGCGCCATGGAGCATCACTCCAACATGCTGCCTTGGGTCAGGGCCTCGAGGATCCACGGCCTGAGGATCAGGTTCTTGGGGCTCGATGGGGAGGGCAGGCTGGACGCGCGGTCCCTCGAGGAGAACCTGAGCCGCAGGACCAGGATCGTTGCGCTCACGCACGCGTCCAACGTGACCGGCGTCGTGAACGATGTCGAGGAGGTCGTGCGCGCGGCTCACGACGCCGGGGCGCTTGTGCTGATCGACGGAGCGCAGTCGGTCCCGCACATTCCGGTTGACGTCAGGAGAATGGGCGCGGACTTCCTGGCGTTCAGCGGCCACAAGATGCTGGGCCCGACTGGAATCGGGGTGCTCTACGTGTCCGAGTCCGCGCGCGACCAGATATCGCCCCCCTGGCTGGGGGGCGGGATAGTGGAGGATGTGACGTTGGACGATTACAGGCTCCTGGAGTTCCCCCACAACATGGAGCCTGGGACACCGAACATAGCCGGGGCCGTGGGCCTGGGAGCCGCCGTGGAGTACCTGAGGGGGATCGGCATGGAGGGCGTGCTGGACCACGAGCGCAGGCTGACCGAGCTCGCGCTCGAGGCGCTCAGGGAAGTGGAAGGCCTGCGCCTCCTCGGGCCGTGGGACGCGCGCGGGAGGCTCGGAATATTCTCGTTCACGATAGGCGACCACAGCCCCGACGAGGTTGCGGTCCTCCTCAGCGAGCTGTCGAACGTGGAGGTGAGGTCGGGCTATCACTGCGCCCAGCCGCTCCACGCGAGGTACGGCTTCCGCGGCACCACGCGCGCCTCAGTGTACATCTACAACACCGAGGACGAGGTGCGCCTGCTGGCGGAGTCGCTGTCCAAGATATCAGGCATCCTATCGCGGGACGGTCGGCCGAGGCGCGATGCGCCGGCGCATGCGCATTAAAACTTAATTAAATCACTTGGCGCGAGTCGATCCGGTTTGCAGGTGGCCAAGGAGGACATCCTGAGGAGAATTGACAGGGATCGCCTCGTCAGGACCCTGACGGAGCTGGTGAACATCCCCAGCCCCACCGGCAGCGAGCAGGAGATAGGCACCTACATGTACTCGAAATACCGGGAGCTGGGGCTCAAGGTGATCTGGCAGGAGGTGGAGGACGGGAGGCCAAACGTGATAGGTATACTCAGGGGCAAGGGTGGCGGGAAGTCGCTCCAGCTGGACGCCCACCTTGACGTCTCGTTCACCGGCACCGAGGAGTTCCTCTACGGGGGAGCGACGACCCCCAAGGCGCGCGTGGAGGAGAGGGAAGGGGACACGTGGATCTTCGGGGCCGGGGCGTTCAACATGAAGAATGCCCACGCCGCGTACCTCGAGGCCGTCCGCGCACTGATAGAATCGGGGGTTGAGCTGAAGGGGGACCTGATACTGACGGCGACTGCGGGTGAGATAGAGGAGTCGCAGGTCGACGCTTACATGGGCAAGAAGTACAGGGGTTACGGCAGCGGCGCGTCCTACCTCGTGGCGCACGGGCCCGTCGGCGACTACGTGATAATAGGCGAGCCTACGGGCCTCAAGCTCATGATAGGGCACTACGGCTCCTACTGGGCCAAGATAACCGCCTCCGGCGGCACGGTGATACACACCGCGTGGTCGAGGGGCGTCCCCAACAAGATAGAGCAGCTGGCCGAGTTCGTGATGGAGTTCAGGGCTTGGAAGGAGAAGCTCGAGGAGAAGCTCGCCTACAAGGGTTACAGGGGCATCGTGAACGTGGCCGCCGTTCAGGGCGGCTTCCCGTGGAAGGCCTCGAGGACGCCCGGTGAGGCCTCGATCTACGTGGACATAAGGTTCCCGCCCAGCATGACCTGGATGCAGGTCAGGGACGAGCTGGACGCGTTCATAGCTGACTTCAACCGCAGGCACCCGGGCTACAACGTCGAGGAGCTGCCGTACGCGATAAACCCCCCGACCGAGGTCAGCGAGGACGAGCTGGTCGTGCGCGCGGTGAAGGACGCGCACAGGGAGCTCACCGGAAGGGACGTCGAGGTGATCTACGAGATATGGTACTCGAACGCGCCCAAGTACAACTCGATCGGGAGCAAGGCGATAAACTACGGCCCGGGAGGCGCCAAGAGGCTCAGCGGGCTCACCCTGGCCGACAAGGACAGGGAGTACATCAGCCTCTCCGACCTGCTGACCGGGACCAAGGCGTACGCCCTCTCGGCGCTCACTATATGCAATTCTCCGAGGGGCAGCGAGTAGAGCCCCCAATATAAAGAAAGTATTTATTCTAATGCGCAGCATTCTACTTCGGAAATGGCAACTGGCGGAGGGTCACGCGCGCTCAGGACGCGCGATCTGGTGCTGATAGCCGCTGTTATATACTTCGGCTGGGGACTCATCAACACCGACGACAACCTAGTTCTCCTGCTGGGCACCCCAATAATGCAGACGCTGCACCTCACGGTCCAGGAGTACTCGTACGTGCTGTCGGCCGGGTTCTTCACGAGCTTCGCCATGAGCCTGGTGCTGGGCCCGCTGGGCGACAAGCTGGGACGCAGGTTCCTGCTCCAGCTGACGCTGCTGGGAACCTCCGTGTTCTCCATGCTCCAGTACTTCATAAACGGATTCGGGAGCTGGCTGCTGATAAGGATGGGCGCCGAGGCGTTCACCGGCAGCGAGTGGGGCGCCGGTGCGACTTACCTGACGGAGACGATAGGCAAGAGGCTCAGGGGCCTGGCACTCTCGATAATGCAGTCGGGCTGGGTCTTCGGCTACGGACTGGCCAGCGCGATAGCCTTCTTCACGCTGAGCGAGTGGGGCATGACGTACGGGTGGAGGGTCGCGTTCCTCTTCGCGTTCCTCCCGGCTATAGTGGTCCTGATAATACGCACCAGGCTGAAGGAGACCGACCGCTTCCTGCACCTGAAGGAGATCCGCGAGGCGGAGAAGCGGGGGGACGCGGAGAAGGTTAAGGAGCTCATGAACAAGTACAGGGTAGACGTGGAGGCAGCGGTAAGGCCGTCCTACAGGCAGCTCCTGTCCCCGGACCTGAGGAGGACCGCCTTGATACTCGCGTTCTACAACTTCATGACGACCGGCGTGGCCATAGTCGGCGACTCGATGTTCCCGTACTACCTCTCGCAGGTGAAGGGATTCGATTACCTGACGTTGATCTCGATGTTCGCCACGCTCTCATTCATAGGTATAATAGGATACATAACGAACGGTTACCTGAACGACAGGATAGGCGGCAAGTGGCCCGTGGTGGCGTTCGCGGCGCTGCAGACGCTCGGGATATTCGCGCTGGTGGAGCTCGTGCGCTTCCCCGACTACGCCGCGCTCTGGGCATGGTACTTCCTCTACCTGTTCACGCACAACGGGCAGTTCGCTGGCCTGATACGCCTGAACACCGAGGCGTTTCCGACGAGGGTGAGGGCGGCGGGCGCGCTCTGGTCGGGCGCCTTCTGGAGCCTCGGCCAGGCCGCGTGGCCGCTGGTCTTCAGCTCCCTGATACCCGTGCTGGGCTTCGACGGCGCATGGATCTGGGTGGAGATATTCCCGGAGCTCGTGGCGATCGCGCTGTTCGCGGCGATGATGCGCAACATACCCCCGCAGCGCGAGCTGGAGGAGATAGCAATATAAATAGATTTATTTTGATTTGATTTTATATTCACAGCTTGAAGTACTCGGGAGGTATCTGTGCCAGGTTAGCCTTGATGGCCTCCACGCTCTCCAGGAATCCCTTCCTCTCCTCCTCGGTGAGCGGCAGCTCCAGTATCTTCTCGACTCCCTTCCTGCCCAGCACCACCGGGACGTCGACCGTCACGTCCCTGATGCCGTACTCGCCGTTCAGGTAGACGCTCGCGAAGAACGTCCTCTTGAGATCCTTCTTTATGGACTCGACCATCATGGCGATGCCCGCGCCGGGCGCCCAGTTGCTGCTGAAGCCCCTGAGCTTCGTCACGGTGGCGCCCGCGTCTATAGTTTCCTTCACTATCTCATCTATGTCCTTCTGCGACATCACCTGCGGCAGGGGCACGCCGGCGACCGTGGACAGCCTGGGCACGGGGAACATCTTCTCCCCGTGCTGCCCTATCACGACGGGCGATATTGAGCTGGGCGCGATGCCCAGCTTCTGCGAAGCGTAGTAGGCGAGCCTCCTAGAGTCAAGTATCCCGCTGAACCCTATCACGCGCTCCCTCGGGAACCCGAGGAGCTTGTACGCGAGGTATATCATCGGATCCAGCGGGTTCGTCGTCAGCAGGACTATGGAGTCGGGCGCGTACTTCTTCACGTTGAGGACTATCGACCTGACGACATCCGCGTTCTTGCCCACGAGCTCCTCCCTCGTCATGCCGGGCTTCCTGGGGAAGCCCGCGGTTATCACCACGATGTCGCTGCCCCGCATGTCGCTGTAATCGTTGCTGCCCCTCACCCTCAGGTCGATGCCCAGCTCGGCCAGCGCGTGCCCCAGGTCCAGCGCCTCACCCTGGGGGAGGTTCGGCACTATGTCTATCAGGGTCAGGTCGTCGAGCTCCTTCAGGGCGATCATCGCGGCGGTGCTGCTCCCGACCCTTCCCGTACCGATTATGGTTATCATTCGGATCGCCGCGCCGTTCGCACTATAAAAATATGTCTAGGGGGACGTGCTAGAGACTATTTATTGAGGACCGCTGGATCCGGGTCCTTCGGAAGGTGCGCACCGATTTTAAACGGGCCGGACCCCGCGGGGGTGTGGGCGCCGCGCGGCGCATGCGCAAGAGCCTGCTCGCGAGGCTCTATGACGCCGAGGCGCCCAAGTACGAGGCGCGCTACGGGGCCGAGCAGGAGCCGAAGGTCAGGGACGCGATCGCTATGGCGCCCCCCAGATACCCTGTTCTCGACGCTGGATGCGGCACCGGGATACTGCTCAGGAGGCTCGGGGTGCTCTCGGTAGGGCTGGACATAAGCCCGTCCATGCTCAGGGTGGCGGCTCGCGGGCGCGGCCGGGAGCTGGTCCTCGGCGACATGGAGCGCATGCCCTTCCGTTCCGATTCCTTCTGGACGGTCTACTCCATAACGGCGGTGCAGCTCTCGGAGGACCTCGAGAGGGCACTGTCGGAGATCGCCCGCGTCGTGAAGGCCGGGGGGATTGCCGTCGTGAGCGCGCACAGGGCGACGCAAGCCTCGAGGGAACTGGACGCGGCGGCGGAGGCGGCCGGGCTCGTGGTGACGTCTGAGAGGGAGCCGGACGACGTCGATATAGATCGTATAGTGGCCTGCGTGAAGCCCAATCAGTAGATGGCCTCCCTTATGTCGTAGGGGGCCACCCTGATCCCCCTGGCCCTGAGCGCCCCGAGCATCTCGTCCTCCTGCTCGTCCAGCTCGGGCTCGCTCAGGTGGTCCCTCACGGCCGACGCGTACGGAAGGTCGGGCCGGACGAGCAGCCTCGAGAGGAACACGATGTCGTCCTTGCTCAGGTCCATTGAGTCCAGGACCTCCATCGTCCCCTCGACGTGCGCCCTCCACATGCTCCTGCCGCCGGCCCCGACTAGCACTATTATGCCGCGGGATATTCCCGCATCGCCGAGCGACCTGGCGATGCCCACGGCGAGGCGGGGCTCGGGCGGCTTGCTGAGGATCCTCAGGACATCGCGCGACCCGGACTCCAGGCCTATGTAGACCCTCCTGAGCCCCATCGACGCGAGCAGCGAGTAATCCGACGGCCGCAGCCTCGTCGAGAAGTAGTCGGAGAACGCGTGGACCTCGCGCCCGGGGAAGACGTCACGCGCGATCCTCAGGTACTCCAGCACGTACTCGCGCGGCGCCCCGAGCGGATTGGCGTCGCCCAGGAAGATGCCGCGCCTGATGAGCGCGCCGGCGCCGAGCCAGTCCCTGACCTGGGCGGCGTGAGCCGCGAACTCGCGCGGCTCCCTCGCCCTGTAGGGCCTGTCCCTGTAGAAGGAGCAGAAGCTGCACCTGTTGTACGCGCACCCGATGGTCGCCTGCAGCACGATCGAGAGGTACTGATCGGGCGGCAGTATTGATACTGGCATGTAGAGGGATGCGAAGCGGGCCTCGTCGACCCTGAGCCAGCCGATCCCGCGCGAGGCCGCGAGCGACAGCGCCTCCCGGGCATCGCCGTTGCCAGACTCCTCCAGCGCCCTCCGCACGGCGGAGTAGACTGCGCCCAGCGCGCGTTCCCTCTCGGCCCCCGACACCTCCTCCACCACCCTCCGGTTCCCCCTCCACGACTTCCTGACGAGGAGGCCGCTCAGCCCCCGCTCGTAACTCCGGAGGGCGTGCTCGAAGAACACCGGCCTCCCCTCTAGGTCGAGCACGTAGACGCCCTCGTTCGTCACCGTGATCCTGAGGGCGCCGCCGAGCACCCGCGCGTCGATCACGGACCGGCGATCCAGTGCCAGGATAAAAGCGAGCTCCAGGATCCGCGGCGCTGGAGGGCGGATCACTGAGTGGCCCGCGAGGACAGCTCCTTCCTCACGCCCTCGGTTATGTTGTTGCTGAGTATCTCGTCCCTCTCGTAGATGTCAACCTGGACGTCCTCCACGGCGAAGCGGCCGTCCCTGATCGAGTACTTGACCACCAGGCTCACCACGGCCTCCTTCGGCACCTGGTACCTCTCCACTATGTAGGAATAGAGCACCTTGTTGATCCTCGTCAGCTCGTCGTTGACCTGCGTCGCGTTCAGGATGCCCTCCTTGATGCGCTGCCTGAGCGCCGCGTTGACGACCCTCCTGAGCTTCAGGGCGTACCCGCTGCTGCGCACAGGCCCGGTCCTGAGAACCCCCTCGGCCTGCGACAATGTGGATTACATTTTACTAACTATGATATATAAGCATTGCCATTATGCTGAGGGATGCCGCCCCATTGGCCTTCGTTTTAGCTATATAAGGGCGCTCGCGAGTGAGTTACAGCAGCTGCAGGCGGAGGCATCGGGAGCGTCCGGCAGCCTGCGCACGACGTCCGCCAGGACGCGCCTCGCCTTATCCGTGTTCTCCTCCATTATCCTCGTCACCTCCTCGGCCGTCACCGGGGTCTGCGCCCAGACATCGTAGTCGGTGACCAGCGCCAGGACTGAGTAGCACATCTGGGCCTCGCACGCCAGGTTGACCTCGGGCACCAGCGTCATGCCTATCACGTGGGCCCCCCAGGACCTCCACAGCCTGCTCTCCGCCCTCGTGGAGAACCTGGGCCCCTCTATGCAGACGTACGTGCCGGCGGGATGTACCGGGTACCCCAGCCTGTTCGCCGAGGCCACGAGCTCGCCCCTCAGGTGCTCGCAGAACGGATCCGCCATGCTCACGTGGGCCACCCTGGGTCCGTCGAAGAACGTGTAGTCCCGGCGCTTCGTCATGTCTATGAACTGATCCGGAACCACGAGGTCGCCCGGACGATATTCCTCGACGAGGCTGCCCACCGCGGACACGGAGATGGCCCACGAGACGCCGAGGCTCCTGAGGGCCCATATGTTCGCCCGGTAGTTGACCCTGTGGGGCGGTATCCTGTGCCCCCTGCCGTGCCGCGGCAGGAACGCTACTGTCTTCCCTCCCAGCCTCCCCAGGATCAGGCTGTCGCTGGGCTCCCCGTAGGGCGTGTGCACCTTCAGCTCGCGCACGCCCTCGAGGCCATCGAGTGAGTAGAGCCCCGACCCGCCTATGATCCCGACCTGTGCGCGCTCCGGCTGCTCCAGCACGCCCCGGTATCGGGCCGGGTGCCTTTTTTTGTTGTCGGGATGCTAGTATTCGGCGATCACCCGGTACCAGTTGTCCCTCTCCGCCGGCCTCAGACCCATGGACCTTATGAGGTCCACTATGCGTTCCCGGTTCATACCCGGAGGCCTCGAGCCCGTGGCCGGTATCACCATCTCCTCGAAGAGCGTCCCACCGAAGTCGTTGGCCCCGAAGAGCATCGCAAGGCGCGCGGCGTCCAGGCCGTTCGTGAGCCAGCTGGACTGTATGTTGGGCAGCAGGTCCCTGAAGACCAGCCGGGAGACTGCGACCACGCGCAGCAGGGTGGCGGCGGTCATCGGGTAAGGATAGTCGCGCGTCAGCTCGCTGTTGCCGGGCTCGAAGTTCCAGGCAGTGAATGAGAGGAAGCCGCGGGTCCTACGCTGCAGCTCCAGTATCCTGTGCAGGTGCTCCGCGCGGTCGCTGGCGTTCTCAGCGTGGCCGTACATCATGGTCGCGTTGCTCATTATGCCCATCGAGTGCGCGACCTCCATTATCCTCAGCCAGGCGTCGGCGCTGATCTTCCTCGGGGCTATGATCCGCCTCACCCTGTCGACCAGTATCTCGCCGCCGCCTCCAGCCATCGTATCCATTCCAGCATCCCTCAGCCTGGACAGCACCTCGCCGTAGCTCATCCTGCCCCTCCTGGACAGGTAGTCGACCTCTATGGGGCTCAGCCCGTGCACAGCGGCGCGCGGCACAGCCTCCTTCAGCCTCCTGAAGAGCTCCTCGTAGTACTCTATACCCAGATCCGGGTTCACGCCCCCCTGCACCAGTATCTGCCTCAGGCCGTGTTCCGCGTCGAGGCGGGCGGCGGCCCTCGCGGCCTCCTCTGGCGCCCTGAGGTAGGCCTCCGGGTGCCCCGGAGGCCTGTAGAACGCGCAGAACCTGCACGCGACGGTGCACACGTTCGTGTAGTTGAGTATCATGTTGGAGATGAATGTCACGCGCCCCCCGAAGAGTGAGCGCGTGAGCCGGGAGGCGGCCCTTCCGAGGCTCCAGAGGTCCTCATCCATCAGCCTCTCTATGTCGCGCACGCCCAGGGGCTCGCCGCTCAGCGCCCTCTCGATGGGATCCGCCTCGGGCACGCCGCCGCGAGCTCGCCGCCGCCTTAATAACGGTGATGGTCTCGCAGCGCAATAAAGCCTCCGCGGGCTCGTCGTGGACCCTCGGCTCAGGACGCGCCCACCAGAGAGCGCCG